>NZ_JBYTBE010000036.1:0-52233 GCF_058788955.1 Roseateles sp. FW301-B2
GGCGTGGGGGAGGGCATGGCGGCGGTCGGCGTGCCGGCGCCGGCCAGCGCCGCACCCTGGCCGCGCAGCACCAGCTCGATGCTGCGGCCGCCCTGGGTGCTGCGCGCCACGAAGGGCGTGTTGGCGCTGAAGCGCAGCACCAGCTTGCGGCTGCGTTCGGCCCCGCCGGCGGCTTCGTCGGTGAGTATCAGCAGCGGGCTGCGGGCGCCGGCCGGCAGGCGGCGCTCGGAGCTGATGGCGAGATTGAGCGGCTCGCGCGTCGGCAGCAGGTCGTAGTAGACCTGGCCCAGATCGCCGCTGCGGGCGCTCAGGCTGCGCAGCAGCTGCACCGGGGTGACGAAGCGCACCTGCAGCACCGCGTCCTCGCCCTCGCGGCGTATCTCCACATCGTCCACCAGCTGGGCCTGGGCGGCCGCGGCAAGCAGTGCGAGGTGCAGCGCCAGCAGGCGCGGCCCCTTTTTCTTGATTTTCATGGCAGCTTTCATCAGTCCCATTTGGTGTAGGCCGCGCCCTTGTTGCCCAGCGGGCGGTGGCAGCCGGATTCGGAGCAGTCCGTAGGCACGGGCGTTTTGGTGCGGTGGGTCAGGGCCTTGCGCTCCATGCTGCCCAGGTAGCTGGTGCCGCTGGCGTGGCAGGCCTTGCACCAGCCCGCGCCGCTGCCCATGCTGGCGTTGTGATTCATGCGCTGGCTCCAGGCGGTGGTACTGGTGTGGCAGGCGTTGCACTCCAGCGCCGCGCCGTTCAGCAGCTGCGACTCGGGGATGTGGTTGCTGGGCTTGGCCACGGCGCCCTGCGAGAGGTAGCTGCCGTTGTGGCATTGCTTGCACTGGCCGGTCACCGTCACGCTGCTGTGCAGCTTGCCGTTGGCCCAGCTGGCGTAGCCGCCCTTGTGGCAGCTGTTGCAGTTGCTCGCCAGCACGCCGGTGAGCGCCTGGTAGGGGATGTGCTGGGCCGGCTTGCCATCGGCCGGCGGGTAGCTGCCGTTGTGGCAGCTGGCGCAGTCCAGCACCGCGATCTGGGTGTGGTTCCACTTCGTCGGTTTCCAGCCGCTGGTGCCGTGACAGGCAATGCAGTTGGTGGTCTGCACGGGGATGTGGTTGACCGGCTTGCCGGTGGCGGCCGTGCCGTTGTGGCAGCTTGAACAGTTGGTGGCCACCGTGAAGCCGCTGTGGTCCACCTTGGCACCGGCCCAGCTGCTGGTGCTCTTGTGGCAGTTCTCGCAGACGGTCTGGCCCGCGTGCACCGCGGTGGCCGGGCGGTTGCTGAGGTGGCAGCTGCTGCATTGGCTGCTCACGCTGACGCTGCTGTGCAGGCGGGCCGGCGTCCAGCTCGCATACCCGGCCTTGTGGCAACTGTCGCAGTTGCTGGCGGCGATCGTGGCCACCAGCTGGTAGGGCGTGTGCGCCGCGGGCTTGCCATCGGCGGGCGGGTAGGCGCCGCTGTGGCAGCTCGCGCACTGGTTCACCACCGTCACCTGGGTGTGGTTCCACTTCGTCGGCTTCCAGCCGGCCGTGCTGTGGCAGGCGATGCAGTTGGTGGCGGCCACCGAGATGTGATTGGCGCTCTTGCCGGTGGCGGCGCTGCCGTTGTGGCAGCTTGAGCAGTTGGTGGCCACAGTGAAGCCGCTGTGGTCCACCTTGGCGCCCGTCCAGGCACTGGTGCTCTTGTGGCAGTTTTCGCAGACGGTCTGGCCCGCGTGCACCGCGGTGGCCGGGCGGTTGCTGAGGTGGCAGCTGCTGCATTGGCCGCTCACGCTCACGCTGCTGTGCAGCTTGGCCGGTGTCCAGCTCGCGTAGCCGGCCTTGTGGCAGCCGTCGCAGTTGCTGGCCGCGATCGTGGCCACCAGCTGGTAGGGCGTGTGCGCCGCGGGCTTGCCATCGGCCGGTGGATAGGCGCCGCTGTGGCAGCTCGCGCACTGGTTCACCACCGTCAGCTGGGTGTGGTTCCACTTCGTCGGCTTCCAGCCGCTGGTGCCGTGGCAGGCGATGCAGTTGGTGGCGGCCACCGGGATGTGATTGGCGCTCTTGCCGGTGGCGGCGCTGCCGTTGTGGCAGCTTGAGCAGTTGGTGGCCACCGTGAAGCCGCTGTGGTCCACCTTGGCGCCCGTCCAGGCACTGGTGCTCTTGTGGCAGTTCTCGCAGACGGTCTGGCCCGCGTGCACCGCGGTGGCGGGGCGCGCGCTGAGGTGGCAGCTGCTGCACTGGCTGCTCACGGCCACGCTGGCATGCAGCCTGGCGGGCGTCCAGCTCGCATAGCCGGCCTTGTGGCAACTGTCGCAGTTGCTGGCGGCGATCGTGGCCACCAGCTGGTAGGGCGTGTGCGCGGCCGACTTGCCATCGGCGGGCGGGAAGGCGCCGCTGTGGCAGCTGCTGCACTGGTTGGCCACGGTGAGCTGGCTGTGGTTCCACTTCGTCGGTTTCCAGCCGCTGGTGCCGTGGCAGGCGATGCAGTTGGTGGCCGCCACCGGGATGTGATTGGCGCTCTTGCCGGTGGCCGCCGTGCCGTTGTGGCAGCTGCTGCAGTTCGTCGCGACGCTGAAGCCGCTGTGATCGACCTTGGCGCCGGCCCAGCTGCTGGTGCTCTTGTGGCAGTTCTCGCAGACGGTCTGGCCACTGTGCACGGCGGTGTTTGGCTTGCTGCTGGCGTGGCAGCTGCTGCACTGGCTGCTCACGCTCACGCTGGCATGCAGCTTGGCGGGCGTCCAGCTGGCGTAGCCGGCCTTGTGGCAGCTGTCGCAATTGGCCGAGGCCAGCGCGCTGACGTTCTGGTAGGGCGTGTGGGTGGCCGGTTTGCCATCGGCCGGCGGGAAGGCGCCGCTGTGGCAGCTCGCGCATTGGTTGGCCACGGCGAGCTGGCTGTGGTTCCACTTGCTGGGCTTCCAGCCGTTGCTGCCGTGGCAGCTGCCGCAGTTGGCGCTGCCCACCGGCATATGGCTGCCGGGCTTGCCGCTGGCGGCGCTGCCGTTGTGACAGCCGGCGCAGTTGGTGCTGGCGTTGAAGCTACCGTGCTCCACCTTGGCGCCGACCCAGCTGCTGGTGCTCTTGTGGCAGTTGTCGCAGACGGTCTGGCCCGCGTGCACCGCGGTGGCGGGCTTGAGCGCGGCGTGGCAGTTGGCGCAGCTGCCGGCCGCCACGCCGGCATGGTTGAAGTTGGCGGCCGGCTTCCAGGCGCTGCTGCGGTGGCAGCTGTCACAGGCCGCACTGGTGCTGAGGTGATCGGCCGGCTTGCCACCGGCCTGGCTGCCGTTGTGGCAGCTCTGGCAGCTGCCCTTGGCCACGCCGCTGTGGTCCATGCGCGCACCGCTGAAGCTGCGCGTGGAATGGCAGCTGTCGCAGGCCTGCTGGGTGGGGATGTGCGCGCTCGGCTTGACGGTGTTGGTGCGCGCAAAGCGCGCGCCGCTGGTGTGGCAGGACTCGCAATCGCGCGGCGTGCCCTTGAACACGCCACCGATGTGGCAGCTCTCGCAGCGCTGGTTCTGGTGCGAGCCGCTGAGCGCGAAGCCGGTGCGCAGATGGTCGAAATCCTTGCCGGGGGCGGCCAGGGCCCAGCCCAAGGTGCACAGCAACACCGTCAGCAGGAAATGGCGCAACAGGGCTCTCATGGCGATCCTCCTCGTGCCGTGCTGTTGAGCACCTGCTTCCATTGCGTGGCTTGGTGGCATTGCTCACAACGCAGGCCGAAGCCGCGGTCGTGCGCATCGTCCTTGGCATGGCAGGCGACGCATTCGCGCTGCAGTGCTGCCGTTTTCTTCCGGCCCGCCGGTGCGGGCTGGGTGTGGCAGCTCTCGCAGCGCAGCTTTGCATGCGCGCCCAGCAGCTTGTAGTCGGTCTGGCGCTCGTGATCGAAACGCCAGAGCCGCCAGGCGCGCACGTTGTGGCAGCTCTCGCAGGCGCTGCCCAGGCGGGCCTTGTGCCGGTCGTCCTTGAGGTGGCAGCCCACGCAGTCGCGCGCCGCGTCGCGGAAGCGCGGGCTTTGGTGGCAGGCCTTGCATTCCAGTGCCAGATGCGCACCCGCCAGCGCAAAGCGCGCCTTGGCGTGGTCGAAGCGGCTGTCCTTCCAGCGCAGCTCGGCGTGGCAGCTCTCGCATTGCTCGCCAAGCTGGCGTTCGTGCTTGTCGTCCTTGCGGTGGCAGCTGATGCAGTCCATGGCCGTGGCGCGGAAATGGCGCGCATCCTGGTGGCAGGCGCTGCAGGCGAGCGTGGGCGCGGCGTGCGCACCACGCAGGGCAAAGCGCGTGCGTGCGTGCTCGAAGCGCGGCGCCTTCCAGTCCTGCTCGCTGTGGCAGTCGGCGCAGCGCTCGCCCAATGAGCCAGCATGCTGGTCGTCCTTGCGGTGGCAGGCCACGCAGTCCTTGGGCGCCTCGCGATAGACCAGACTCTGGTGGCAGTCCTTGCAGCCCGCCCTCGCATGCCGGCCCAGCAGGGGAAAGGCGCTGCGGTCGTGGTCGAAGCGCTGCACTTCCTTCCAGCCGCGCTCGCTGTGGCAGCTCTGGCACTGCGTGCCCAGGCTGGCCTTGTGCTTGTCGTCCTTGCGGTGGCAGCTCACGCAGTCGCTGGCGAGCTTGTCCTTGTAGAGCGGGCCGCCGTGGCAGGCGCTGCAGCGCAGGTCCCGGTGCTTGTCGCGCAGCGGGTAGCGTGTGTCGAGCTCGTGGCGGAAGCTCACCTCCTTCCAGCGCTGGGTGGCATGACAGCTCTCGCACTTCTCACCGAACTGCGCCTTGTGCTTGTCGTCCTTGCGGTGGCAGCCGATGCAGGTTTGCGGGGTGTCCTTGTATTCACGCGTCTTGTGGCAGGACTCGCAGCGCGCCGGCAGGTGGGCGCCGGTGAGCGGGTAGCGGGTCTTGCCGTGATCGAAGCGCGTTTCCTTCCAGCTCTTCTCCTCGTGGCAGTTCTCGCACTTGGCGCCCAGCGCGGCCTTGTGCACATCATCCTTGCGGTGGCAGGACTGGCAGTCATGCGGCGCCGCGCTGTACTTGGCGGCGGGCGCATGGCATTTGGCGCAGTCCAGTTCGCGGTGCCTGCCTCGCAGCAGGTAGTCGGTCTGTTGGTGGTCGAACTTGGGCTTGTCGAAGGCGGCGATCTGCATCTCACGCCCCCGGTGTTCGGTGTGGCAGGCGCGGCAGGGCTGCGGCTTGATGCGGCCATGCATGCCGCTGCGTTCGGCCAGGTCGCGCGCGATGTCCTTGTGGCAGTCGGCGCAGAGCTTGTCCTGCGCCTTGCGGTCGAAGGGCACATGGCAGCTCTTGCAGCTGTCTTCCCATTTCAGGTGGGCCTTGCTGAGCGCGCCGGGCGAGAGCACCGATTCCATGCTCTGCGCCCAGGCCGGCACCATGCCCGTGCACAGGCACAGCCAGATGAGGCAGGCGCGCAGCAGCCTCATGCCTGGGCCCGAGTGCACTGGGGACGCCCATGCAACATCTCAGTACGCGTGCACCGCGATGACATGCGCCACGGCGCAAATCACCATCAGGTAGACGAAGGGCACATGCAGCACATGCCAGAGCGAGAACAGCCGCACCGCGGCCTGGAACTGCGCCACCCGCTGTACCGCCTGCAGATAGCCGATCACCGTCTGGCGCAGCAGCCGGTGCTGGCGCCGCCGCGTCGCCTCGTCCCAACCCTGCAGCCCCGCCTGCTTGCGCAGCGCCGGGCGCAGCGCGCGCAGGCAGCGCTCGCGCGTGGCGGCATGGCGCAGCGGCAGCAGGGTGTAGGCGCGCAGATGCTGACGCAGGCTGCCCTGGCCGGCCAGGGCATAGGTCTCGAAACGCAGCAGGCTGCGCTCCAGCAGGGGCGAGAAGCCCAGCGCCGAATGCAGGCCGTCGTGCTGCAGGCCCAGGCTCCGCTGCAGCTGGGCCAGGCTCTGGCGCTCGCCGCTGAGGCCGCGGTGGATGCGCAGATAGAGAAAGCGCCCGACCACGCCGCTGCCCGCCACGATCAGCATGCTGTAGAGCGCCACGCCGGCGTTCAGCGAACCGATCTGGAAGCCCGAGTGCACCAGCACCAGCCAGGGCCCGCCTATGCCCAGCACCATGTGCACCGCGAACCACCACTTGGCCGCGCCCCAGCGCGCCATCAGGCGCAGGCGCTTGCGCAAGGGGTAGGCAAACAGCAGCAGCATCATGCAGCCGCCCGCCACGCCCAGCCAGTAGCCGCGCTCCGAGGCGGCGCGCAGATCCAGCGCCCGCACCGCCAGCCAGGCCGCCGCCACCAGCGCGGCAATGCCCAGGTAGAGCAGGGCCTCGGCCCACCAGGGCCGCTGCCGGCTGGCCGGCCTGGTGGCCGCGACATGCATGGATGAGAGCGTGTTGGACATCGATTCCCGACGACTTGTTCTTGATGGCTTGGGCGCTTGGCCAGCCTGGTTGGGGCGCAGTCTGCGCAGGCGGCCGCGCTTCATCATTAAGGCGGTAAGCGCTTGTTGCGCCTGCCCGAGCTGGCAACCTCCGCTTACATCCATGCTCTTGAAAGTGCATTAAGCAGACATGAAGCGCGGCCGGCCGCGCGCGCTTCATCTGGGCTTAAGCCGGCGCGGCAAGGCTGGCGAGGTGAAGCAAGCCTTACCCTCCCGCGCCCCCGATAGCGCGCACGCCTTTCGCGCCCTGCTGGCGCTGGACGACCCCGCGCTGCAGACCCGGCTGATGCAGCTGCTGGTGGAGCGTGGCTGGCGGCCGGCGCTGGTGGCCGATGCCGCCGCGCTGCAGCAGACCTTGCAGACCCAGGCCTTCGACGCGCTGGTGCTGGACTACGCCGGCGCCGCCTGGTGCGAGCCCGAGCAACTGGTGCGCGGCACCTCGCCGGTGGAGCGCCCGCATCTGCTGGTGTGCTGCGCGGCGGCCGAGCTCGCGCCGCTGTTGCGCAGCGCGCTGCCCGCCCATTCCTATGCGTTGCGGCCGGTCGACGCGGCGCAGCTGGCGGCGCGCCTGCAGGCCATGGTGCTGGGCGGCCGTGGCAATCTGGCATCGGCCCTGCTGGCGGGGGCGCTGGTGCTGGACGCCCAGGGCCGCTGCGCCTTCGAGCAGGGCCGCGCGCTCGGGCTGACGAGCCGCGAGTTCGATCTGCTGGCGCTGCTGATGGCGCCCGCCGGCGCGCTGTGCACGCGCGACCAGATCCTCGCCCAGCTCTACCGCTGGGGCCAGGACCTGGAAAGCAATGCGATCGACGTGCATGTGCACAGCCTGCGCCGCAAGCTGCTGCTGACGCGCATCGAGACCGTGCGCGGCGAGGGCTACCGCCTGCTACCTGCGGATTAAGCGCCGCTGAAGGCGGGGCGTCATGCAGGGCTTTTGCCTTGCGCTGCCGCAAGCCTGCTGCGTTAGACTGCGCGCCCATGCGCTTCAAGCCTGTTCTTCACCTGCTGCTGATGTTGTGCCTGTGCTGGCAGGCATTGGCGGTCGCCGGTGTGGGCGTGCTGCTGACGCGCGGCGACAGCCAGCTGAATGCCCAGTTGCATTTTCTCAAGCTGGAGAGCCATCACCACGACCGCGATGGCTCGGTGCACAAGGACAAGTCCAAGGCCTCGCAGCAGCATGCGCTGGACGATGCCTGCGTGCATGCGCCGAGCCTGCTGATGGACTTCGATCTGCCCCTGCTGTCCGCCAGCCTGTGCGCGCCCGCCGAGCCGCAGCGCACCGCCATCCAGCTGCCGCCACTGCGCAGCCTGGAACGTCCCCCACGCGCCTGATGCTGGCCTGATTGCGGCCTGCCCGGCGGAGCGCCGGCGCGGCCGCCGTTCCCGTCTCGTTTCCTCTCATACGGAGTCATCACGCATGATCGTTGATCCGATCGCGCGCGCAGCCCTGCGCGCCGGCCATTCCTTCCTGCCCCTTTTGCTCGCCGCGGCTGGCTGCGCGGCCAGCGCAGAGCCCGCGCCGGCGGCCGCATTCGCGGTCTCGCCCGCCCAGCTGCAGACCCTGGGCGTGCGCCTGCACACGCTGGCGCCCAACGCCGCCGCACCGACGCTGCTGCACAGCGCCAAGGTGGTGCTGCCGCCCGGGCGCGAGCAGGTGCTCAGCGCCCCGGTGGGCGGCGTGGTGGAGCGCCTGTTCGTGAGCGGGCAGGAGCTTGTCAGGCCCGGCCAGCCCCTGCTGCGCCTGGCCAGCCCGGAGTACGCCGAGCTGCAGCTGCGCCTGATGGACGCCGCCAGCCGGCATGAGCTGGCCGCCAAGGCGCTGGCGCGCGAGCAGCGGCTGCTGGAGGAGGGCGTGATCGCCGAGCGCCGCGTGCTGGAGGCGCAGGCGGCCGAGCGCAGCGAGCGCGCCCGCCTGCAGCAGGCCGAGGCCGCGCTGCGCCTGGCCGGTGCCGATGCGGCCCTCATGCAGCGCCTGCGCGCCGGCGGGCCGCTGGAGCAAGGCCTGACCCTGCGTGCCAAGGTGGCGGGGCAGCTGACGGCGCTCGAGCTCAGGCCCGGCCAGCGCGTGCGCGAGGCCGATGCCTTGCTGCACATCGCCGAGCAGGGCGAGCTGTGGCTGGAGGTGCAGCTGGACGCCCGGCCCGCGGCCCTGCCGCCCCGGGCCGAACTGACGGTGCCGGGCCGTGCCATCAAGGCACGCGTGCTCTCGCTCGCCGGCCAGGTCAGCGAGGGCCAGACGCTCACGCTGCGGGCGCGCGTCAGCGAGGGCGCGGCGCTGCTGCGCCCGGGCGAGGTGCTGCAGGTACAGCTGCCCGCCGCCGCAGCCAAGGACGCCTGGGTGCTGCCGCTGGCGGCGCTGGCGCGCCAGGACGAGCAGGCCTATGTGTTCGTGCGCAGCGAGCAGGGCTTCCGTGCCACGCCGGTGCAGCTGCTCGCCAGCGGCGGCGACAGCGTGCAGGTGCGCGGCCCCTTGCAGGCCGGCCAGCAGGTGGCGGCCAGCGCCGTGGTAGCGCTGAAGGCCGCCTGGCAGGGCAAGAGCGGGGGGCAGTGAGATGCTCAAGCAGATGGTTCAGTTCGCCCTGGCGCAGCGCCTCTTCGTGCTGCTGGCCACGGCGTTGCTGGCGGGTGGCGGCTGGTACGCCTTCCGCCAGCTGCCGATCGACGCCTTCCCGGACGTCTCCAGCACCCAGGTCAAGATCATCATGAAGGCCGCGGGTATGACGCCCGAGGAGGTGGAGACCCGCATCGCCGCGCCCATCGAGGTGGAGATGCTGGGCATCCCGCAGCAGCGCATGCTGCGCTCGGTGTCCAAGTACGGCCTGGTGGACGTGACGGTGGATTTCCAGGACGGCACCGATGTCTACTGGGCGCGCCAGCAGGTGGCCGAACGCCTGGCCACCATCCAGGCCGAGCTACCGCCCGGCGTGAGCGGCGGCATGGCGCCCATCACCACGCCGCTGGGCGAGATGTTCCAGTTCACCGTGGAGGCGCCCGAGCTCTCGCTGGAGGCGCGCCGCAGCCTGCTGGACTGGGTGATACGCCCGGCGCTGCGTACCGTGCCCGGCGTGGCCGATGTGAACGTGCTGGGCGGCAAGCTGCGCGCCTTCGAGGTGCTGCCCGACCCGGCCAAGCTGGCCGCGCTGGGCCTCGGCAGCGCCGACGTGCAGGCGGCCATCGCCGCCAACAACCGCAATGACGGCGCCGGCCGCCTGACCGAGGGCGACGAGGTGCTGCTGGTGCGCAGCGAGGGCAGCATCCAGAGCCTTGCCGATCTGCGCGCCGTGGTGGTGGCCCGCAAGGCCGGCAGCATCCTGCGCCTGGGCGACCTGGCCGAGGTGCGCGAGGGCAGCGTGACGCGCAACGGCGTGGTCACGCAGAGCGGCCGCGCCGAGGCGGTGGAGGGCCTGGTGCTGGGCCTGGCAGGCGCGAATGCGCAGCAGGTGGTGGAGGGCGTGGAGCGCAAGCTGGCCGAGCTGCGGCCCAGCCTGCCGCCGGGTGTGCGCGTGCAGGTGTTCTACAACCGCGCCGAGCTGGTGCAGAAGGCGGTGGGCACGGTCTCCAAGGCGCTCATCGAGGCCACCCTGCTGGTGCTGCTGCTGCTGGGCGCCTTCCTGGGTAATCTGCGCGCCGCCATCGTGGTGGCCCTGGTGCTGCCGCTGGCGGCGCTGTGGACCTTTGTGCTGATGCGGGTGGCCGGCATGTCGGCCAATCTGATGAGCCTGGGCGGGCTGGCGATCGCGCTGGGCATGCTGGTGGACGCCGCGGTGGTGGTGGTGGAGAACATCGTGCAGCAGCTCGCGCATGAGCGTGCCGGCGGCAAGCTGCCGCGCCTGCACATCGTGCTGCGCGCGGTGCATGAGGTGGCCGCGCCGGTGGTGGCCGGCGTGCTCATCATCGTCACCGTGTTCCTGCCGCTGCTGAGCCTGCAGGGCCTGGAGGGCAAGTACTTCGCGCCGGTGGCGCTGACCATCGTGTTCGCATTGGCCGGCTCGCTGCTGCTCTCGCTCACCGTGATCCCGGTGCTGGCTTCGCTGCTGCTGAAAAAGCTGGCGCACGAGGAACCCTGGCTGCCGCGCCAGCTGCTGCGCCTGTACCGGCCGCTGCTGCGCGCCGCGCTGCAGCGCCAGCGCCTGGTGTTCGGCCTGGCCGCGGCGCTGCTGGCGCTGGCCGGCCTGCTCTACACCCAGGTGGGCAAGACCTTTCTGCCGGCCATGGACGAGGGCGACCTGATCGTCGGCATCGAGAAGCTGCCCTCGATCAGCCTGGAGCAGAGCGCGGCGCTGGACCTCAAGATCCAGCAGGCGCTGATGCAGATTCCCGAGATCCGCGGCGTGGTGGCGCGCGCCGGCTCCGACGAGATCGGCCTCGACCCGATGGGGCTGAACCAGACCGACAGCTTCCTGGTGCTGAAGCCGCGCGCCGAATGGCAGCTGGCCGACAAGGAGGCGCTGATCGCGCGCATCCGCAGCCAGCTGGACCAGATCCCCGGCATCAGCTACAGCTTCACCCAGCCGATCGAGATGCGCGTCTCCGAGATGATCATCGGCGTGCGCGGCGATCTCGCGGTGAAGGTGTTCGGGCCCGATCTGGCGACGCTCAACACGCTCAGCCAGCGCATCGAGGCGGCGCTCAAGCGCGTGCCCGGCAGCCAGGATGTCTACACGGTGGAGAACGACGGCGTGCAGTACCTGCGCGTGCGCGTCGATCGTCTGGAGGCGGGCCGCCATGGCCTCACGGTGGAGGAGGTGCAGGACGCGCTGCGCGTGCAGGTGGAGGGCCTGCGCGTGGGCCAGGTGCTGGAGGGCAACCGCCGCACCCCCATCCTGCTGCGCGGCCCGGATCTGCTGCGCATCTCGCCGGCCGAGTTCGCGGCCCTGCGCATCACCACCCGCGAGGGCCTGGCGGTGCCCTTGCAGGCCCTGGCCACGCTGACGCGCGAATCGGGCCCGGTGAAGATCGAGCGCGAGCTGGGCAGCCGCTACGGCGTGGTGATCGCCAATGTCAGCGGGCGCGATCTGGTGGGCTTTGTGGAGGAGGCCAAGGCACGCGTGGCCGAGGCCGTGCCGCTGCCGGCCGGCTACCGCCTCAGCTGGGGCGGGCAGTTCGAGAACCAGCAGCGCGCCGCGGCGCGCCTGAGCCTGGTGGTGCCGCTCTCGCTGGGCTTCATCTTCCTGATCCTGTTCTCCACCTTCGGCTCGGTGCGCCAGGCCCTGCTGGTGCTCAGCAACATCCCCTTCGCGCTGGTGGGCGGGGTGGCGGCGCTGTGGCTCAGCGGCGAGTACCTCTCGGTGCCGGCCTCGGTGGGCTTCATCGCGCTGCTGGGCATCGCGGTGCTGAACGGCGTGGTGCTGCTGAGCTATTTCAACCAGCTGCAGGCCGAGGGCCTGAGCCTGCGCGACTGCGTGCTGCAGGGCGCCGAGCGCCGCCTGCGGCCGGTGCTGATGACGGCGGCCATCACCGCCTTCGGCCTGATCCCGCTGCTGTTCGCCAGCGGGCCGGGTTCGGAAATCCAGCGGCCGCTGGCCATCGTGGTGATCGGCGGGCTCATCAGCGCCACTGCGCTGACGCTGATCCTGCTGCCCATTCTGTATCTGCGCTTTGCCGCGCCGAGCGCGCCCGCGAGCGCCAAGGAGGCCGCCCATGGCTGAGTACTGCCTGACCCTGATCTGCCCACCGTCGGTGGAAGAAAAGCTGCTCGATGCCCTGCTGCTGCATGTGGGCGACGAGCTCTTCACCAGCAGCCCCACCTTCAGCCACGGCACGCCGCATGGCCGGCTCAGCCCCACCGAACAGGTGATGGGGCGCAGCCGCTCGGTGCAGGTGCAGGTGCTCCTGAGTGCGGAGGAGCTGCAGGTGCTGCGCACCCGGCTGCGCGAGGAATTCGCCGGCACGGGCCTGCGCTTCTGGGCCCATGCCCTGGTGATGGAAGGAGAGTTCTGATGCGTGCCCTGTTGATCTCCCTGTCGATGTGTTGGGGCCTGGTGCTGCCGCTGCGCGCGTGGGCACAGGTGCAGGCCCAGCCCACGCCGGCGGGCCTGCCGGATACCGCGCAGGCCGCGGCCTGGCTGGAGCGCGACCCGATGGTGCTGCAGGCCCAGGCCGCGCTGGGCAGCGCCGGCCATGGCGCGGCCGCGCTCGCGGCCTCTTCGCATGAATGGCTGCTCAAGGCCAGTGGCCAGCGCCGCCGCGTGCGCGAGCTGGGTAGCTCGCAGGAATGGAGCCTGGGCCTCGAGCGCACCCTGCGCCTGGGCGGCAAGGCCGCGCTGGACCGCCGGCTTGGCGAGCTGGACCAGGACATCGCTCGCGCCCGCCTGGGCGAGGCGCGCCACGAGGCGGCGCGCGCCCTGGCCGAGCTGTGGCTGGACTGGCAGGCCGCGAGTGCCGCGCAGGCGCTGGCGCAGCAGCAGCTGGCGCTGGGCGAGGCGAATCTGCAGGTGGTGGGCAAGCGCCTGCGCGCCGGCGATGCCGCGCGCCTGGAGCAGGGCCTGGCCCGCAGCGAGCTGGCCGAGCTGCAGCGTCAGCGCAGCGCCGCCGCCAGCCGCCTTGCGCTCGCGCGCCTGCGCCTGCAGCGGCGCTTTGCCGAGCTGCCGGCCCATCTGCCCGTTGAAGCGCCGGCGCTGGCCGATCCGGCCGCCATCGCGACACCGGCGCTGGACTGGGCGCCGCGCATCCTGGCCGAGTCCGACCTGCTGCGCACCGCCGAGGGCCTGCTGCAGCGTGCCGAGCTAGAGGCGGCGCGCGCGCGTGCCGACAAGCGGCCCGACCCCACGCTGGGCCTCTACACCGCCTCCGAGGCCTTCCGCAACGAGCGCGTGGTGGGCATCAGCCTGAGCCTGCCGCTGGGCGGTGCCTACCGCGAGGCGCGCCTGCAGCAGGCCCTGGCCGAGGTGGAGGTGGCACGCGCCGCGCTGGCGCGCGAGCGCGAGGCGCTGGAGCTCGAGCTGGCCGGCGGCGTGGCCGAATGGGATGAGGCCCTGACGCGCTGGCAGCTGGCCGCGCAGGCGGCCGGTCTGGCGGGGGAGAGCGCCGCGATGCTGCAAAAAGCCTATGCCCTGGGTGAGGGCGAGTTGCAGGCGCTGCTGCTGGCGCGCCGTCAATGGCTGGAGGCGCAGCGTGCCGAGCAGGAGGCGCGCGTGCAGGCGCTGCGCGCGCGCCACCGCCTGCTCATCGACGCCCATCTGATCTGGGGCCTCGAGCATGACTAGGTGCGCCGCCGCGCTCGGGCTGGCATCGGCCCTGCTGGCGGGCTGCGCGACGTTGCCGGAGCCGACGCTAGCGCCGCTGCCGGGCCGCATATGCCAGCAGCAGCTCAAGCCGCGGCGCCTGGTGTGCGTGGACGCGCCGCCGGTGGAGCCGGCGCGTGCGGCGCAGGCGCGCGCGCTCGCGCCGATGGGGCCGTGCAGCACCGTCTACATCCTGCGCCAGCATTGGAGCGACGACATCAAGCCGGTCAGCGTGAGCGCCGGCGCGGGCGCGCCGCTGGCCACGCTGCCGCGCAGCCTGGTGCGTCTGCAGCTGCCGCCCGGCGAGCAGTTGCTGCGCCTGCAATGGCAGGGCGGCAGCTACCAGCTGCGCCTGCAGGCACGCGCCGGCGAGGTGCGGGTGCTGCGGCTGGAGGGCTGGGTGTTCTGGTCGCTGCGCGAGTACTGGCTCACGCCCATGGAGGCGGCCGAAGCGCGGCCGCTGCTGGACGGGCTGCGCTTTCTGGGCGAACGCTGAGGGATTGCGCTGCGTCAACGGCCGGCCTGGGCGGCGGCCTACATTGGCTCGACAAGCGCAGCAGCCGCTGGGGAGCAAGCATGACGAAGACGAGAACACCCGATGCCGCGCCGCACCGTCCGGCCGCGGCCCCAGCCCTGCCCGATGCCGCAAGCTGGATGCAGGACCTGCTCAAGCTGCAGGCCGCGCAATGGCAGGCCATGCTGATCTGGCAGGACGCGATGCGTGCCGTCGGCCAGGATTGGTGGGAGGGCTGGATGTGCCGCTGGACCGGGGGCGTGCCTATCGACGGTTGAGACGGCTGATCATTGCAGCGGCCACAATTTGAGCAGCAGCCCGGCGCCGGCGCAGGCCGCCAGCAGCGGCAGCACGCCCAGCTTGAAGCGGAACAGCGCGACGCTGGCCGCCAATGCGATCAGGGCCGAGACCCAGTCGAAGGGGCCGCCAAAGCCGCGCGACCACAGCACGTGGAAGGCGAAGAACAGCGCCAGGTTGAGGATCACGCCCACCACCGCGGCGGTGATGGCGGTGAGCGGCGCGGTGAACTTCAGCTTGCCATGGGTGGATTCGATCAGGGGCGCGCCGGCGAAGATGAACACGAAGGAGGGCAGGAAGGTGAAGAAGGTCACCACGCTGGCGGCCAGCGCACCGCTCAGCAAGAGGGCGTCGGGCCCGCAGACCTGCTTGACCCAGCCGCCCACGAAGCCGACAAAGGCCACCACCATGATGAGCGGGCCGGGGGTGGTCTCGCCCAGCGCCAGGCCGTCGATCATCTGTGCGCCGCTGAGCCATTGCTGCTGTTCCACCGCGCCCTGGTAGACATAGGGCAGCACCGCATAGGCGCCGCCAAAGGTCAGCAGCGCTGCCTTGGTGAAGAACCAGCCCATCTGCGTCAGCGTGCCCTGCCAGCCCCAGCGTGCCAGCAACAGGCCGAACACCAGCGCCCACAGGCCCAGGCCCAGCAGCAGCACGCGGGCCAGCCGCGCGCGGCTGAAGAGGGCATGGGGCGGGGTGGGGCTGTCGTCGTCGATCAGGGCTGGCCCATGGCCTTGCGGCCGGGCCTGACCATGCGCGCCGCCCGGCGCGAACAGCGCCGGCGCATACCGGCCACCCAGATGGCCGAGCAGCGCCGCGCCGAGCACGATCAGCGGGAAGGGCGCATCGAGCGCAAAGATGGCGACGAAGGCCGCGCCCGCAATCGCCCATAGCCAGCCGTTCTTCAGCGCGCGCGTGCCGATGCGATGGGCGGCATGCAGCACCAGCGCGGTGACGGCGGGCTTGAGGCCATAGAAGATGCCCGCCACGACTGGCAGCTGCCCATGCGCCATGTAGAGCCAGGACAGCCCCATCAGGATGAACAGCGAGGGCAGCACGAACAGGCCGCCCGCGACGATGCCACCCCAGCCGCGGTGCAGCAGCCAGCCGATATAGGTGGCCAGCTGCTGGGCCTCGGGGCCGGGCAGCAGCATGCAGTAGTTGAGCGCATGCAGAAAGCGCCGCTCGCTGATCCAGCGGCGCCGCTCCACCAGCTCGGCATGCATCACCGCGATCTGGCCGGCCGGGCCGCCAAAGCTGATGAAACCCAGCTTGAGCCAGAAGCGCAGCGCGGCCCAGAAACTGACGGGGGCGGGATGGTTCTCCATGGGGCGGGATTACACCAGTGAACGGCGACGTTTGCGCTCACGCGCAAGGACGCTACATTCGGGGCGGATTTTCCGTCGATCCATCCATCCCAACGCTTTAGGAGCACGCTCATGCCCGCACAGCCCATGCAAAACCTGGCCACCCTCTTGGGGCGCTTGCTGCTCGCCTGCCTGTTCCTGCCCGCGGGCCTCGCCAAGCTCGGCGGCTTTGCCGGCACGGTGGGCTATATCGCCTCGGTGGGTCTGCCGATGCCCCAGGTGGGCGCCGCCCTGGCCCTGGTGGTGGAGATTGTCGGTGCCCTGGCCCTGATCCTGGGCCTGGGCACGCGCTGGGCGGCACTGGTGCTGGCGCTGTTCACGCTCGCCGCCTCGGTGTTCTTCCACGCCTTCTGGGCCGCGCCCGAGGGCCAGCAGATGATCCCGCAGCTGCTGTTCTTCAAGAACATCGGTGTGGTGGGCGGCCTGCTGATCCTGGCCGCCTGGGGCCCGGGCGATTGGAGCCTGGACGCGCGCCGGCAGCGCAGCGCCTAGAGCCCGCGAGAACGCTGGTGTCCTGGTTGGCCACCTGAACGGCGACCCGGTCCTGGCTGGCGGTTTGGCGCCCGTGAAGGCGAGGGGGCATTGGCATTACCACGCCCGCCCGGGGCGCGCCAAACCTCAGCGCCTATCGCATCACGGCAGGCGGGTCACCCCATGGCGCATTGCGCGCGGGCGCAGCGGACACCCCCACCAGCGGGCGGCGATTCCAGTCGATAACGGAGTTCGAGTGGAGCCGTCGCACCACCCAGAGGAAGTAGATGGAAGCCGGCACACCGATGAGGTCGAAACCGAGGGTCGCAGTGTCATGTTCCGCGGTCAGAGCGAGGATCAAATGCATGGCTGCGCAGGTCGGGAACACGGCGGCCAGCGAGAGGCCCGACAAGGACCACGAGCGATCCAATACGTAGCGGCGCACTTGGGTGGCCACAAGATACCAGCCCACCATGCCGTAGGTCACTACCACGAAGAGATTTGTGAACATCACTAGCGCGGAGAGTTCGCGCGTCCGTATGGCCGTGTCCACCACCAACTGGATGCCACTCGCGCTACAAATGTCCGTAAGCGGAACGGACGGAGAAGCGATGGCCCAGCCGGCGAGCATGCCGACGGCTCCTAGGCTGGCGATCGTCGATGCAGCGATAGTGGTAGGGCCCGTGTCAAGCACCCGATCGCCGGGGCCGCCCAGCATCGCCTCAATGCGCAGCAAGCAGAACACCAATCCCGCGGGCAACCCGAGCAGGGTGACGGCCAGCATCGCCGGCGACACCGTGCCGCCATGCAGGACGCACCAGCCGTGGACCAGGTGATGCGGGCCGCAGCTCGCCGCCATCAGCGAGAAGCCCAGGCCGAAGCGCGACAGGCCCCGATGCCGGTACTGGCTGAAGGCCTCCCACGCGCTCAACAAGCCAAGGCAGGTGTACGCAGCGCCCACCAGCAGATTGCCTATGCCGACGATCCACATCATGAATCTGCTTCCTTTGAGTTGCCCATCGGTGCGCCGATGTGGAAGAGGAACTCGTCAATAAAGGATCGGTGCGCGCGCCGGACCTTGGCCCCGATCAGGAGCTTCAAGCGACTTTTACCGTCGGCGGGCGGCTGCCACAACGGGCGCTCCAGCAGCGGCGGGATGTCAGTCGGCCGCACCGGCCACGAGAACAGATAGCCCTGCGCTACCGGGCATCCCATATCACGCAGCGCCAGCGCCTGTTCTTGCGTCTCGACGCCTTCGGCAATCACATGCTTGCCCATGGCGTAGGCGAGGCTGAGGATCGACGACACGATGGCCGTATCGCCTGCCTCGGAGGGCAGTCCGTCAATGAATGACCGATCGATCTTCAGCACTTCAACGGGCAGGTCGCGCAGGCGCGCGAGCGACGAATGCTCGGTGCCGAAATCGTCCATGGCCACGTAGATGCCCATGCGGCGTATCTGGGTCAGCATGCCCACGATGTCTGCGTTGGGGCTCATGAGCTCGCTTTCGGTCAGTTCCAGGCACAGGGAGCGCGGCTGTATGCCGGTCTCGTGCAGCAAGTGCTGGAGCTCGGCCGCAAAGTCGGGCTGGTTGAGCTGGCGCGGCGAGATGTTGACGGTCATCGACAGCGACTGCCCGCAGGCTGTCGCGCTCCAGGCGGCCAGTTGCCGGCATGCTGCCCACAGCACCTGCCAGCCCAGTTCGTCGATGAGTCGTGAGTCTTCGGCAATCGGGATGAACTCCGCCGGCGATACCTGCCCCAGCTCGGGATGCTGCCAGCGTGCCAGGGCCTCCACGCCCACGATGCGGCCCGTCACGAGATTGACCTGCGGCTGGTAATGGACGTAGATCTGCGCCTCGCGCAACGCCACGCGGAGGTCCGACTCGACGCGCATTCGCCTCGCGACGCGCGCATGCAGCTCTTCGTTGAAGCGTTCGAGCCTGTTGCGCCCGCGGCTCTTGGCGGCGTAGAGCGCCGTATCGGCGTCGCGAAGAATCTGCTCCGCGGACTGCGTCCCGGGCGTGCAAAGGGCCGCGCCGATGCTCACCGACGTCACCACTTCGCGGCCTGCCACAAGGATCGGGGTCGCCATCACGGCCAGCACGCGTGCACCCAGGTCCGACACCGCGGCTTGATTCGTCCGCGGCAGCAGTACCACCAGTTCGTCGCCACCAAAGCGGCTGACGGTTCCGGCCGAACCCACGCAGGCGGTGATGCGCTGACTCATCTCGCGGAGCAACTCGTCGCCGCTGTCGTGCCCCAGCGAGTCGTTCACCAGCTTGAAGTTGTCGACATCGATGAAGAGCACCGCCACCTGGAGGGCGCCGACCGGTTCGCTCTGCAACGCGCTTGCCAGTTCGGTCAGCACCACGCCGCGGGTGGGCAAGCCGGTCAGGAGATCGTGCGTCGCGGCGTGCACCAGATCCGCGATCACCGCGAGCGTCCGCTCGTCGGAGCTTTCGTGCGCCGCGGACTCACGCAACAGCGCTTCGCTTGCCGCCAGGAGCGAATCGGTCCGTCTTGCGGTCAGGCGCCGTGCTGCGGGGCCTGGGGGTGCGCCGGTAGGCAAAGACATCGCTGGTGGTCCGTGGTCGGCTTCATTCGTACATGGCACCGAGCGTCGGCAATCGACGTCGCAATCCGCCGTCGAGCCGAGGCGCTTGGCTGATGGTAAGGCAACGCGCGTCTGGCGTCTGAACTTGGGGCGAAATCCGCACGGCTCAGCGAAACACGCTCACGGCCTCGACCAGCCGCTCAGTTTGCTGCTGCAGGCTGGCGGACGCCGCGGTGCTTTGCTCGACCAGGGCCGCGTTCTGCTGCGTGATCTGGTCCAGGTGCCCGACCGCCTGGCTGACTTGGGAGATGCCCTTGCTTTGTTCACTGGTCGCGGCGCTGATGTCGCCGATGAGATCGGAGACGCGCCGCACCTGTGTCATGATGTCATCCATCGTTCGGCCGGCATCATCGACGATTCGGGCTCCGGTTTCGACCTTCTCGACGCTGGTGCCAATCAGGCCTTTGATCTCCCGCGCCGCCTCGGCACTCCGTTGTGCGAGGTTGCGGACCTCACCAGCCACCACCGCGAAGCCGCGGCCTTGCTCTCCGGCGCGCGCCGCCTCGACGGCAGCATTGAGTGCCAGGATGTTCGTCTGGAAGGCGATGCCGTCGATGACGCCGATGATGTCGGAGATCTTCTTCGAACTGGCGGTGATGTCGCTCATGGTCGATATCACCTGGGACACCGTTTGCCCGCCCTTGGCGGCAGCATCGCTGGCTGCACCGGAGAGCTGATTGGCCTGCTGCGCGGTGTCGGCGTTATTACTCACCGTCGACGTCATCTGTTCCATCGACGAGGCAGTCTGCTGCACGCTGGAAGCCGCCTGCTCGGTGCGCGAACTCAGGTCATTGTTGCCCTGCACAATTTCACTGACAGCCGTTTGCACGCTCAGGACCTGCTGACTCACGTCGTCTACCAGCCATCGGAACATCAGGCCGAGCTGGCTGATGGTGCGCATGGTCATGCCGATTTCATCGACACGGTTCATGTGCGCCACCTCGCGGCTCTCGCCCGTGGCCACCGCCAGGGCTTGCCGGCGCAATTGCTCCAGAGGGCGGGCCAGTTGGGCTTCCAGGATGAACATGCCAAACAGGGCCGCAACGGCTGCCAGACCAGCCGACACCAGAGTCCCGGTCAAATTGGTGGATTGGGTCGCCAACAGGCTGCTCATCAGCAGCCAGGTGGCGCAAGTGGTCAGCCGGATACGGCCTCGCACGCTCAAGGTCTGGCGCAGGCTGAGCAGCGCGCCCAGTCCGGTCCGAACCAGCAGCCCCTTGTGAATGCGCCGATTGCCGGCGCGACCCTCGCGGATGTCCTTGTAAAGCGCCTCGGCTGCCGCGATTTCGTCTCGGCTGGGCTTGGTCCGAACAGACATGAAACCCTGCTGGCGCCCGTCGCGGATCACGGGAACGGCGTTCGCCCGCACCCAATAGTGGTCGCCGTTTTTGCGACGATTCTTCACCAAGGCGGTCCAGGGTTCGCCACCTTTGAGCGTCTGCCACATGTCAGCAAAGGCCTCGGCGGGCATGTCGGGGTGTCGCACGAAGTTGTGAGGCTGCCCGTGGATCTCATCGCGCGTGAAGCCGCTGACCGCCACGAAAGCTTCGTTCGCATACTTGACATAGCTCTGTGTGTCGGTAGTCGACATCAGGGTGGCATCGCTTGGAAAGTCGAATTCGCGCTGAGTGATCGGCTGGTTGGTGCGCATTGCAGTAGCTCCTTTGCTGAAACCCGATGTCGTGGCAGACACGTGCGGGTCTCGTGTTGCTCGATCCGCGGCGGGGTTGTTGAGGGCAGATAACGCTGCCGCGCAGGTGCCGGGAGCAGAAATGCTGCCGAGCGGATCGCCGGCGCAGCGCGGTCTCAGCGGATTGGATGAGAAACGATCGCCGCTTACTTATCTCAATGCGACGGCTTGATATCCGAGCGCGACATGCAATTCGACGCGTGTGAACAAATGCCGGGTATTCCCGTTCGCAAGTCCTGAAGCGCCTGATTTCGGTCACTCAGACATGGGGTGTGAGCATGTTCAAGCATCACCGCTGTATCGGTGCGCTCGCCGACACCTTGACCTTGCTTGAAGGCTTGATTGGGCATGGCGGCCTTGGCTTGGCAAGGCGCGCCATCGGTGCGAGATGCGAGTCCTTCATGGTTTACCCTGCCTGGCGCCGACGGATAAGCCGCTGTCACGCCTCGGCAATCAAAGCATTCGGCCGCGTCCAAGAATCCGGGCCATTGCAATGCCCGGAGTGATCGACGATGAATGGCTTGATGATGCAGCAGTCGCTGCTGGTGTCTTCCCTGCTGGTGCATGCCGAGCGCCACCATGGCGCGCAGCAGATCGTCTCGCGCCGCGTCGAGGGTGACATCCACCGCTACAGCTTCCGCGAGCTGGCGGCGCGCTCGCGCCGTGTCGCCAACGCCCTGGCCGGCCTGGGCCTGAGCGAGGGCGCGCGCGTCGGTACCCTGGCATGGAACGGCTACCGCCATCTGGAGCTCTATTACGGTGTGTCGGGCTCGGGCCATGTGCTGCACACGCTCAACCCGCGCCTGCATCCGGACCAGATGACCTGGATTGCCGACCATGCCGAGGACGAGGCGCTGTTCTTCGATCTCAGCTTCCTGCCCCTCATCGAAGCCATCGCGCCCAAGGTCAAGACCATCAGGCATTTCGTCGCGCTGACGGACCGCGCCCACATGCCCGCCGACAGCCAGGTCCCCGGCCTGCTGTGCTATGAGGAGCTGTTGGATGCGGCCAGCGATGCCTATGCCTGGCCGCAGCTGGACGAGCAGCGCGCCTCCAGCCTCTGCTACACCAGCGGCACCACCGGCCACCCCAAGGGCGTGCTCTACAGCCACCGCTCGACGGTGCTGCACAGCTATGCGGTGGCGCTGCCCGATTCGCTCAACTGCTCGGCGCGCGACACCATCCTGCCGGTGGTGCCGATGTTCCACGTCAACGCCTGGGGCCTGCCCTATGCCGCCTGCATGGTGGGTGCCAAGCTGGTGCTGCCGGGGCCAGGTCTTGACGGCAAGAGCCTGCATGAGCTGTTCGAGAGCGAGGGCGTCACGGTTTCGGCCGGCGTGCCCACGGTCTGGCAGGGCCTGCTGGCCCATGTGGAGGCGAACGGTCTGGCCTTCAGCACCATGCGCCGCACCGTCATCGGCGGCTCGGCCTGCCCGCCGGCCATGATGCGGACCTTCCAGGACAAGTACGCGGTCGAGGTACTGCATGCCTGGGGCATGACCGAGATCAGCCCCCTGGGCACGGCCTGCGTGCTCAAGCGCGCGCAGCTGGCGCTGCCCAAGGAGCAGCGCGAGGCCATCCAGGCCAAGCAGGGCAGGGCGGTGTTCGGCGTGGACATGAAGATCGTCGGCGAGGACGGCCGCGAGCTGCCCTGGGACGGCAAGGCCAGCGGCGAGCTGCTGGTGCGCGGCCCCTGGATCGTGGCCGAGTATCTGAAGGGCGAAGGCGGCGATGTCTTGGTGGACGGTTGGTTCCCCACCGGCGATGTCTGCAGCATCGACGCCGATGGCTTCATGCAGATCACCGACCGCGCCAAGGACGTGATCAAGAGCGGCGGCGAATGGATTGGCTCGATCGACCTGGAGAACATCGCGATGGCGCATCCCGCCGTGGCCATGGCCGCCTGCATCGCCGCCAGGCATGCCAAATGGGATGAGCGTCCGCTGCTGATCGTGGTGAAGAGGCCCGGCGCCGAGCTGTCGCGCGAGCAGCTGCTGCAGTTCTTCGAGGGCAAGATTGCCAAATGGTGGACCCCCGACGACGTGGTGTTCGTCGACGCGATCCCGCTGGGCGCCACCGGCAAGATGCTCAAGCATCGCTTGCGCGAGCAATACCAGAACCACCTGTTGGGCGCTGCCGCGGCATGAGCAGCCTGGCCCTGCTCGGCACGCGCGGCCGCGGCTTCTTCCCGGGGGTGATGGCCTGCGGCGTGGTGGCCGCCGCCGCCACCTTCCTGTCCGAGCATTACGGCGCGCCGGTGATGCTGTTCGCCCTGCTGCTGGGCATGGCGATGAATTTTCTTTCCGCCGAGGGTGCTTGCGCCGCCGGCATCGGCTTCACCGCGCGCGAGCTGCTGCGCGTGGGCGTGGCGCTGCTGGGGCTGCGCATCACCGTGGCCCAGGTGCTGCAACTGGGCTGGCCGCCGGTGCTGATCGTGGTGGTCTCGGTGGTGGTGACCATCAGCCTGTCGATGCTGGCCGCGCGCCTGCTGGGTTTCCAGGCCATCTTCGGCCTGCTCACCGGCGGGGCTACCGCGATCTGTGGCGCCTCGGCGGCGCTGGCGCTGTCGGCCGCGCTGCCGGCCCATGAGCAGAAGGAGCGCGCCACGCTGTTCACGGTGATCGGCGTCAGCGCGCTTTCCACGCTGGCGATGATTGCCTATCCGATGCTGGTGCGTGCCCTGGGCCTGGACGCCAATGCCGCAGGCGTGTTTCTGGGCGGCACCATCCACGACGTGGCCCAGGTGGTGGGCGCCGGCTACAGCCTGTCGCGCGAGACCGGCGACGTGGCCACCCTGGTGAAGCTGTTGCGCGTGGCCATGCTGCTGCCGGTGATCGTGTTCGCCGCGGCCATCACGCGCGCCCGCGGGGTCGAGCCCGGCAGCCAGCGCCCGCCGCTGCTGCCCTGGTTTGCGGTGGGCTTTGCGCTGCTGGTGCTCGTCAACAGCACCGGCTGGGTGCCCAAGAGCGTGCAGAACCTCGGCAGCGAGCTGTCGCGCTGGTGTCTGGTGGCGGCGATCGCCGGCATCGGCATGAAAACCCAGCTCAAGGATCTGGTGACCGTGGGCATCAAGCCGGTGGCACTGATGTTGGGCGAGACTGTCTTCCTGGCCCTGCTGGTGCTGGGCCTGATGCGGCTTGCCGCCTGACCGAGAAGAACGAGCGAAGCGAGACCCGAGATGCATTTGCCTCACGACGACGGCCCAGGCGGCGACGACTATCTGGTGAGCCGGCCACAGGCCTGGTTTGCCTTCGCGATGACCTTCGGCCTGATGCTGTTCGACTACATCGACCGCCAGGTGATCGTCTCGCTGTTCCCCCATATGAAGGCCGACTGGAATCTGAGCGACAAGCAGCTGGGCGGCCTGGTCTCGGTGATCTCCATCGTGGTGGCGGTTGGCGGCCTGCCGGTGGCCCTGCTGGCGGACCGCTTCAGCCGCGTCAAGAGCGTGGTGGTGATGGGCCTGGTGTGGAGCAGCGCCACCATCTCCTGCATGTTCGCAGGCGGCTATGCCCAGCTGTTCGCCGCCCGCGCCATGGTGGGGGCGGGCGAGGCCGGCTATGGCTCGGTGGGCGCGGCACTCATCGCCAGCCTGTTCCCGCGCCGCCTGCGCGGAGCCCTGCTGGGCGGCTTCTTTGCCGCCGCCTCGCTGGGCTCGGTGCTGGGCGTGCTGCTGGGTGGCGTGATCGCAGCGCGCTGGGGCTGGCAGATGGCGTTCGGCGTGGTTGGGGTACCAGGTCTTGCGCTCGCATTGCTCTATCTGCTGGTGCGTGACTACAAGACGGTGGACATCCACGGCGCCACCCAGTCGGGCACCCAGCTCTCGCTGCGCAGCCTGCTGCGCCGCACCGCCCACACCCTGGCCCGTACGCGCACCCTGGTGTGGGCCTGCCTGGGCGCGGCCATGCAACTGATCGTGGTGTCGGCGATCTGGTCCTGGCTGCCCAGCTTCCTGAATCGCTACCACGGCGTCCCCGCCGACCAGGCGGGCAAGCAGGCCGCACTGGTGGTGCTGGCCGGCGCGCTGGGCAGCTTCGTCTGGGGCACGGTGGTCGAGAAGCTGGCCGGTGCGGTGGCACGCCGCCGCCTGCTGGTGGTGGCCGGCCTGTGCCTGCTCACCACGCTGATCTTCGTGGCGGCCTTCGGCCTGCTGCCGGCCGGCCAGGGCCAGTTCGGACTGGTGCTGCTGGGCGGCTTCGTGATGGCCTGCACGGTGGGCCCGATCACGGCGGTGGTGTTCGACGTGATCCATCCCGCCGTGCGCTCCACCGGCGCCGCGGTGCTGTCGCTGACGCAGAACCTGCTGGGCCTGGCGGTGGGCCCCTTCCTCACCGGCTGGCTGTCCGACCTGTGGAGCCTGCAGACCGCGCTGGCGTTGGTGCCGTTGTTCAGCCTGCTGGCTGCGGCGGCCTTCATCCGCGCGATGCGCACTTACGAAGCCGATATGCGTGCGGTGGCGGGCATCCGCGTCAGCGCCGGTTGATCCTCAATCTTTGAAAAAGACAGGCAGAACATCATGAGCAAGGCAATCCGTTTTCACGCCACCGGCGGCCCCGAGGTCCTGAAGCTGGAAGAAGTCGAGGTCGGCGAGCCCGGCCCCGGCCAGGTGCGCGTGCGCCACACCGGCATCGCGGTCAACTTCATCGACATCTACTTCCGCTCCGGCCGCTACCCGGCGCAGTTGCCCGCTGGCGTGGGTTCGGGCCTGGGCTCCGACGCGGTGGGTGTGGTGGAGGCGGTGGGCCCCGACGTCACTTTTCTGACCCCCGGCGACCGCGTCGGCTACATGCTGGGCCCCTTGGGCGCCTATGCGGAGCGGCGCGTCATGCCCGCCGAAGTGCTGATCAAGATCCCCGATGGCGTGTCGGACGAGACCGCCTCGACCCTGATCATGAAGGGCCTGACGGCGCAGTACCTGTTCCGGCAGGTCTACCCGCTCAAGGCCGGCGACACCATCCTCTATCACGCCGCCGCCGGCGGCGTGGGACTGATCGCCTGCCAGTGGGCGCGCGCCATCGGCGTCACCATGATAGGCACGGTGGGCTCGGACGAGAAGGCTGCCGCGGCCCTGGAGGCCGGTTGCAGCCACGTGATCAATTACAAGCGCGAGAACTTTGTCGAGCGGGTGCGCGAGATCACCGGCGGCAAGGGCGTGCCGGTGGTCTACGACTCGGTGGGCAAGGACACCTTGATGGGCTCGCTGGACTGCCTGCAAAAGCGCGGCACCCTGGTGAGCAATGGCACCAGCTCCGGCCCGGTGGTGATAGACACCATGCTGCTGGCGGCCAAGGGTTCGCTGTGGGTGACGCGCCCGGCGATGGTGGACTACGCGCTGCCGCGCCCGAATATGCTGAAGATGGCCGACGAGCTCTTCGACCTGGTGCTGGCCGGCAAGATCGTCAGCACGCCGCGCCAGCGCTATGCCCTGGCCGACGCGGCCGAGGCGCATCGCGCGCTCGAGTCGCGCCAGACCATGGGTGCCACGGTGCTGATTCCGTGAGTGAGCGGCAGACCCTGCGGCTCGATGTGCATATCGAGCTGATCTGCCCCTGGTGCCAGATCGGCCTGCGCCATCTGCAGCGCGCCCGTGCCGCCCTGCTCGCCGAGCAGCCGGCGCTGCGGATCGAGCTGCACTGGCAGCTGCACCAGCTGCTGCCCGGCCTGCCCGAGCAGGGCCTGCCGTTTCGCGAGTTCTACCTCGAGCGCCTGGGCTCGGCGGCGGCGGTGGCCGCGCGCCAGGCGCAGGTGCAGGCCGCCGGCCGCGCTGTGCGCCTGAGCTACGACTTCGAGCGCGTCGCGCGCATGCCCAACACGGCCCTGGCCCATGGGCTGCTGAGGGATGCGCAGGCGCAGCTCGATGCCAGCGCCCTGGAGGCGCTGCTGGAGCGCATGTTCGCGGCCCATTTCCAGTGCGGCGAGGATCTTGGCGACGCGGCCCTGCTGCTGCAACTGGCACAGGACTTCGGCGTCCGGCCCTCGGCCAGCCCGTCGCCGGCGCCCGCGCTGCGCGCCGTGCCCGGCGTGCCTTACTTCGTCGTTGCGCGGACCTATGCGCTCAGCGGCGCGCAGTCGCATCAGCATCTGCTGGCATTGATGCGGCAGGCGCTGCGGCCCGAGCCGGCGCTGAGCTGAGCCTGCGGCCAGCGTGCATCAACCGTCGCGCCGCGCCGCCTGGCGCGCCTGACTCGGGCTGCGGCCGAACTGCGCCGTGTACCAACGCGAGAAACCGCTGGGTGCCGAGAATCCCAGCAGCGCCGCCACCTCGGTGAGCGGCCGCTCGCTGTCATCGACATGGCGATGCGCCAGCTCGGTGCGCAGCTTGTTGACGACCTCCGAGAAGCTGGTGCCGTGGTCGGCCAGGCGGCGCTGCACCGTGCGGCAGACGACGCCCAGCTGGTCCGCCACTTGCTCGATGCTGCAGCGGCCGCTGGGCAGCAGCAGCAGGGCGGTGCTGCGCACATCGTCCAGCAGCGACGGGGCGCCGTCCTGCTCGCGCAGCGTGGTGTCGAGAAGCTGCTGGGCGTAGCGGGCCATCGCCGGATCCGCGCTCGGATTGGGGGTGTCGAGGTCCTGGCGGCCGCAGACGATGCCGTTGAAATCGTGGCGGAATTCCACGCAGGGGCCGAACACGCGCATATGGGTGCCGATGTCGGCCGGTGCGGCATGGGTGAAGCAGACCCGCCGCGGCCGCCAGTCGCCGCCCAGGAATTGCCGCATCAGCCGCAGCATCACGCCGATGGCCAACTCGACGCTCTGGCGCACCGGGCCGCTGCGGCCCACCACCACGTCCTCGCGGATCACCACCACACCGGCGGCTTCCTCGATCACCAGGGCCAGGCCACCGTTGAGGGCCATGTGGTAGCGCAGCAGCACGGCCAGGGAGTCGCGCAGGGTCGGCTGGTCGCGTATCAGCATGCCCACCGGGCCGAGGTTGGACAGCTGGCGCGTCTCGGCCATGCGCAGGCCGAAGGACTCGCAGCCCGACGTGGCGGCCGAGCGTTCCAGCAGATCGGCCACCCGTTCGACGGGGATCTTCAGATCCGGCGTGCGCAGTACCGCAGCGCTCAGGCCCGCATCGGCCAACTGGCGCATCGCGTCCAGCCCGACGCTGCCGGCGACGTCCAGATAGTTGGTGAGAGCGGCGGCGCGGACGAGAGCGTTCATACGGGGCTGGAGGCGTGGCGTGAAATGGTAAGTGGCGGTCTTCTGAAGTCAAGCGGGAGGACTACCAGCCTTCCATACTGATCCGCAACACAATCACCATTGGCCACCGGAGACACACAGATGAGCCAAGAATCCATGAGCCCCGCCGTGATCGGCGCCGCCTCCCTGACGCGCAGCATGCGGGTTGAACCCCTGACCTGCAGCATCGGCGCGGAGCTGTCCAATGTGCATCTTGGTGCAGCCGCGCGCGACGATGGCCTGATGGCCGAGATCCGTGGCCTGCTGCTCAAGCACCGCGTGCTGTTCTTCCGCGACCAGGACATCACGCGCGCCGAGCATGTGGCGTTCGCACGCCGCTTCGGCGAACTGGAAGATCACCCGGTGGCCGGCAGCGACCCGGAACACCCGGGGCTGGTGCGCATCTACAAGTCGCCCGATGCGCCCAACGACCGCTACGAGAACGCCTGGCACACCGACGCCACCTGGCGCGAGAAACCGCCCTTCGGCTGCGTGCTGCGTTGCATCGAATGCCCGCCGGTGGGTGGCGACACCATGTGGGCCAACATGGTGCTGGCCTACGAGAACCTGCCAGCCGACGTGAAGGCCAAGATCGCTGGCCTGCGCGCCCGCCACAGCATTGAAGCCAGCTTCGGTGCCGCCATGACGCTCGAAAAGCGCCTGGCCTTGAAGGCACAGTTCCCCGATGCCGAGCACCCGGTGGTGCGCACCCATCCCGAGACGGGCGAGAAGCTGCTGTTCGTGAACGCCTTCACCACCCATTTCAGCAATTACCACACGCCCGAGCATGTGCGCTTCGGCCAGGATGCCAACCCCGGCGCCGGCCAGTTACTGGCCTATCTGATCAGCCAGGTCTACATCCCCGAGTACCAGGTGCGCTGGCGCTGGAAGCCCAACAGCATGGCCTTCTGGGACAACCGCAGCACCCAGCATTACGCGGTGATGGACTACCCGCCCTGCCATCGCAAGATGGAGCGCGCCGGCATCATGGGCGACCTGCCGTACTGAGGCGGCCCGCGCGACGACGCAAAACCCTGCAGCCCCTTGCTGCAACTGCCGTAGCCGTGAGGTCTTGCCGGCGGGCGCGGTGTGCGCGCCCGCCGCCCTCTCCGCACTGACCCTAGCCCCCCTGCCAAGAGGGGGGGTGACGAAGGGGGCGGCCCACAAAATTTTCTTCATGAACCTGGCTTGTTGCGCGTGGCGCGACAGCGGTTCGATTCCAGCCACCTAGAAGCGGAGACACAGTGAAGAAAGCTCAACTGCAACACCCGAGCGCGTGCCTTGCCCGCCGCCACCCCGTCGCTGCGGCGACGCTGCTCATGGCCACGCTGGCCGGGTCTGCCCAGGCCTTCGAGATCGACGCGGGCAACCCGGATCTGTCGATGCGCTTCGACAACACCCTGCGCCTGAACTACGCGCAGCGCGTCGAAGGCCGCGACAGCAAGATCGGCAACTCCGCCGTGGCCGACGAGGGCAGCTGGAGCTTCGACAAGGGCGAGGCGGTGGCCAAGCGCATCGACCTGCTCTCCGAGTTCGATCTGGTCTACAAGAAGCGCTTCGGTGCGCGCGTCAGCGCGACGGCCTGGCGCGACTATGCCTATGGCACGCAGAGCCGCAGCAACCCGAATGCGCCGCTGACCGCTATCCCCAGCTACGCGGGCAAGACCTACAGCCCCTACATCCAGCGCTTCTATCGCGGTGGTTCTGGCGAGTTCATGGACGCCTTCGTGTTCGGCGGCGTCGACATCGGCGAGGTGCCGGTGCAGGCCAAGCTGGGCCGCCACACCGTGTACTGGGGCGAGTCGCTGCTGCTGGGCGGCAATCTGCATGGCATCGCCTACGCGCAGAACCCGCTGGACCTGCAGAAGGGCTTTGCCACCCCGGGCGTGGAGGCCAAGGAGCTGTTCCGCCCGCTCAACCAGCTGTCCGTGCAGGCGCAGGTGAGCGACACGCTGTCGCTGGCCGGCCAGTACATGCTGCAGTGGGAGTCCTTCCGCTACCCCGAGGGCGGCACCTATCTGGGCCCGGTGGACTTTGCCTTCAACGGCCCGGACCGCCAGTTCATCTCCGCCGGCCTGGGCTTCGCCGCCCATGGCGCGGCGGTGCAGCCCAAGCAGCGTGGTGAGTGGGGCCTGTCGGCACGCTGGAGCCCCGCCTGGCTGGACGGCACCCTGGGCTTTTATGTGCGCGACTTCGCCGACAAGATGCCGCAAAGCCTGATCACCCAGGTGGCACCCAACAACAGCCGCTACAACCTCATCTACGCCGACGGCATCCGTCTCTATGGCGTGAGCCTGGCCAAGAGCATTGCTGGCGTGAGCCTGGGGGCCGAGTTCTCGGCGCGCCGCAACACGCCGCTGTCCAGCCAGGTGCTGGGCATCTCGCCGGGCCTGCCCGACGCCGGCCAGACCAAGGGTCCGCGTGGCGACACCCTGCATGCGCTGGTGAACCTGTTGGGCGTGGTCAGCAAGACCCCGGCCTGGGATTCGGCCAGCTGGATGCTGGAGTTCACCGCTTCCAAGTGGACGCGCGTGCGCAGTGGCGAGAACCTCTTCAATGCCGTCGGCTTTGCGCCTTGCAAGGGCAAGGACCTGTGGGACGGCTGCACCACCAAGGGCTATCTGGGCGTGGGCCTGGGCTTCACGCCGACCTGGTTCCAGGTCTTGCCGGGCGTGGATCTGTCGGCGCCACTGGCCTTCTCGGTGGGCCTGCGCGGCAATGCCGCCACCGTGTTCGGCGGTAACGAGCGCATGGGCAATCTCAGCCTGGGGCTGAGCCTGGATGTGCAGCAGCAGTACCGCTTCGACCTCAAGTTCGTCGACTACATCGGTGTCTACAAGGACAACGGCGTGGCCGTCACCGCCCAGAACGGCTTCACCACCTTGCTGCAGGACCGCGGCTTCGTGAGCCTGACCTTCAAGACCACTTTCTGAGGATCGCGATGATGAACAGCAAGCAACTCTCCCAGCGCGTGTTGGTGGCTCTGATGGCCGCCGGCAGCCTGCCCGCCCTGGCCGCGATCAGCGCCGAGGAAGCCAAGCAGCTCGGCAGCACGCTCACCGCCGTGGGCGCCGAGAAGGCCGGTAACAAGGATGGCAGCATCCCCGCCTACACCGGCGGCCTCACCTCGGCGCCGGCCGGCTTCAAGGCCGGTGACGGCATGCGCCCGAACCCCTTTGCCGCCGACAAGCCCAAGTTCTCGGTGGACGCCAAGAACATGGCGCAATATGCGGACAAGCTCACCGAGGGCAGCAAGGCCCTCTTGCAGAAGTACCCGAGCTTCCGCATCGATGTCTACCCGACGCAGCGCAGCGTGGCCTTCCCGAAATGGGTCACCGACAACACTGCCAAGATCGCGCTCAAGGCCAAGACCAGCGCCGATGGCCGCAGCATCTCGGACGCCCACGCCGGTTTTCCCTTCCCCATCCCCAAGACGGGCTATGAGGCGATGTGGAACCACCTCTTGCGCTTCAATGGCCAGGCCTACGAGTCCAAGTACCGCAACCTCAGCGTCGATGCCAGTGGCCGTGCCACCCTGGCGACCGAGGGACAGAGCGTGCAGGAGTATCCCTACTGGGATGCCGCCAAGCAGAGTGCCGATACCTACTGGCGCATCAAGCTGAGCTATACCGGCCCCTCGCGCCGCGCCGGCGAGGCACTGCTGATTGTCGATCCGCTGGACGTGGGCCAGAAGGAGCGCCGCGCCTGGAGCTATCTGCCCGGCCAGCGCCGCGTCAAGGTGGCGCCCGATCTGGCCTTCGACACGCCCAACCCCGGCACGGCCGGCGCCTCGACCTTTGACGACATCTTCCTCTTCAACGGTTCGATGGACCGCTACGACTTCAAGCTGGTCGGCAAGAAGGAGATGCTGGTGCCCTACAACGCTTATGCGGCGGTCTACCAGTCCAAGCAGGACGAGCTCTTCAAGCCCAAGCACCTCAACCCCGACCTGGTGCGCTGGGAGCTGCACCGCGTGTGGGTGGTGGAGGCCACGCTGCGCGAGGGCAAGCGCCACATCTACAGCAAGCGCAACTTCTACCTGGACGAGGACTCCTGGGCCGCGGTGGCCTCCGACGCCTATGACGCGCGTGGCCAGCTCTACCGCGCCGGCTTCGCCTACATGGCACCCAGCTACGACCTGCCCGCGCCCTATACCGACATGTTCGGGCACTATGACCTGATCGGCGGCGTCTACGCCATCACCGGCTACATCGCCGAGACCGGCGGCCTGCGTCACAGCAAGCCCCTGCCCGAGCGCGAGTGGACGGCCGACTCGCTGGCCGGCGCCGGCGTGCGCTGAGCGAGCAGCACCATGGCCATGCCCTGCCGCCGCACCTTGCTGCTATCCCTGCTGCTGGCCATGGCCGGTGGCAGCGGCCTGGCGGCCCAGCCCTTCAAGGATGTGCTGGACACCCCGGCCCAGCCCAGCACGCTGGCATCCCGTGCGCCGCTGGCGGCACTGGCCAAGGCCGGCGCGCGGCTGGTGGCGGCGGGCCAGCGCGGCCATATCCTCTACTCGGACGACCAGGGCAAGACCTGGCACCAGGCCGCGGTGCCGCTCAGTTCGGACCTGCTGGCGCTGAGCTTCCCGAGCGCGCAACTCGGCTGGGCGGTGGGCCATGACGGCGTGATCCTCGCCAGCAGCGATGCCGGCAAGAGCTGGCGCCGCCAGCTCGATGGCCGCCGGCTCGGTGCGCAGATGGTGGCCTTCTACGAGCAGGCCCTCGACGCCGCGCCGCCGGCCGAGCGCAAGCGCCTGGAGGCCGCACTTGCGGACGCCCGGCGCTTTGCGGCGCAGGGGGCCGAGAACCCGCTGCTGGATGTCTGGTTTGCCGACGCCCGACAGGGTTATGCGGTGGGCGCCTTCGGGCTCTTTCTGCAGAGCCGCGACGGCGGCGAACATTGGGAGCCGCTGCTGCACCTGGCCGACAATCCCAAGGCCCTGCATCTGTATGCGGTGCGCGGCCTGGCCGGCAGCGTCTATGCCGTGGGCGAGCAGGGCCTGGCCCTCAGGCTCAATGCCCAGAGCGGCCGCTTCGAGGCCATGAGCCTGCCCTACCAGGGCACGTTGTTCGGCATCACCGGCGACGCGGCCATGCTGCTGGTGCATGGGCTGCGCGGCAACGCGCTGCGCAGCACCGACGCCGGCCGCAGCTGGAGCACCGTGCCCACCGGCGTGCAGGCCGGGCTGACGGCCCATGCCCGGCTGGCCGACGGCGGCTGGCTGTTGGCGAGCCAGAGCGGCCAATTGCTGCTGAGCCGCGATGCCGGCCAGAGCTTCCAGGCCCTCAAGCTGGAACGCACCCTGCCGGCCGCGGCGCTGGCCGAAGGCGCGCCGCGCAGCCTGGTGCTGGTGGGTGCGCGCGGCGCCCAGACCATCTCCTTGCCCTGAGCGGCAAGCAAAGGAATCCGCATGCACGGCCCGACCCCTGTTGTTGAAGACCTGCCCGGGTCGCTGGCGCAATTCGACCCGAGCTCCGGCTCGCGCCTGGAGCGCCTGGTGTTCAATCACCGGCTCGGCATGTTGCTGTTGTGCCTCATGGCGACCCTGCTGCTGGGCTGGAGCGCGGCGACCAAGCTCAGGCTGAATGCCAGCTTCGAAAAAATGATTCCGCGCAGCCACCCCTATATCCAGGCCTACCTGGCCAACAAGGTGGAATTGCGCGGCCTGGGCAATGCGCTGCGCATCGTGGTGGCCAATCCCAAGGGTGACATCTTCGATGCGCAGTACCAGCAGAGCCTCAAGAAGCTGCACGACGAGCTGTTCCTGCTGCCGGGCGTCGACCGCGCCTGGCTGAAGTCGCTGTGGGCGCCGGGCGTGCGTTGGAACGAGGTGACGGAAGAGGGCTTTCGCGGCGGGCCGGTGATGCCAGACAACTACGACGGCGGCCCCCAGGCCACCGAGCAGCTGCGCGCCAATATCGCGCGCGCCGGCATCGTCGGTAATCTGGTGGGCACCGACTTCAAGTCCAGCATGCTGGTCGTGCCCCTGCCGGACCAGGATGCCGCCAGCGGCAAGCCGCTGGACTATCACGCCCTGTCCAGGGCCATCGAGCAGCTGCGCAGCCAGGCGGAATCCGCGGGTGCGGTGCAGGTGCATGTGATCGGCTTCGCCAAGCTGGTGGGCGAGCTGATCGACGGGCTCTACCAGGTCGCGCTGTACTTCGCGCTGGCGGCGGCCGTCGCGGCCGCCATCATCTATGCCTACACGCGCTGCCTGCGCAGCACCGTGCTGGTGATCGCCTGCTCGCTGGTGGCGGTGCTGTGGCAGCTGGGCCTGGTGGCGGCGCTTGGCTTCGAGCTCGATCCCTATTCCATCCTGGTGCCCTTCCTGGTGTTCGCCATCGGCGTCAGCCATGGGGCGCAGAAGATGAACGGCATCATGCAGGACATCGGCCGCGGCGCGCACCGCCTGGTGGCCGCGCGCTACACCTTCCGCCGCCTGTTCCTGGCCGGCCTCACCGCGCTCTTGGCCGATGCGGTGGGCTTCGGCGTGCTGATGGTGATCGACATCGAGGTCATCAAGGATCTGGCGCTCACCGCCAGCCTGGGCGTGGCGGTGCTGATCTTCACCAATCTGCTGCTGTTGCCGGTGCTGCTCTCCTATGTAGGCGTGAGCGCGCGCGCAGCGGCGCGGGAGGCGGCGGGGTCCAAGGGCAACTGGAGCCTGCTGGAGCGCTTTGTCGAGCGTCGCTGGGCCAACGCCACCCTGGCGGTGGCGGCGCTGCTGCTGCTGGGCGGCTATGCGGCCAGCCGGCATCTGCAGATCGGCGACCTCGACCCCGGCGCCCCCGAGCTGCGCGCCGATTCGCGCTACAACCGCGACAACGCCTACGTGACCGGCCACTACACGCTCTCCAGCGACACCTTCGCGGTGATGGTGAAGACGCCGCCCGAGGCCTGCCTCAAGTACGAGACCCTGATCGAGGCCGACCGCCTGGCCTGGCAGCTGCAGCAGCTGCCCGGTGTGCAGACCACGGTGGCGCTGACGAACGCGGTGCGCCAGATCACCGCCGGCAGCAACGAGGGTGCGCCCAAGTGGCTGACGCTGACGCGCAACCAGGACGTGCTGAACTATGCCGCCCAGCAGGCCAGCGTCAACAACCCCGATCTCTTCAACACCGCCTGCTCGGTGATGCCGGTGATCGCCTATCTCTCGGACCACCGCGCCGACACGCTGGCGCGCGTGTCCGCCGCGGCCGAGGGCTTTGCGCGCGAGCACAGCGGCGCGGAACGCCAGTTCCTGCTCGCCGCCGGCAGCGCCGGCATCGAGGCCGCCACCAACGAGGTGGTGAAGAAGGCCTGGACGCAGATGCTGCTGCTGGTCTATGGCGCCGTGATCGTGCTGAGCTTCATCACCTTCCGCTCGTGGCGCGCGGTGGTGGTGGCGGTGGTGCCGCTGGTCATCACCTCGGTGCTGTGCGAGGCCCTGATGGTCGCCCTGGGCATCGGCGTGAAGGTGGCCACGCTGCCGGTGATCGCGCTGGGCGTGGGCATCGGCATCGACTACGCGCTCTATCTGCTGTCGGTGCAACTGGCCCAGCAGCGCCTGGGCGTGCCGCTGCGCGAGGCCTACCGGCGCTCGCTGCAGTTCACCGGCAAGGTGGTGGTGCTGGTGGGCGTCACGCTGGCCGCCGGCGTGGTGACCTGGGCGCTCAGCCCGATCAAGTTCCAAGCCGATATGGGCATCCTGCTGGCCTTTATGTTCATCTGGAACATGGTCGGCGCGGTGCTGCTGATCCCGGCGTTGTCGCATTGGCTGCTGCCGGGCGCCAAGGCCTTGCACTGAATGTCGGTGGGCGTCGCGGCGCAGGATCTGCTGCTGGGCCAATGATCGAGTCGCACTGCGATGGCTGCAGTGCCTGGGCGCCGAGCCGGCGCAGGTGCTGAACCCCGTCGCGGTGGGCGCAGGCCATACCGCGGCACGCCTGCAAGCGACCATCGCCGTCGGCTGCTCGATCGGCTTCGCCGCCTTTTCCCTGCGCGATCGGCAGGGCTTCCTGCCCTCAGCCCAGGTGCTCGAACCGGCGGGCCAGGGGCTGTGCCGGGTCCAACCGTCGGGCCGGTGCGGCCTGGCGCGGCGACCCCGCCCTGAATCGGCGATTGAAAGCGTGTCGCCGGCGGAGTACAAGGCAGGTTGGGAGTCCGCCGAGCCCGCGCCCATGCAGCGCAGGCCCTAGAAGAGCGAGACGAGGTGGCGATGCCCGAGCGGTTGCTCAAACAGGAGGCCCTGTTCCTGTCAACGTTGACGGCCGGGCGCACCGAGCGCCGTGTGGCGCTGGCCATGGTGCTCATTTCCCTGCTGCTATTCCTGGTGCTGGCGCCGCTGGCCAAGACGCAGCTCACACCCTTGTGGGCCTTTATTCCGGCCTATGAGGCTGCCCTGATCGTCACCGACCTGATCACGGCGGCGCTGTTGTTGAACCAGTTCCTGACCTTGCGCGCCCGCTCGCTGTTCGTGCTGGCTGCGGCCTATTTGTTCACGGCGCAGATGACCATGGTCCATGCGCTCAGCTTCCCTGGGCTGTTCGCTGCCGGCGGGTTGCTGGGCGCCGGCCCGCAGAGCACGGCCTGGCTCTATATGTTCTGGCATGGCGGCTTCCCCTTGTTCGTCTGCGCCTATGCCTTGCTGAAGCGCAGCGAACGGCTGCCCGATCCCCGTGTACCGGCGACCGCCCGCATCTGGCCGCAGACCCTGGGCCTGCTGCTGGTGCTGGCGCTGCCGGTGCTGTTGCTGACCCTGCTGGCCACACGCTGGGCCCAGGTCTTACCCGAAATCATGGCTGGCCACCGCTACACGCCGGCCATGCTCGTTGTGGTCGGCACCGTCTGGTGCTGCAGCGTTGCGGCCCTGATCCTGTTGTGGCTGGGGCGGCCTCATTCGGTGCTGGACCTGTGGCTCATGGTGGTCATGGTGGCTTGGCTGATCGATATCGCGCTGTCGGCCATGCTGAACCAGGGACGCTTTGACCTGGGCTTCTATGCCGGGCGCGTTTACGGCTTGATGGCGTCGAGTTTTGTACTGTTCGTGTTGCTGGTGGAGAGCGGGCTGCTGTACCGGCAGCTGGTACAGCTGGCCGGCACGCTGCAGCGGATCACGCTGCTGGACGGGCTGACCGGCATTGCCAACCGGCGGGCCTTCGATGCCGGCCTACAGCAGGAATGGCGGCGCTGCCTGCGCATGGGGCGACCGCTGTCGCTGCTGATGATGGACATCGACCATTTCAAGGCCTTCAACGACGAGCATGGTCATGTGGACGGCGACGCCTGCCTGCGAGCCGTCGCCCAGGGCCTGCAGGCTACCTTGCAGCGCGGCTCGGATCTGGTGGCCCGCTACGGGGGCGAGGAGTTCGCCGTGCTGCTGCCTGAAACCGATGCAGCAAGCGCCTTGCGCGTGGCGCAGCGCTTGCATGGGCACATGGATCAGGTGGCGCGTGAGCAGCATCTGGCGGCGCAGGGGCGACCGATGTCGGTGAGCATTGGCATTGCGACACTGCAGCCGGATGCGCAGGCCGGTGGCCCTGCGCTGGAACTACAGACCGCGTCGCTTGTCAGGCAGGCCGACCAGGCGCTCTATGCCGCCAAGGCTGGCGGGCGCAACCGCGTGGTGCAGGCTCGGGCATGAGGCTGTTCGTGGCCCACGGTCTGACTCGATAGGCACAGCTGCTCACGGGGTGCAGAGGGCATCCGCGGCGTCGATGCAGAAACGGTCGCGGCCGCCGGCCTTGGCCGCGTAGAGCAGGTTGTCCGCGCGCTTGCTGATATCGCGCGGCGTGGCCCCCGGCTCGCCGCGATACAGCGCCACGCCGATGCTGGTGCTGATGTGGACGGAGCGGTTTTCCAGCACGAAGGGTGCGCGCATCGCCTGCACGATGTTGCCGGCGATGGTGGCAGCGTCGGCCGGCGCGGCCAGCTGTTCGACGATGACGGCGAACTCGTCGCCGCCGGGGCGGGCCACGATGTCGGCGCCGCGCAGGCTGCGCGACAGCCGGCCGGCGAAGCCGCGCAGCAGCAGGTCGCCGGCCAGGTGGCCCAGGCTGTCGTTGACCTGCTTGAAGCCGTCCAGGTCCAGCAGCATCAGGGCCATCGTGCCGCCCACGCTTTGGCAGCGCTGCACGGCCTCATGCGCGCGCTGCTCGAAGCCGGCACGGTTCAGGAGGCCGGTGAGGCTGTCGGACTGGCTCAGCTCGATCAGGCGGCGCTCCTCCTGCTTCTGCGCGGTGGTGTCCAGAATCATCGCCACAAAGCCCAGCACCTCGCGGCCGTCGTCGGCGAACTGGGGCAGGTAGCTGGCGCGGTAGCAGCGGTAGCCTTCGCGCGTGGTGATCTCGCTGTCGAAACTCACGGTCTCGCCGGCCAGCGCGCGTCGGATGTGCGGTGCGGCCTCGCCGTACGCGCCCGCGCCAAGCACCTCGCGGACGGTGAGGCCCAGCAGCTCGTGGCGCGGCCGGCCAAAGGCGCGCTCGTAGGCCAGGTTGATGAAGCGATAGCGCTCGTCCGCGCCGACATAGGACACGCGCATGGGCAGTTGATCGGTGATGCTGCGCAGGCGCTGCTCGCTCTGACGCAGCGCCTGTTCGGCACGGCGGCGCGGCGTGATATCGCTGGCCAGGGCGTAGAAGCCGTCCACCGCCCCGGCGGCGTCGCGCCTGGGTACCAAGGCGACGTGGATCCAGCGCTCCTCGGCCCGGCCCTGGATGTGGCGCTCGTAGCTCGCGGCTTCGCCGCGCAGTGCGGCTTCCATGGCCGGCCGCACCTCGGCCCAAGCCGCGTCGCCCAGCACCGCGGCCACGGTCTGCCCAAGAACGGTATCGGGCGCGATGCCCAGCCAGTCCTGGTAGGTGCGGTTGGCGAAGCGGTAGCGGAATTCGCGATCGTGATCGGCGATCAGCGCGGGCGCGCTGTCGGTGATGGCGCGCAGGCGCTCCTCGCTGGCCGCCAGCCTGGCCTGGGCCTCGCGGCCCTCGGTCACGTCGCGCAGCAGCAGCTGCGACAACTGGCGGCCGCGCGCATCGCGGTAGCGTGCGGTCTGGGCCTCCACCTCGAGGCGCCGGCCATCGCTGCGGCATAGCGTCAGCAGGCGCGGCTGGCCCGCCGGCTGTTGCAGGCATTCGGCAAGAGCTGTGCCATTGCCATTGGGCAGTTGCGTGAGCGCCAAGCCGGGTGTGCCAGGCGGCTCTTTCGGCGCCAGCTCCAGCATCAGCCGGGCCTTCGGGTTCAGCGCCGTCAGTTGGCCTTCCGGATCGACCACCAGAATGCCTTCGCTGGCATGCTGGAACTGCGCCTGTTGCTGGCGTTGGCTGGCCAACAGCTCGGCCGCCAGGCCACAAATCAGCACGCCGGTGCAGACCTGGGCGGTGACGTAGCTCCACAGGGCCAGCAGCCCGGCGTGGGCGTCGTATCCGGCGAAGGGGCCAATGCCGCTTGCAGTGCCCCAGGCGGCCGTGCCCGACAGCAGCAACACCGCCAGCGAGGCCGCCAGCACGCCGGCGCGCAGCGCCAGCACGGCCATCAGGAACAAGGGCAGTGCCAGCAGGGGAAAGGTCAAGGCCGTCGAGGGCGCCGTCCAGGGCGAGAAGGTCAGCAGTCCGCAGCCCAGTACCAGGCCCAGCAAGCCCATGTTGAAACGGCCACGGCGGCCGGCGAAGCTGCTGCGCATGCTGGCGCGCGACATCGCGACCAGCGGAATGCCGCCCAGCAGCGCACCAACCGCATCGCCGGTCCACCAGGTGATCCAGGCCGGTGCCCATTGCTCGGCGGTCAGGAAGCCCGCCATGCGCAGCCAGGCGCAACCATTGCTGGCGGTGACCAGCATGCCCAGCGCCACGGCCAGCAGGTAATGGCCCAGGTCGGCACGGCGCGTGAGTGCCGCGTCAAAGCCCAAGCGGCCGAGCAGTCTGGCGCTTAGCCAGGGGCCCAGCGCATTGCCGGCCGCCATGCCGGCAGCCGCCCAGGCGGGCGTGCCGATCTGGTAGTTGATCAGAAAGGCGGCCAACAGCATGGCTGGCGCCATCGAGCTACCCCAGCGCAGATAGGCTGCTAGCGCGATGCCGGTAGGCAGCCAGATCAGCGAGACATGCGATCCGATGTAGGGAATCAGCAGGCCCAGGCGCGCTGCCAGGTAATAGGCAAGCGCGGCCACGCCCATGCGCAAGGCCTGCTGCATGCCCGACGCGTGCGGCGGGCTGTGTTGGGTGCTCGTGTGCACGGCATGCCCCAGCGACGGCGCTTCGTTGGCACCGGTAGCTCCCATGGCTGCTCTTGTCCGGATTTGTGGCCGGCAAGGGCCGCATCATCACCGTCCGCGCTGTCGAGTCCCTGACAACTTGGCACGCGAGGGCGTCAATTCATCGCAGCAGGCCCTGCAGCAAGCTCATGCCTTGCGGCCAGTGCCCGTAGCCCGAGGCCGGGTTCAGGTGACCGACCTCGCCCAGGTCCATCAGTTCGGCGCCCCAGTCCGTGGCCAGTGCGGCGACCCGCGCATAGTCTCCCAGCGGGTCGTTGCGGCTGGCCGCGACGATGCTGCGAAAGGGCAGGGGCTGCCGTGGCACGGGCAGCCAGCCGCCCGCCTGCAGTGCGGCGATGTCGGGGTAGCCGGGGGGCATGGGCCGCTCGAAGTCCGGCGGTGTGGCCAGCAGGGCGCCCTGCACGGCGCGCCGCGTCCGTTGCGCCCAATGCGCCAGCATGATGCAGCCGCCGCTGTGCGCGATGACCACCAGCGGCCCTTGCGCCGATTGCGCTGCCGCCTCGATGGCTGCGACGCGCCGCGCGCAATCCAGGTCCTCGCGTCCCATGGCGGGCACGCAGACCACGCGCGGCAACTGCGCCGCCAGCAGGGTCTGCCAATGCTGCGCGACCTCGTCACGCAGGCCCGGAACGATCAGGACCGTGGCCGCCACCATGATCAGGCCGCCGCCTTGCGCAGATGGCCCTGCTGGCGGCCGGCCGCGTTCGGCGCATAGCCATTGGCGGCCAGGGTTTGCTCCACGCTGTCGTAGAACACGCCGATCTTGCAGATCGCGCGCGCCTCCTTGGCGCTGGCGATCTCGCGGCCGAACTCGCGCGAGATGCGCACCAGCTGCTCGATCTGCTGCACCGTCGTCATCTTGGCCGTGCGCGTCTGGTTCCAGAGGTTGTCCTCGATGCCGCAGCGCACATGCAGGCCCATGGCGATGCCCATCATGTTGATGGGCAGGGTGTTGAGCATGCTGCTTTCCACCGTCAGCATGGTGCCGTCGGGGACGGCGCGCAGGAAGTTGGCGAGGCTGTAGATGGTCGGCTGGTCCATGCCGCCACCGATGGCCACCCAGTTGCACACCAGCGGGCCCTTGTAGATGCCGCGACGGATCAGGCGCTCGACCGTCTCGTAGCTGTTGACGTTGTAGAACTGGAAGGCGCTCTGGATGCCGGCCTTGGTGAGGCGCTGCACATGCTCCTCGAAGAAGTCGGGCGCGGAGGGCACGATCATGTTGGAGTAGGCGCGGAAGCCTGCGGGCTCGGCCAGCGAGGTGCCGGCGATGTCGCGGGCGTCCATCTGTTCGACCACATTCATCTGCGTGGTGTTGACGGTCACCGTCACCTGGTCGGGCTTGGGCTCCAGCTCGGCCAGCATGTGGCGAGTATCGTCGGACAGCCATTTGGCGGCCGCACCTTCGGATTCCGGGGCGAAGGAGATCGAGCCGCCGACCTGGATGATCATCTCGGGCACGGCCTTGCGCACGCCGGCGATGAGTTCGTTGAACATCGACAGGCGCTTGCTGCCGCGGCCGTCGAGCTCGCGCACATGCAGGTGCAGCACGGTGGCGCCGGCGTTGTAGCAGTCGACCGCCTTCTGGACCTGCGCCTCCATGGTCACCGGGATGTCTTCCGGAAAGTCCGAGGGGATCCATTCGGGGCCATAGGGGGCGGCGGTGATGACGAGCTTGTCCTGGTTCTCGGGGAACAGGGAACCGTCGAGGAAGTTCATGTGGGGGCTCCTGGTTGCGGGCGATCGGGAGGTGCGGATGGCACCTTGCTGGTCGCAGCGTAAGGAGCGAGAGGCCGGATGGCCCCCCCATCGCAGAGGGGGGCGCTATTCCAGCGGTGGCAGCAGGCCGAGGATGCGGGCGCGCCCCACCACCTGCTTGCGCGTGCCGGCGTCGAGCTTGGCGAAGAGATTCTTCACATGCCATTTGATGGTCTCTTCACCCACCTGCATGGCCAGCGCGATCTCCTTGTTGGAGAGGTTGCGCGCCAGCAGGTCCAGCACCTCGCGCTCCTTGGGCGTGAGCGCCATGCTGGGCGCCACGCGGGGCCGCGCGGCCTCGGTGGCTGCCGGCACGCGCATGGCGCCGGCCAGCACACCGCGCGGCACGCTCGTGGTGGGGTGTTCGTCGCCGGCCTGCAGCTGGCGCACCCAATCGCCCAGCTCGGGGTGGGCGTCGATGAACACGCGCGCCAGGCCATGGCTGGCCGCCAGGTCCATGGCCTCGCGCATCAGGGCCGCGGCGCCGCGTTCGCCGCAACGGTCCAGTGCATAGGCGCGCAGGGCCTGGGCCTCGATGCGAAAACGCCCCAGCTTGAGCGCCTGGGCGCCGCTCACGGCGGCGTCGAGCAGGCCGGCGGCAGTGCGCCAGTCCTTCGCCGCGATGGCGGCATGGCCGCGCGCCAGCGCCGCCAGCATGGCCACATTGCCCTGCCACAGCGGGCCGGACGGATGGTCGGCCGCGGCCAGCAACTCGTCCAGCTGAACCAGCAGGGCGCGGCAGGTCTCGCTGCGGAAGCGCCCCGCGTGCAGGCGCATCTGCTCGGTGAGGCTGGCGATGCGCAAGCGCGGCAGCCGGCGTGCCTGGCCCACCGCGTCCAGCGCGGCGAGCAACTCCAGCGCGCGATGCTCGGCACCGGCGGCATTGGCGATGCGCGCCATGCTGCGGTAGCCCAGCAGCACGGTCTCGGGCAGGCCGCTGCGTTCCAGGATGTCGAGCCGATTGGCCAGCAGGGCGGTGGCTTCGGCAGGTTGGTTCTTTTCCCACAGCGCGGCGGCCAGCAGGGCGGCGAGCATGCAGGCAAAGGTGCTGCGCCGGCCCAGCTCGGTTTCGGCATGGCGCAGGGCCATGCGCAGCTGTGCCTCGGCCTGGTGTACCTGGCCTTCCCACAAGCAGCTCATGCTGCGTATCAGATCGGCCCAGTGGGCCAGATAGCGGCTGCCACCGCCCGCCAGGGCGTTGGCCTCCTGCAGGCGCAGGCGCGCCAGCGCGGGCTCGCCCGCCAGCAGGCTGCGGAAGGCGCTGCGGTTGGCATGAATCTGCAGCAGCAAGGGGTCGGTTAGCGGCGGTTGCTGCGCCCAGGGATCGTGCAGGGCCGCGAAACGGTCGGGGTCATCGGCATAGACGGCCGCGCCGCTGAGTATCAGCGCGCATTCGCAGCGCAGGGCTTCGTCCACCCGCGGCTGGGCCAGGATGCGTGCCACCACCTGGCCGGCGGCCTCGTGATGCTCGCTCAACGCCAGCGACCAGGCGGCGGCCAGCTGCAGGCGCGGGCGCTGCTGCAGCTCCTCGTGCGACAGGCGTGCCAGCCATTCCAGCACCGCGGCATGGTGGCCATGGCGGGTCAGGGCCTCGTAGACGCTGCGCTCGGCCAGGTCCAGGGCCTGGTCGCGCTGGCCCGCGGCCCAGGCATGACGGGCCGCAGCTTCCAGCATGCCGCGCGATTCCAGCCATGCGGCGGCGCGCTGCTGCAAGGCGGCCAGCTCGGCCGCGGGGCGGGCCTGCACGCGTTCGCGCAGGCGTTCGCGTGCCAGCGCATGCAGGCGCAGCCAGTCGCTGTCTTCGGCACAGCTGAGCAGGGGGGTGTCGCGCACCAGCCGGGCCAGGCAATCGGCGGCGTCGGCGCGGCCGCTCAGCGCCGCGCAGAGCGCGGGGTGCAGGTGATCGACCAGCGACACATCCTCCAGAAAACGCACGTCGGCTTCCGAGAGATTGGCCAGCAGCAACTCCAGCAGCTGCTGCCGCAGGCTGCCGCTGCCCTGCAGCGAACTCAGTGCAGCGCGTGCGTCGGCGCCCTTGGCCAGGGCGGTGAGCAGCAGTTGCAGGCCCAGTGGCCAGCCCTCGCAGAGTTCGTGCAGCCGCGCCGCCATGTCCAGGTCCAGCCGCTCGCCCAGGCGTTGGCGCGCCAGGTCCAGCGCCTCCGCCAGGCTGAAGCGCAGCTCGGCAGGCTCAAGCCGCAGCGCCTGGCCATAGGTCAGCAAGTCGTCCATGCCCAAATCGCAATCGGCGCGCGCCGCCACGATGACGCGCAGATTGGGGGGCTGGTTGCGCAGCAGATAGGCCAGCAGGGCGCGGCTGGCGGGTGGCAGCCGGTCGGCCTCGTCGATGACCAGGGTCAGGTCCAGCGCGGCCTGGGCCAGCTCGGCCAGCCAACGCGTCACGCCTTCCAGCGGCTCCTGTTGCACCCCCGCATCCAGCAGATGCTGGCCGAATGCGGGGCGGCTGGCGCCCAGGCGCACCGCCAGGGTCAGGCCTTGCAGCAGGCGCGCTTCGTCGTCCTGCGGCTGGCTGGAGAACCAGGCCACCACGCCACCATGGCCGATCAACTCGAGCCGCCATTGCGCCAGCAGGCTGGTCTTGCCATAGCCGGCGGGGGCCTGCACCAGCAGGCTGGCGGCGTCGCGCAGGCGCGGCCCGGCGATCTGCAAGGCCACACGCGCCAGCAGCTGGCGCGGCACGCGCGGCGGCGTCACTTTCAGCAGCAGGTCGGGGGCGGGCGGCAGCAAGGCGGGGTTGGAGCGGCGTGCAGGTGCCCGATCCTAACCGCGGGGCTGGCGCCAGCTTGCTTGGTGCTGTGGCCCCCCCGACGAGAGTGGGGAGGCCAGCGCGCGCGCTGCCTAGCATGAAGGTCAAGCCTCAAGAGGGAGACGCGCATGTACCAGCACCTACTCGTTCCGGTCGACGCGACCGAGCTTGCCATCGACCTGGTGGGCCAGGCGGTGGCACTGGCGCGCAGCCTGGGCGCGCGCGTGAGCTTCTTCCATGCCCTGCCGAACCATGCGGCGCATCTGGCCAGCGATCTCGAGATCCTGCGCGCCGCCGCGCCCGAAGCCCATGCCCTGGCCGTGGGCGGCTATGCGCGCGAGCTGCTGGCCAAGTCCAGCGCCGCCGCGCGTGCGCTGGGCGTGCCCTGCAGCAGCCACCACGCGGTGGGCGATCAGGTTGCAGCTGCCATCGTGAAGGCGGCGCACGAACTCGGCTGCGACCTGATCGTGATGGCCTCGCATGGCCGGCATGGCCGACTGGGCATGGCGCTGGGCTCGCAGACGCTGGCGGTGCTGCGCGACGCCGGCCTGCCGGTGCTGGTGGCGTCCACCGGCGAGCTGCCGGCACCATCGCGGGCCTTGGCCGTGATCCGCGACGAGCACCGGGCCCTGGCCGCGGTGCTGCACGCCTGGCTGGATCGCCTGCAGTCGGAGCGCCTGCCCAGCGCCGCGGCGATGCGGGCGGCACTGGCCTTCCTGACCGAGTTTTCCTTCCAGCAACACCATCCCAAGGAGTCCGAGCATCTGTTCCCGCTGATACGCCAGCGCACCTTGACGCTGAACGCCGAGCTCGACGAACTGGACCATCAACACGAGCGCGACCACGAGCTGCTGCAGCAACTGGCCGACGACGTGGCGCGGCTGGAGTCCCCCGCCGCGGCCGGCCGCAGCGACTGGCAGGCCTTGCAGCAGCACTTGCAGGCCTATGCCGAGTTCGTCTGGGAGCATCTGGGCCGCGAGGAGGGCGTGGTGCTGCCGGCCGCGCAGCGCTACCTGATCGATGCCGACTGGCTGGCACTGGATCAGGTGTTTGCGGGCGAGCGCGCCCGCGCTGCCTACAACACCGGCGTGGCGGCGCAGCGCGCACTGGACCAACTGGCAACCTGAGCACTCCTGGCTCACAAAGCGCGATGCCGTTGCCCAGCCATTGCTCGAGCCACCGGAGGCGAGATCAGGTCAGAGGGCAGCGCGATTCAAACGCCAAGCGCACCCTGTCGCCCACGTCAAAGTGGCGCGCGGCTGCGGAGGCGCAAGGGCTATTCCTTCGATGCCCGGCCCGGGCGGGTGGTATTCATAACCTTGCCGACGCCTCCAGAAGCCCATAAAGCTGCCAAGCCGGCAGCTTTATGAGTCAAGGCGCACAGCGCTGAGCTGCCGACGATGGTGATGGTGGTGGAGAGGAGGAGGATCGAACTCCCGACCTCCGCATTGCGAACGCGGCGCTCTCCCAGCTGAGCTACCCCCCCGACGCAGAGAAAGTATAGCCAGAGTCCTAGGGCTTTTGCGGTAGCGTTCGCCCGGTGGACCTGGGGAAACTACCGGGTCTTGATGCTTGTTTGCGGAGGATTTCATGTCCAGCCGGTCGCCCGAATGGTTCGATGCCCAGTACAACAACCGTGCCCGCGTGGCCGACAGCGCGGTGCTGCTGGAGCGCTGGCAGCGGGCCTCGCAACTGGTGCGCGAGCAGCTGGCCTGCGAGCCGGACCTGGCCTACGGCGCCGGGCCCGACGAGCGCCTGGACCTGTTCCGCACCGAGAGCGCCAAGGCGCCGGTGCTGGTGTTCCTGCATGGCGGCTACTGGCGTGCGCTGGACAAGGCCGATCATTCCTTCATCGCGCCCGCCTTCACCGACGAGGGTGCCCTGGTGGTGCTGCCCAACTACAGCCTGTGCCCGGGCGTCAGCATGGAGCGCATCCCCTTGCAGCTGACCCAGGCGCTGGCCTGGGTGTGGCGCAACATCGCCGATTTCGGCGGCGACCCGAACCAGATCGTGCTGGCCGGGCATTCGGCCGGCGGCCATCTGGCCGCGATGCTGAGCTGCTGCGATTGGAAGGCCGTGGCGCCCGACCTGCCACGCCAGCTGGTCAAGGGCGTGCTCTCGCTCTCGGGCCTGCATGATCTGGCGCCGCTCCGCCAGACGCCCTATCTGCAGCGCGACCTGCAGCTCGGCGCCGATGCGGTGCGCCGCCTCAGCCCGGTGAACTTCCCGGCCCCCGATTCGCCCCTCTACGCCCTGGTGGGCGGGGCCGAGAGCGAGGAGTTCCTGCAGCAGAACAGCGCCATCCGCCGCGCCTGGGGCGAGCGTGCGGTGCCGGTGTGCGAGACGCTGCCCGGGCTCAACCACTTCACCGTGCTGCACGACCTGGCCGACCCGCAGGGGCGCAGCCACCAGCTGGCGCGCAAGCTGCTGGACCTGCGCTGGTATAGCGCACTGCTATGAGCCAGATTGATTCTTGGTATTGGCGGGCCCTGGTGGCTTGAGTTAGCGTCGCCCTGTGCTGCCGGGTGTCGCAGTTTCGGGCCTCTCAGGCAGCCACCGACCGACCAACCATCACTGGAGAGCGACATGGGCTTGAAAGGATCGAAGACCGAGCAGAACCTGAAGGACGCGTTTGCGGGTGAATCGCAGGCGAACCGACGCTACCTCTACTTCGCGAACAAGGCGGACATCGAGGGCCAGAACGATGTGGCCGCGCTGTTCCGCTCCACCGCCGAGGGCGAGACCGGCCATGCGCATGGCCATCTGGAGTTTCTCGAGGCCGTGGGCGACCCGGCCACCGGCCTGCCGATCGGGCCGACGCGCGACAACCTCAAGGCCGCGGTGGCCGGCGAGACGCACGAGTACACCGATATGTACCCGGGCATGGCCAAGACCGCACGCAGCGAGGGCTTTGACGAGATCGCCGATTGGTTCGAGACGCTGGCCAAGGCCGAGCGCTCGCATGCCAACCGCTACCAGAAGGCCCTGGATGCCCTGGTAGACATGTGAGGAGGGCTGTGGCGGCGCCCTGAACAAGTTTTCAGGACGCCGCCCCTGTATGCGGGAGCAACTGCATGACGAGCAAGCGCGAAGGCAATCTCGAAGCCCCCACCCGGCACCCGCTGGACTGGAAGAACCCCGTCTTCTACGACGAGCAGCAATGCCTGCACGAGATGGAGCGCATCTTCGATATCTGCCATGGCTGCCGCCGCTGTGTGAGCCTGTGCCAGAGTTTCCCGACGCTGTTCGATCTGGTGGACGAGGGCAAGACCGGCGAGCTCGACGGCGTGGCCAAGCAGGACTTCTGGAAGGTCGTGGACCAGTGCTATCTCTGCGACCTCTGCTACATGACCAAGTGCCCCTATGTGCCGCCGCATGTCTGGAACCTGGACTTCCCGCACACCATGCTGCGTGCCAAGGCGATCAAGTTCCGCAAGGGCGAGGTGGGCGCGGGCGAGCGCTTCTTGGCCTCGACCGATGTGCACGGCCAGTTCGCCGGCATCCCGGTGGTGGTGCAGCTGGTGAATGCCGTCAACAAGACCCGCGTGGCGCGCAAGGCCATGGACGCGGCCCTGGGCGTGCATCCCGAGGCCTGGATGCCCGAGCTGGCCGGCCAGCGCTTTCGCTGGGGCGCGGCCAAAAGTGCAGGTGAGGGCCCGGCCACGCATGGCGAGCGCACGCCCGGCAAGGTGGCGATCTTCGCGACCTGCTACATCAACTACAACGAGCCCGGCATCGGCCACGACCTGCTCAAGGTGCTGGCCCACAACGACATCCCCTACGTGATCGTCGAGAAGGAGAAATGCTGCGGCATGCCCAAACTGGAGCTGGGCGATCTGGCCACGGTGGAGAAGCACAAGGACGCCAACATCCCGGTGCTGGCGCGCTATGCGCGCGAGGGCTATGCCATCCTCTCGGCCATTCCCAGCTGCACCCTGATGTTCAAGCAGGAGCTGCCGCTGATGTTCCCGGACGAGGCCGATGTGCAGCTGGTGATGGAGGCGGTCTGGGACCCCTTCGAGTACCTGATCGCGCGCCACAAGGACGGCCTGCTGAAAACCGATTTCAAGGCCGCGCTGGGCAAGGTCAGCTACCACATCCCCTGCCATGGCCGGGTGCAGAAGATCGGCCGCAAGACCGAGGAGATGTTCAAGCTGATCGGCCAGACGGTGAGCGTGCAGCTCAACACCGTGGAGCGCTGCTCGGGCCATGCCGGCACCTATGGCGTGAAGACGCCTTACCACCCGGTGGCGATGAAGATCGGCAAGCCGGTCTTCAAGGCCATGGCCAAGGACGAGCCCGACCATATCGCCAGCGATTGCGCGCTGGCCGGCCACCACATCGCCCAGGGCATGCAGCAGGCCGGCACGCCGGCCAGGCATCTGGCTCACCCGCTGAGCCTCTTGCGCATGGCCTATGGATTGACCTAGCAAGACGAGCGAGCACATGACCATCACCCGCGACAGCCTCATGACCCTGGAGGCCTATGCCCGGCACCGCAAGCAGCACCACGGCGCGGTGATCGCGCACCGCCGCCTGCGCAGCGTGGCCCTGGGCGAGCACATGAGCTTGCAGTTCGAGGACGAGCAGACCATCCGTTATCAGATCCAGGAGATGCTGCGCATCGAGAAGATCTTCGAGGAGGAGGGCATACAGGGCGAGCTGGACGCCTACCTGCCCTTGGTGCCCGATGGCACGAACTGGAAGGCCACCATGCTGCTCGAGTATCCCGACCCGCATGAGCGCAAGCGCGAGCTGGCGCGGCTGATCGGCGTGGAGGACCGCCTGTTCGTCGAGGTCGAGGGCCATGCACGGGTCTACGCGATCGCCGACGAGGATCTGGAGCGCGAGAACGCCGAGAAGACCTCGGCCGTGCATTTCGTGCGCTTCGAGTTCACGCCCGCGATGCGCGAGGCGCTGCGCGCCGGCGCGGCCGCCAAGCTGGGCTGCGACCACGCCAACTACCCGATCCACGGCCAGATCCCGGCCGAGACCCTGGCCAGCCTGGCTGGGGATCTCAAATAGCCAGATAGCGCCCGGGACGGTGGTTCACCGCCAGCGCGGCATTCATGGCCGCCATGCCGATCAGCGACAGGCCGATGCGCTCCGGCGCCACCCAGGCGAGCGAACTCAGGAGGATCGCCGCGTCGAGCGCCGCCTGCACGTAGCCGGCGCGCCAGCCACGCTTTTCCTGCAGGAACAGCACCAGGATGTTGAGCCCGCCCAGGCTGGCCTTGTGGCGGAACAGGATCAGCATGCCGGCGCCGATCAGCAAGCCGCCGGCAATCGCGGCAAACCAGATGTTCAGCTGCGCAAACTGCAGCCAGCGCGGCAGCACCTCGGCCAGCAGCGACATCAGCGTCACCGCGCAGACGGTCTTGACCGTGAAGGCCAGGCCCATGCGGCGGTAGGCCAGCCAGTAAAAAGGCAGGTTCAGGCAGAAGAACAGCGCGCCGAAGGGCAGGCCGCTGGCGTAGTGCAGCAGGAAGGCGATGCCCACCGTGCCGCCGGTGAGCATGCCGGCCTGCTTGAACAGCGCCACGCCCAGCGCCACGAACAGGGTGCCGGTGATGAGGGCCTGGGCATCCTCGAACAGCGAGTGGCGGAAGCTGCGCGTGCCGGCTTTGTTGCTATTGCTCATTCGCCCAGGCCGCTCAGGAAGTACTTGATCAGGCCCTTGGCGGCAAAGCCTACCAGGCCGAAGCCCAGGCCCAGCAGCAGGATGAAGGTGCCGAACTTGCCGGCCTTGGACTCGCGCGCCAGCTGCAGGATGATGAACACCATGTAGAGCATGAAGGCCGTGACGCCGAACGTCAGGCCGAATTGCGCGATCTGCTCTTCCGAGTATCCGAACATGGGGTCAGGTCTTTAGGGCCTACGAATACTGCGTTCGCCAGTGCGAACGGGGCCGGCAGGGCCCAGGTCTAGGCGGACTACGAAGCCCAGGCTTTCTGCCTGGGTGAGGAGTTCAACGACGAGATGGGCCCTGCCAGCCCCGTTCCCTTCGGGGTGCCACCAGAAAGGCCGTGCACGTCGTTGCAAAGCCTCGCCGGGGGAGTGGCCCCGGCTTCGGTTTGCGCCTAGTTCACGGCTTTTCTGGTGGCAACGCATCTGGCAAACGCAGTGTTAGTAGGCCCTGGTCAATCGATGCGGGCCATGCCCGAGGTATCCACCAGGTCGCGGTAGGCATGCCAGCTGGCGTGGCCCAGCCAGGGCAGGATCACCACCAGGCCCAGCATCAGGGTGGCCATGCCCACGAGGGTCAGGGCCATGATGAGGGCGGCCCACAGCGCCACCGGCGCCGGGTATTCCATCACCGCGCGCCAGCTGGTGAAGACGGCGCCCAGCACGCTGATCTGGCGATCCAGCAGCAGCGGCACGGCAATCAGGGTGGAGGCGAACACCGGCGCGGCCAGCACCGCGCCCAGCGCCAGCCAGGCTTCGAACAGGTGCGAGCCCTCGTTCAGCACCACATGGCGCACGAAATCCAGCGGCTTGGTGATGGGCACGCCGGCAAAGCCGGTGATGAGCGCCGCCGAGGTCAGCACCCAGCCGCTGCCGGCCAGGGCCAGCAGCAGGCCGAAGCCCACCAGGCGGCCGTCGCGCGGCTTCCAGACCTGCAGCACGGTGGCGAGCGTCGCGCGCCGGCCGCGCTCCAGCTCACGGCTGATCGCGTAGAGGCCGGTGGCCAGGATGGGGGCGACGAGCAGGAAGCCGCTGAAGGCGCCGGCCAGCAGCCAGAAGCGGTGGCGCGCCAGCATGAAGATGGCGGCGCCGGCCAGCGCCAGCACCAGGCCATGCAGCAGCGAGGGGCCGGGGCAATGCACCAGATCGGCCCAGCCGCGCGCCAGCCAGCCCAGTGGGCGCAGCACGGGCACGGGCTTGACGCCGAAGCGGCGCGACTCCTGCAGGGCTTTCTCGGTATGTTTGTTGGGCATGAAGATCATCATGCTGCCATGCTCGCACGGCAGGCGGCTTGATGGTCATCAAGAGAACCCTTGGCCGCTTGTGCGCGGGCCCCTTCGGGGGCGCTCAGCGCAGCAAGGTGCTGGCGTCGACCGCGCTGCCCAGGTCGGCGCGGCGCGCGCCGGTGAAGCGCTTGGCCCAGTAGGCCTCGCGCATGTCTTCCACGCGCACGGAGCTGCCGGTGCGCGGGGCGTGGATGAACTTGCCCTCGCCCACATAGATGCCCACATGCGAGAAGGTGCGGCGCATGGTGTTGAAGAACACCAGATCGCCGGGCTTGAGCTCGTCCTGCTTGATGGGCATCAGGCTGGAGAGCCGGGCTTGCTCGTCGGCGCGGTGCGGCAGCACCAGGCCCACGCTCTTTTCGAAGATGTGGCGGGTGAAGCCGCTGCAATCGAAACCGCTGTCGATCGAATTGCCGCCGCGCTTGTAGGGCACGCCGAGGAAGTTCATCGCCGACAGCACCAGGTCGGAGGCGGTATCGCGCACCGAGCTGAGGAATTTGTTGGACTCCAGCTGCGCCTGGCTCAGGAGGCCGCGCTCCTGCAGAAAACGCGAGACGGCGTCGGTGGCGTTGGTGGCGTTGCTGGCATTTTGGCCAGCTGTCGCCGGGGCCGGCGTTACGGCCGCGGGCGCTTGTTGCAGCAGGCTCTGGCCGTAGGCGCCGGTCATCGTGCCGGGCGGTGGGGTCAGGTTTTGCGGCGCTTGCTGTGCCCAGGCCCCGCTGCCCAGCAGACCCGCGCACAGGCTCAGCCCGCAAGCCAGTGGCTTGAGACGGGCAGGGCGGGTG
>NZ_JBYTBE010000037.1:0-50011 GCF_058788955.1 Roseateles sp. FW301-B2
GCGCGCGACTGTCATGGTGTCCGGCGCGCAGCTTAAGGAGGGGCTGTCCGGGGTGTCAAGCAAGAGGATGTAAAACTCCGGGTAAGCCCGGGGCCGGTTTTGAAATTGCAAAATGCGGGAATACCCGCATTGGACCACAGGCTCATGGGGCCGGCGCCTTGCGCAAGCTCAAGTCGCGTGCAGCTTTGCACGCCGGGTCAGGCTGTCGTCAGTCCCTCTGCATGAAATGCGCGCCAAGCATTGTTTGGGAGTTCGCGCATGTCCACTTCGTCTTACGCCGAGTTCTACCGCCGCTCGATCGAGGATCGCGATGCCTTCTGGGCCGAGCAGGCCCGGGCGATCGAATGGCATCGCCCCTTCGAGCAGGTGTGCGACTACAGCCGGCCGCCGTTTGCTCGCTGGTTCGTCGGTGGCGAAACCAATCTCTGCCACAACGCGGTGGACCGCCATGCGCGCGACCGCGGCGAGCAGAACGCGCTGATCTGGGTCTCCACCGAGGTGGACCAGGAGCGCATCTACAGCTTCAGCGCGCTGCAGCGCGAGGTCGAGCGCATGGCGGCGATCCTGCTGGCCCAGGGCGTGAGCCAGGGCGACCGGGTGCTGATCTACATGCCCATGATTCCCGAGGCCGCGTTTGCGATGCTGGCCTGCGCGCGCATCGGCGCGATCCATTCGGTGGTGTTCGGCGGCTTCGCCAGCCACAGCCTGGCCAGCCGCATCGACGATGCCGAGCCGGCGCTGATCGTCAGCGCCGACGCCGGCAGCCGCTCGGGCAAGGTCGTGCCCTACAAGCATCTGCTGGACGAGGCCATCCAGCTGGCGCGCCACAAGCCGGGTGCGGTGCTGATGGTGGACCGCGGCCTCGCGCCCTTCGAGCGCGTGGCCGGCCGCGATCTCGACTACGCCGCGCTGCGCGAACAGCACCTCGACGCCCAGGTGCCCTGCACCTGGCTGGAGGCCAACGCGCCCAGCTACACGCTCTACACCAGCGGCACCACCGGCAAGCCCAAGGGCGTGCAGCGCGACACCGGCGGCTATGCGGTGGCGCTGGCCGCCAGCATGCAGCACATCTACTGCGGCCGGCCGGGCGAGACGTATTTCTCCACCAGCGACATCGGCTGGGTGGTGGGCCACAGCTACATCATCTACGGCCCGCTGCTGGCGGGCATGGCCACCATCATGTACGAGGGCCTGCCCACGCGGCCGGACGCCGGCGTCTGGTGGAGCCTGGTGGAGAAGTACCGGGTCACGGTGATGTTCAGCGCGCCCACCGCGGTGCGGGTGCTGAAGAAGCAGGATCCGGCCTACCTGAGCAAGTACGACCTGAGCTCGCTGCGCGCGCTCTTTCTGGCCGGCGAGCCGCTCGACGAACCTACCGCCAAGTGGATCGCCGAGGCGCTGGGCCGCCCCATCATCGACAACTACTGGCAGACCGAGACCGGCTGGCCCATCCTCTCGATCGCCAATGGCGTGGAGACCAAGGCCAGCAAGTTCGGCTCGCCCGGCGTGGCCATGTATGGCTTCAACGTCAAGCTGCTGGACGAGAACAGCGGCGCGGAGCTGACGGCGCCGAACCAGAAGGGCGTGGTGGCGATCGCCGGCCCCTTGCCGCCCGGCTGCCTGCAGACGGTGTGGCGCGACGATGCGCGCTTCGTCAACACCTACTGGTCCAGCATCCCGGGCCAGCAGCTGTATTCGACCTTCGACTGGGGCATCCGCGATGCCGACGGCTATTTCTACATCCTCGGCCGCACCGACGACGTGATCAACGTGGCCGGCCACCGCCTCGGCACGCGCGAGATCGAGGAGAGCATCTCCAGCCATCCCAATGTGGCCGAGGTGGCCGTGGTGGGCGTGGCCGACCAGCTCAAGGGTCAGGTGGCGATGGCCTTTGCGGTGCTCAAGGACGCCAGCCGCGCCGCCACGCCGCAGGCCGCGCTGGCCCAGGAGGGCGAGATCATGAAGCTGGTGGACGAGCAGCTGGGCGCGGTGGCGCGCCCGGCGCGCGTGCGCTTCGTCAATGTGCTGCCCAAGACGCGCTCGGGGAAGCTGCTGCGGCGCGCCATCCAGGCGGTCTGCGAGGGGCGCGATCCGGGCGATCTCAGCACCATGGACGACCCGGCGGCGCTGCGCCAGATCAGCGAGCTGCTTGGTGCCTAATCCGGCCTGAGCCGCTGCTCCAGGGCCATCGCGGCCGCGGGCGCGCGCTCCTTGGCGCCGCTGATGAAGAACATGAAGACATCGCGCGGCGCAGTTGTCAGCGCAGTTGCCGGCGCGGGCGCCTGCACGCGCGGCAGCGCGGCGGGCTCGTGGCCGGCATGCCAGGCCCGGGCACAGGCGGCGATCGCATCCAGGGCCTGCGGCGTGCAGCCCTCGGGCAGCTCGGCCTGGGTGCGCATCATGCGCGTGTAGACGAAGTCGCCGCTCAGGTCGGCAAAGCTGGGGTAGTCGTCCGAGTCGGTGAACACGCTGGCCACGCCATGGCGCCTGGCCAGGGCCAGGTACTCGGGGCAGAGAAAGCTGGCATGCCGCACATCCAGCGCGTGCCGCAGCGCAATGCCGTCCACCGCCGCGGGTAGCAGGGCCAGGAAGGCTGCGAAGTCTTCGGCATCGAAGCGCTTGCTGGGCGCGAACTGCCAGACGATGGGCCCCAGCTTGTCGCCCAGCTCGGCAATGCCGCTGTGCACGAAGCGCTGCACCGATTCGCCCGCCTCGGCCAGCACGCGCCGGTTGGTGGCAAAGCGCGAGGCCTTGAGCGAGAACATGAAGTAGTCGGGCGTCTGCGCGCGCCAGCGCGCGAAGCTGGCCGGGGATTGCGAGCTGTAGTAGGTGCTGTTGATCTCGATCGCGCTGAGCCGGCGGCTCGCGTACTCCAGCTCGCGTGCCTGCGGCCAGCCGGCCGGGTAGAAATTGTTGCGCCAGGGCTCGAAGTTCCAGCCGCCTATGCCCACGCGGATGCGGCTGGTCTGTGCTGCGGTCATGCGCTCCTCCTTGGGTTCCTACGCTGTGCCTTTTGGCCCGATTTTTGACCCGCGGGCACAATCCGTGCCCTTGCCGCCCGGATCCTAACGTTGGGGGCGGCCCCGCAACTGGAGTCCGCATGAATACCAAGCCTTTGCGCGCCGCCGCCTTCGCGGCCGGCGCCATCCTGCTCGGCGCCAACGCGCTGGCGCAAGCCAGCCTGCCCGGCCCGGCCTTTCCCCAGCTCAAGAGCGCCGCGCAGATCAAGTCCGCCTGCGATGCCGGCCTGGCCGCCGCCAAGAAGCGCGTGGCCCAGCTCGAGCGCCACAAGGTCGACGCCGGCTGGATTGCCGCTTATGACGACTATTACGCCTTTGTCGAGGACACGCTGAGCCCGATCGACTTCGTGCTGAACGTGCACCCGGATGCCGCCGGGCGCGACGCCGCCCAGGCCTGCTCGCTGCGCTGGTCGGATTTCAATTCCAGCTTCAACCAGAACGAGAAGATCTTCCGCGCGCTCAAGAGCGCCCCCACGCCCACGCCGATCGAACGCGAGCTGCAGCGCATTGCCCTGGGCGGCTTCGAGGACAGCGGCGTGAGCCTGACGGCGCCCAAGCGCCAGCGTGCCAAGCAGATCCTCGACAAGCTGACCGAGCTGGACCAGCAGTTCAACAAGAACATCCGCGACGCCAATGTGCAGGTGGCCTTCAGCGAGGACGAGCTCAAGGGCGTGCCCGAGGGCGTGTGGGCCAAGGCCAAGCGCGACGCCCAGGGCCGCGTGCTGCTGGGTGTGGACTACCCGACGCTGCGCCCGCTGCTGCAAAGCGGCGAGAACGCCGCCGCGCGCGAGCGCCTCTGGCGCGCCAAGGAGAACGAGGGCGGCGACGCCAATCTGGCCCTGCTGGGCGAGATCGCCAAGCTGCGCAATGAGTACGCGCAGCTGTTCGGCTTCAGCAACTTCGTCGACTTCAATCTGCGCCGCCGCATGGCCAAGGACGCCGCCACCGCCTGGAAGTTCCTCGACGAGGTGAAGGACACCGTCAACGCGCGCGAACGCAGCGATGTGGAGGAGCTGCGCGCCGCCAAGGCCAAGCACCTGGGCCAGCCGCTCGAAGCCACCAAGATCGAGCGCTGGGACAGCAGCTTCTACGCCGAGCGCCTGCGCAAGGAGCGCTTCAGCGTCGACCAGGAGGCCTTCCGCGAGTACTTCCCGGCCCAGGAGAGCCTGAAGTTCGCGATGCATGTGATCGAGAAGCTGATGGGCGTGCGCTACACCGAGGTGCCGGCCGAACTCTGGCACCCCGAGGCCAAGGCCTTTGCCGTCAGCGATGCGGCCAGCGGCAAGCCGATCGCCACCCTCTATGTGGACATGTACCCGCGCGAGGGCAAGTACAACCATGCGGCGGTGTGGCCGCTGCGCTCCAGCGCCTCGCGCATCGGTCGCACCTCCACCGCCGCCCTGGTGGTGAACTTCGACCGCAAGGGCCTCACCATCGACGAGATGGAAACCCTGCTGCATGAGCTGGGCCATGCGGTGCACAACAACCTCAGCAACACCCGCTATGCGCTGCAGGGCGGCACCAGTGTGATGCTGGACTTCGTCGAAGCCCCCTCGCAGATGCTGGAGGACTGGGTGGTGGACAAGAAGGTGCTGAAGCTGATGGCCGATGTGTGCCCGAGCTGCAAGCCCGTGCCCGACGAGCTGGTGGACCGCGCCAAGGCGGCCAAGGAATTCGGCAAGGGCTCGGCCTATGGCCGCCAGCACCTGTTCGCCAGCTATGACCTGGCCCTGCATGGCAAGGAGGTGCCCGATCCCCTGGCCCTGTGGGCCAAGATGCAGGGTGCCACGCCGCTGGGCTATGTGCCCGGCAGCAAGTTCCCGGCCGGCTTTGCCCATATCGCCGGCGGCTATGGCGCCGGCTACTACGGCTACCTCTGGAGCCTGGTGGTGGCGATGGACCTGCGCACCGCCTTCGCGGCCGACAAGCTGAGCCCCGAGGTGGGCCTGCGCTACCGCAACACCGTGCTGGGCCAGGGTGGCCAGAAGCCGGCGCAGGAGCTGGTGCACGACTTCCTCGGCCGCGATTCCAACTCCAAGGCCTTCTTCGACTATCTGCGCAAGTAAGTAGTCGCCGAGCGCACAGGCAAGCCCGCTGAGCCCCCGGCCAGCGGGCTTTTTCCATATGCTGCGGGCCATGCCTTCCGACCCCGCACGCCCCGCACTCGATGCGGCCACCCGCCGCTTCCTGCCCTGGGTGGTGGCGCTGGCGTTCTTCATGCAGACGCTGGACACCACCATCCTCAACACCGCGCTGCCTGGCATGGCGCTGGCGCTGGGCGAGCACCCGCTGCGCATGCAGTCGGCGGTGATCGCCTACATGCTCACCGTGGCGCTGCTGATCCCGGCCTCGGGCTGGCTGGCGGACCGCCTGGGCACGCGCACCCTGTTCCTGTGGGCGATCGCGCTGTTCAGCCTGGGCTCGCTGGCCTGCGCGCTGGCGGGCTCGCTGAACTGGCTGGTGGCGGCGCGCGTGCTGCAGGGCGTGGGCGGGGCGCTGCTGGTGCCGGTGGGGCGGCTGGTGGTGCTGCGCGCCTTTCCCAAGGAGCAGTTCCTGCCGGTGATGAGCTTCATCGCCATCCCGGGCCTGATCGGGCCGCTGATCGGCCCGGCGCTGGGCGGTGTGCTAGTGCAGTTCGCCAGCTGGCACTGGATCTTTCTCATCAACCTGCCGGTGGGCGTGGCCGGCGTGCTGGCAGCGCTGCGCTACATGCCGCAGCTGAAGGCGCAGGCGCTGAAGGCCTTCGACTGGCCCGGCTTCGTGCTCTTCAGCCTGGGGCTGATGCTGCTCTCGGTGGGGCTGCAGGGTTTTGGCGAGCGCATGGTGTCCACCGCGCTGAGCCTGGTGCTGCTGGTGGCCGGCCTGGCCAGCATGGCGGCCTACTGGCTGCATGCGGCGCGCGCCGAGGCGCCGCTGTTCCAGATGGGGCTGTTCGCCATCCCGACCTACCGCATCGGCATCATCGGCAATGTGTTCGCGCGCCTGGGCAGCGGCGCCACGCCCTTCCTGACCCCCATGTACCTGCAGCTGGGCCTGGGCTACAGCCCCTCGGAGGCGGGCCTGTCCATGGTGCCCACGGTGCTGGGCGCGATGCTCACCAAGACGCTGGCGACCCGGCTGATCCAGCGCCAGGGCTACCGCCGCGTGCTGGTGGCCAACACCCTGCTGCTGGGCGCGCTGATCGCCAGCTTCGCGCTGCTGGACCGCCAGACCAGCCATCTCTGGCTGGCCATCCACCTGGCCATCTTCGGCATGGTGAATTCGCTGCAGTTCAGCGCCATGAACACGCTCACCCTGGGCGATCTGGACGCGCAGACCGCCAGCAGCGGCAACAGCCTGCTGGCGGTGGTGATGCAGTTGTCGATGAGCCTGGGGGTGGCGACCTCCAGCGCCTTCCTGCTGCTGTTCTCGGGCGCCAGCGAGCTGCCGCGGGGTCAGGACTTGCTGCCCGCCTTCCATGCCACCTATCTGTCCATCGGTGCCATGGCGGCGCTGGCGGCCTTCATCTTCTACCAGCTGCGCCAGCACGAAGGCGCCGCCGATGCCGGCGACACCATGGGGCAGGAGTAGGCACCCCGGGCTGGCGTCAGCGCCGCCAGTCGGCCTCGATGAAGCGCAGCACGCTGTCCTCGTGGTGCGGGCCGATCACGGTGTGCGCGGCCTGCTTCACCGCCTCGATGGCGTTGGCCACGGCGATGCCGCGGTGCGCGGCGCGCAGCATCTTGACGTCGTTGACATGGTCGCCAAACACCACGATCTCGCGCTCGGCCAGGCCGTAGCGCTCGGCCAGGGTCTTGATGGCCTGGTCCTTGGTGGCGCGGCGGTCGTGCACGGTGAGCCAGGGCCACCCGGGCTTGTAGAGATCCTCGGCCAGATGGGTCTCGACGGCATCGCCGCAGAGCGCGTCGATCTCGGCCTGCAGGGCTTGCAGCGGCGCCTCACGCTCCACCACCACGAACACCACGGCCGGGTCGCGCAGCGCGTCCTGCAGGCGCGGCGCGTGGCGCAGCCGCGGGTCGGCCTTCTCGATGCGCTCATCCACAAAGGCCTGCTGCGCCTCGTTGTGCACCGACTGGTAGAACAGCTGGTCGCCCCTAGGGCCATGGGTGGAGATGAAGGGCATCAGCCCATGCCGGCGTATCAGCGCAAAGATCGCCTCGCCCAGTGCCGGCGCAATGGTGTTGACCAGCTCATGCCGGCAGCTCGCCATCTCGCTGATATAGGCGCCGTTGGACGAGATCACCGGCAGGCGCAGCGGCAGATCGCCCAGGATCTGCCGGATCGATGACACATGCCGGGCGCTCGCGACGGTGAAGGTCAGGCCCTCGTCGAGCAAGCGCGTCAGGCCGGCCCGCGTGGAATCCGCGAGCCGGCCTTGCGGGTCGAGCAGGGTGCCGTCTAGGTCGCTGACATAGAGCGTCACAACACTTCCGACGCAAAGTCCGCCAGACGCGAACGCTCGCCGCGCGCCAGCGTGACATGGCCGCTGTGGGCCCAGCCCTTGAAGCGGTCCACCGCATAGGTCAGGCCCGAGCTGCCCTCGGTGAGGTAGGGCGTGTCGATCTGCGCCAGATTGCCCAGGCAGACGATCTTGGTGCCGGGGCCGGCACGCGTGATCAGGGTCTTCATCTGCTTGGGGGTCAGGTTTTGCGCCTCGTCGATGATGACGTACTTGTTCAGGAAGGTGCGCCCGCGCATGAAGTTCAGGCTCTTGATCTTGATCTTGCTGCGCACCAGGTCGTTGGTGGCGGCGCGGCCCCATTCGCCGGCCGAGCTGTCGCCGCGCGCCAGCACCTCGAGGTTGTCGTCCAGCGCACCCATCCAGGGGCCCATCTTTTCTTCCTCGGTGCCGGGCAGGAAGCCGATGTCCTCGCCCACCGGCACGGTCACGCGGGTGACGATGATCTCGCTGTAGCGGCGCTCATCCAGCACCTGGGAGAGGCCGGCGGCCAGGGTCATCAGGGTCTTGCCGGTGCCGGCCGTGCCGGTGAGGGTGACGAAGTCGCACTCCGGATCCATCAGCAGGTTGAGGGCGAAGTTCTGCTCGCGGTTGCGCGCGGTCACGCCCCAGACGGAGTTCTTCTGGTGGCCGTAGTCCTTCAGCGTGCGCAGCACCGCGGTCTTGCCGGTGATCTCGGTGACCTTGGCATAGAGCGGCGCGGCGCCGGGTGCCTCCAGGTAGATCAGCTCGTTGACCAGCAACGAGGGCACCAGCGGGCCGCTGATGCGGTAGAAGGTGATGCCACCCTGCTGCCAGCTCTCCATGGTCTTGCCATGGCGCTCCCAGAAATCGGCCGGCAGGGCCTGCACGCCGGTGTAGAGCAGGTCGGAGTCTTCCAGCGTCTTGTCATTGCGGTAGTCCTCGGCCGGCAGGCCCAGGGCACGCGCCTTGATACGCATATTGATGTCCTTGGACACCAGCACCACCTCGCGTTGCGGCTGCTGGACCTTCAGCGCCTGCACCACGCCGAGGATCTGGTTGTCGGCCTTGCCCTGGGGCAGGCCCTGCGGCAGCGGGGTGTCGATCAGCTGGGTCTGGAAGAACAGCTTGCCGCCGGCCTCGCGGTGACCAGTGCTGTCCAGCGGCAGGCCCTTGGCCATTTCCTCCAGCGTGCTGCTCTTCAGGCTGGCAGCCAGCGTGTCGAGGTCGCGGCTGACCTGGCGCACGTTGCGCGCCACCTCGGTCATGCCCTTCTTGTGCCCGTCCAGCTCTTCCAACGTGATCATGGGCAGGTAGATGTCGTGCTCCTCGAAGCGGAACAGCGACATCGGGTCGTGCATCAGCACATTGGTGTCGAGCACGAAGAGCTTGGGCGCCTCGTTGCTCTTGGGCTTGGCGGCCTTGGGCCTGGGGGGCGCCACCGGGCGCAGCGGCGCCGCGCTGGTGGCCGGCGCCACCAGGGCCAGGTTGGCGGGGGCGCGCATCTCGGGCGCGGCCGGTACGGCGCTGGCGCTTCTGCGGCGATTGCCGTTGGGCATGGCTCGCGTCACGGCCGGGGCGGCCTGGGCAGCCTGAGCGGCGTGGCCGAGCGGAGGGGCAGTTGTTTTCTCTGGGGCATGGGCAGCCACCGGTACTGCCTGGTTCTTGCTGACCGCCAGACTGGCGGCATATGCGGTGGGCTCTAGGCGACTGGCGCGCTTGGTCGGAGGCTTGGGCAGTGGCATGAGTGCAGCTTGCCAGAGAGCAAGCTTGGGTTGGAAAGCAAAAGATAGAGGTCCGGGCCGAAAAAGCAAAAAGCCGCACGGCGAGCGATGCGGCTTTGGCTTGGAATACGGATCGGGGAACTCAGGGGCATGAGTCCATTATGCACAAAGCGCCGTGACCGCCAGCCCAGGGCAGGCGGCGCGGCGCGCATGCAACGCGGGATGCCAGTAAACGCAAAAAGCCGGCTCAGGAGCCGGCTTCGCTTGGATACTGCAATGCTGCCGGGTGGCAGCCAAGGCTCGCGCCGAGGATCAGGCGGCTTCCTTCTTCAGGGCCTTGACGGCCTTCAGCACCTCGTCCACATGGCCGGCCACCTTGATGCCGCGCCATTCCTCGCGCAGCACGCCGGTCGCGTCGATCAGGAAGGTGGAGCGCTCGATGCCCTTGACCTTCTTGCCGTACATGATCTTGTTCTTCACCACGCCGAACATGTGGCAGAGCTTCTCTTCGGTGTCGGCGATCAGCTCGAAGGGCAGTTCCAGGTTCTGCTTGAACTTGTCATGCGACACCATGTTGTCGCGCGAAACACCCAGCACAACTGCGCCAGCCTTCACGAAATCCTTGTGGCGATCGCGGAACTGCATGGCCTCGGTGGTACAACCGGGGGTGTTGTCCTTCGGGTAGAAGTACAGCACCACCACTTGACCTTTGAAGGCCTGGGGTGTGAACTTCACGCCTCCGGTAGCAAGAGCTTCAATTTCCGGAAGGGGTTTGTTGAGCGCTGGCGTCATGTGGGCGTTCTTTAGAGAGGTGTGCCCGGGTGGGCATAGCCGCGAATTATACGTCGAACCGCAAGTCTCCCCGTCGCCACTTCGGGGGATTGCCGGCTTGTGCCCGCTCAGGTCGACGTTGCGCCCTCGATCAGCAAGGCCGCCAGCACGGCGCGCCCCTCGCTGGCCAGCACGTTGTAGGTGCGGCAGGCCGCCGCCAGGTCCATGGTCTCCACGCCGATACGCGCCTCGATCAGGCCGCGGTAGAGCCTGGGATGGGGAAAGCGCAGCCTGGCGCCGCTGCCGAAGATCACCAGCTCGGGCTTCAGGGCCAGTATCTGCTCGAAATGCGCCTCGCTGAGGGCATCGAAGCTGGGCAGGGCCCAGGCCTGCACCTCGCCGCGCCAGGGCACCAGCAGGCTCTGCTGGTGGCGCTGGCCATTCACCCAGACCTGGCTGCCGTCGTGGCGCGAGATGCTGTTGCCGCCCTGCTGTTCATCGAGTTGGAATTTCATGAGTGCCGTTGTCTGCGCGAAGCCTGCTTGCGTGGTTTGCGAACCCAGTGTCGCCGGGTCTGGGGGAATGCCCTGATCCCTGTGTTTAAATTCCACGCCTGCAGTGCAGCATTTTTGCACCAGTCAACCACCGGAGCCCCTCTTGAAGCCGATTTCCAAGTCCGCCAAGCTCGCCAATGTCTGTTACGACATCCGTGGTCCCGTGCTGGACAAGGCGCGAGCGATGGAGGAGGAGGGGCAGAAGATCATCAAGCTGAACATCGGCAATATCGCCGCCTTCGGCATCGAGCCGCCCGACGAGATCGTGCAGGACATGATCCGCAACCTGCCCGCGGCGGCCGGCTACACCGACTCCAAGGGCCTGTTCGCGCCGCGCAAGGCGGTGGTGCATTACTGCCAGGAGAAGAACATCCGCGGCGTCGGCATCGACGATGTCTATCTGGGCAATGGCGCCTCCGAGCTGATCGTGATGGCGCTGAACGCGCTGCTGGATACCGGCGATGAGGTGCTGCTGCCGGCGCCCGACTATCCGCTCTACACCGCCGCAGTGGCGCTCTCGGGCGGCACGCCGGTGCACTACATCTGCGACGAGAGCAGCGACTGGTATCCCGACATCGCCGATATCCGTCGCAAGATCACGCCCAATACCAGGGCCATCGTCGTCATCAACCCCAACAACCCTACCGGCGCGCTCTACCCCGAGAGCCTGCTGCTGGAGATCATCGAACTGGCCCGTCAGCACCAGCTGATCATCATGGCCGACGAGATCTACGACAAGACGCTGTACGACGGCAACGTGCACACCAGCATCGCCTCGCTGGCCGACGACGTGCTGTGCCTGACCTTCAACGGCCTGTCCAAGAACTACCGCTCCTGCGGCTACCGCGCCGGCTGGATGGTGGTGTCGGGCGAGAAGCGCCATGCCAAGGACTACATCACCGGCCTGAACATGCTGGCCTCGATGCGCTTGTGCGCCAACACGCCGGGCCAGCTCGCCATCCAGACCGCCCTGGGCGGTTACCAAAGCATCAAGGACCTGGTGGCCCCCACGGGCCGCCTGTGCCGCCAGCGCGACCTGGCCTACGAGCTGCTGACCCAGATCCCGGGTGTCAGCGTCGTCAAGCCTAAGGCCGCGCTCTATATGTTCCCCCGCCTGGACCCCAAGATCTACCCGATCGAGGACGACCAGCAGTTCGCCTACGAGCTGCTGGCCGAGGAAAAGGTGCTGATCGTGCAAGGGACGGGCTTCAACTGGATTGCCCCCGATCACTTCCGCCTCGTGTTCCTGCCCAACTCCGACGACCTGAAGGAGGCGGTGGGCCGCATCGAGCGTTTCCTGACGCATTACCGCAAGCGTCACGGCACCTGACAACTGACAGCAAAGAGACACCATGAAAGCGATCAAAGTCGGCCTCCTGGGCATTGGCACCGTGGGCAGTGGCACCTTCAACGTGCTGCGCCGCAATCAGGCAGAGATTCGTGGCCGTGCCGGCCGCGGCATCGAGATTGCGATGGTGGCCGACCTCAATACTGAGCGCGCCCGTGAAATCGTCGGCGACGCCGCGGTGGTGGTGAGCGACGCCCGCGCGGTGATCGCCAACCCCGAGATCGACATCGTCGTCGAGCTGATCGGCGGCTACGGCATCGCCAAGACCCTGGTGATGGAGGCGATCGCCGCCGGCAAGCATGTGGTCACCGCCAACAAGGCGCTGCTGGCCGTGCATGGCACCGAGATCTTTGCCGCCGCCAGCGCCAAGGGCGTGATCGTGGCCTTCGAGGCGGCCGTGGCCGGTGGCATCCCCATCATCAAGGCGCTGCGCGAGGGTCTCACCGCCAACCGCATCGAATGGATCGCCGGCATCATCAACGGCACCACCAACTTCATCCTTTCGGAGATGCGCTCCAAGGGCCTGGACTTCGGCGTGGTGCTGAAGGAGGCCCAGCGCCTGGGCTATGCCGAGGCCGATCCCACCTTCGACATCGAGGGCGTGGATGCTGCGCACAAGGCCACCATCATGTCGGCCATCGCCTTCGGCATCCCGGTGCAGTTCGACAAGGCCCATGTGGAGGGCATCACCCAGCTGCAGGCGGCCGACATCAAGTACGCCGAGCAGCTGGGCTACCGCATCAAGCTCTTGGGCCTGACGCGCCGCCGTGAGAATGGCATCGAGCTGCGCGTGCACCCGACCCTGGTGCCGGCAAATCGCCTGATCGCCAATGTGGAGGGCGCGATGAATGCGGTGGTGGTGCAGGGCGATGCCGTCGGCACCACGCTCTACTACGGCAAGGGCGCGGGCTCCGAGCCCACCGCCTCGGCGGTGATCGCCGACCTGGTGGATATCACCCGCCTGCACACCGCCGACCCGGACCATCGCGTGCCGCACCTGGCCTTCCAGCCCGATGCGATGAACGACACCCCCATCCTGCCGATGGAACAGGTGCTCACCAGCTTCTACCTGCGCCTGATCGTGGCCGACGAGGCCGGCGTGCTGTCGCGCATCACCACCATCCTGGCCGAGCATGACATCTCGATCGACGCGGTGCTGCAGCGCGAATCGGCTGAGGGCGAGAAGCAGACCGACCTCATCATCCTCACCCACGAAACCGTGGAAGGCCGCATGAACAAGGCCCTGGCACAGATGCAGGCCCTGCCCACCGTGCTGGCGCCCATCGTGCGGCTGCGCAAGGAAGAGTTGGCCTGACGATGAAGTACATCAGCACCCGAGGCGATCATACCGAGCGCTCCTTCTGCGAGATCCTGCTGGAAGGCCTGGCGCCCGATGGCGGCCTCTACCTGCCGGTGGCCTATCCGCAGGTGGACGATGCCACGCTCACGAAGTGGCGCGGCCTCGCCTACGCCGATCTGGCCTTCGAGATCCTCTCGCTCTATATCGACGACATCCCGGCCGATGATCTGCTGGCCATCACGCGCCGCACCTACACGGCCGAGGTCTTCGGTACGCCCGAGATCACGCCGCTGAAGGTGCTGGAGCCGGGTCTGGCGCTGCAGGCGCTGTCCAATGGCCCGACCCTGGCCTTCAAGGACATGGCCATGCAGCTGCTGGGCCAGCTGTTCGAGTACGAACTCAAGCGCCGCGGCGAGACCCTCAACATCCTGGGCGCCACCTCGGGCGATACCGGCAGTGCGGCCGAGTATGCGATGCGCGGCAAGGCCGGCGTGAACGTCTTCATGCTCAGCCCGCACGGCCGCATGAGCCCCTTCCAGCAGGCGCAGATGTTCAGCCTGCAGGACGCCAACATCCACAACCTCGCGGTGGAAGGCGTGTTCGACGACTGCCAGGACATCGTCAAGGCGGTTTCCAACGACCTCGACTTCAAGCGCCAGTACAAGATCGGCACGGTCAACTCGATCAACTGGGCGCGCCTCTTGGCCCAGGTGGTGTACTACTTCGCCGGCTACTTCCAGGCCACCAAGAGCAACACCGAGAAGGTCAGCTTCACCGTGCCCTCGGGCAATTTCGGCAATGTCTGCGCCGGCCATGTGGCGCGCATGATGGGCCTGCCGGTTGCCAAGCTGGTGGTGGCCACCAACGAGAACGATGTGCTGGACGAGTTCTTCCGCACCGGCGTCTACCGCGTGCGCGGCAGCGCCGAAACGCACGAAACCTCCAGCCCCTCGATGGACATCTCCAAGGCCAGCAATTTCGAGCGCTTCGTGTTCGACCTGCTGGGCCGCGATGGCGCGCGCGTCAAGGCCCTGTTCGGCGCCGGCGGTTTCGCGCTGACGGCCGACGAGCACGCGCGCATCGCCCGCTACGGCTTCGTCTCCGGGCGCAGCACCCACGCGGACCGCATCGCCACCATACGCGCCACCCACAAGCAGTACGGCCAGATCATCGACACCCACACCGCCGATGGTCTCAAGGTGGCGCTGGAGCAGCGCAGCGCCGGCACCCCCATGCTGGTGCTGGAAACCGCCTTGCCGGCCAAGTTCGCCGCCACCATCAAGGAGGCGCTGTGGATCGATCCGCCGCGCCCGGCCGGCCTGGAGCACATCGAGGACCTGCCCAAGCGCGTCACCGTGCTGCCGGTGGATGTGCAGGCGGTGAAGGACTTCATCCGCAACCATGTCTGATCCGCAAGCCCCGCGCGCGCCGCTGCAGAGCCTGGACGAGGCGCTCGCGCGCCTGCTGGGCCGCGTCGCCCCGCTGGCCGTCACCGAGACCCTGCCCACCGCCGCCGCGCTGGGGCGCGTGCTGGCGCTGCCGGTGGTGTCGCAGCTGGATGTGCCGCCGGCCGACAACAGCGCCATGGACGGCTATGCGCTGCGCGCCGCCGATCTGTTGGCAAGACCTGGCACCGCGCTGCCGGTTTCGCAGCGCGTGCCGGCCGGCGTGGTCGGGGCGGTGCTGGAGCCCGGCACGGCGGCGCGCATCTTCACCGGCGCGCAGATTCCGCTGGGCGCCGATGCCGTGGTGATGCAGGAGCAATGCGAGGCCGTGGCCGCTGCCGCGGGCTTGGGGCAGGTGCGCATCCAAGCCGAAGTCCGGCCCGGCCAGTGGATACGCCGCCGCGGCGAGGACGTGCAGGCCGGCGCGGTGGTGCTGCCCGCCGGGGCGCGGCTGAACGCCGCCTCGCTGGGCCTGGCGGCTTCGGTGGGGGCGGCCACGCTGACCCTGGCCAGGCGGCCGCGCGTGGCGCTGTTCTCCACCGGCGACGAGTTGCAGATGCCCGGTGAGCCGCTCAAGCCCGGCGCCATCTACAACTCGAACCGTTTCACGCTCACGGCCCTGCTGCAGGGCCTGGGTTGCGAGGTCGTGGATCTGGGCATCGTGCCGGATCGGCTGGACGCCACGCGTGCCGCCTTGCGCGAGGCTGCGGCGCAATCCGATCTGATCATCACCTCCGGTGGTGTCTCGGTGGGCGAGGAAGACCATCTGAAGCCGGCCGTGCAGGCCGAGGGCGAGCTGGACCTCTGGCAGATCGCCATCAAGCCCGGCAAGCCGCTGGCTTTCGGCAAGGTGCAAGATGCCTGGTTCATCGGCCTGCCCGGCAACCCGGTCTCCAGCTTCGTGACCTTCTTGCTGCTGGTGCGTCCGGTGATCCTGCGCCTGCAGGGTGCCAGCGAGCTCACGCCCAGGCGCTATCCGCTGCGCGCCGACTTCGCCTGGCCCCGGCCCGACAAGCGCCGCGAGTTCTTGCGTGCGCGCATCAACGAGCAGGGCGGGCTGGCGCTGTTCCCCAACCAGAGCTCGGGCGTGCTGACCTCGGCCGTGTGGGGCGAGGGGCTGGTCGACAACCCGGCCGGCGCGGCCATCGCCGACGGCGCTACAGTGCAGTTCATTCCCTTCTCCGAACTCCTGCATCCATGATCACGATCCGCTATTTCGCTTCCCTGCGCGAGGCGCTGGGAAGCAGCGAAACGCAGGACTGGCAGGCCGGCCTGAGTCTGGGCGCCCTGCGCGATCAACTGCTGGCGCGCGGCGAGCCCCATGCCAGCGTGCTGGCGCGCACGCGTGCGGTGCGCTGCGCGCTGAACCAGCAGCTCAGCAAGGAAGACGCCCTGATCCCCGATGGTGCCGAGGTGGCGTTCTTTCCTCCCGTCACGGGCGGCTGAACCGTGAGCCCCCACGCTCACTTCGTTTCGCTGCCAAGCGGCTTGCAGGCCGCTCGGCCTTCGCCAGCCGCGAGCAAGCGCATAGGCGCTTGCTCGGTGCGGGCTCAGCCCCCCGCGGGGGCTTCAGCCGCCTTGAGGCGGCTCGGCGGCGGCTGAGTGGAAGGCCTGCACCTCGTGGCCGACCTGCGCGGCTGCGATCCCGCCCAGGCGCTGATGCTGCGGCCCGAGACCCTGCGTGCCCTGTGCGTGCAGGCGGTTGCCGAGGCCGGCCTGGGTGCCGTGGCCGAGCTCTTTCACCGCTTCACGCCCGCGCCTGGGAGCGAGCAATCGGGCATCACCGGCGTGGTGCTGCTGGCCGAGTCGCATCTGGCCGTGCACACCTGGCCCGAGCTGGGCGCGGTGACGCTGGACGTCTATGTCTGCAATCTGGGGCAGGACAACAGCAGCAAGGCACAGGCCCTGATGGACAGGCTGGTGGCCGCGTTCGCGCCCGCCAGCGCGGCGCGCCAGGCCTTGCGACGCGGCCTGGCCTGACTCAGCGCGCGCCGGCGTCGGCCGGTGTGAGGGCGGCCTCGTCCAGCAGCCAGTCGACCACCGCCTGCACCGCGGGCGTGCTGCTGCCAGGGCGCCGCAGCAGCCAGTAGGCGTGCTCGCAGGGCTGGGCCACGGCCTGGGCATCGATGGCGCGCAGCCGGCCATCGGCCAGCATGGGCGCCACCAGCGCAACCCGCCCCAGCGCCAGACCCTGGCCGGCCAGGCAGGCCTGGATCACCTGGTCATACTGGTTGAAGCGCAGCATCGCGCGCGGCTGCCGCGCGCTGAGGCCGCGCGCAGCCAGGGTGTCGGCCCATTGCAGCCAGGGGCGGCGGGCGTCGTCGAATTCCAGCAGCACCTGCTGCGGCAACAGCTCGGCCAGATCCTGCCCCTGGGCCAGCAGGGCGGGGTGGGCCACCGGCAGCACCGCCTCGCCGAACAGACGCGCGCTGCCGGCGGGCGGCTGGCTCATTGCGCAATAGCGCAGCGCCAGGTCGATGCCGTCGGCGCGCAGGTCCATCACGCGGTCGCTGGCGGCCACGCGCAGATCGATGTCCGGATGCCGCTGCTGCAGGCCGCGCAGGCGCGGCAGCAGCCACAGCGAGGCCACGCCGATGCTGGCGGTCAGCGTGACGCTGCCACGACGCTGGGCGGGCGCCAGCAGCTCGGCGAGCCCGTCCTGCAGCTGCTGGAAGGCCGGATCGACGCGGCGGAACAGGCGTTCGCCCTCGGGGCTGAGCTTGATGCTGCGGTAGCCGCGCAGGAACAGCGCGCAGCCCAGGTTGGCTTCCAGCGCCGCGATCTGCCGGCTCACCGCGGACTGCGTCAGGCACAGGTCCTGTGCCGCCAGCGTGATGCTCATGCGCCGGGCCACCGCGACAAAGCCGCGCAGCAGGTCCAGCTGGGTCAGTCGGGTGAGGGGGAGTGACATTCCAGATGCGAATGTGAAGATGTCGCAGAGATTGCTTGATGAGGGCCCTGCCGTCAAGACAGACTGGGTGCCAGTTCGAATCTTCGCATTCGCATCGGGAAACTCATATGAAGCCTTTGAGACGCTGGGCCCTGCCGATTCTGTGCGGCGGCCTGATGATGGGCCTGGCGCTGGGCGTGCGCCATGTGCAGGGCTTGTTCCTGCTGCCCATCGGCCTGGAGCGCGGCTGGGGCCGCGAGAGCGTGGCCCTGGCGCTGGCGCTGCAGAACCTGGTCTGGGGCCTGGCCCAGCCCTTTACCGGCATGCTGGCGGACCGCTTCGGCTCGCGCCGGGTGGTGATGGCCGGCTGCCTGCTCTATGGCCTGGGGCTGTGGGCCATGGCCACGGCGCAGAGCCTGTGGCTGCTCTACCTGGGCTCCGGCCTGCTGGTGGGCCTGGGCCTGGCCTGCACCGCGTTCGGCGTGGTCTATGGGGCCCTGAGCCGCATCGTCGCGCCGACGCAGCGTGCGGCGGTGCTGGGGCTGACCGGCGCCGTCGGCGGGCTGGGCCAGTTCCTCGCCGTGCCGCTGACCCAGGGCTTGATGCAGGGGCTGGGCTGGTCGGCCACCCTGCTGTGCCTGGCCGTGCTGATCGCGCTGGCCCTGCCGCTGGGCTGGCCGCTGGACGACCGCCAGCCGCGGGGTGCTGGCGTGGGCGATGGCGGGCTGGGCCGGGCCCTGCGCGACGCCTTTGCCCAGCCGGGCTTCTGGCTGCTCAATCTGGGCTTTCTGGCCTGCGGCTTCCAGCTTGCCTTCATCGCCACCCACCTGCCGGCCTATCTCCTGGAGCGCGGCCTGCCGGCCGGCCAGGCGGCCAGTGGCCTGGCCCTGATCGCGCTGAGCAATATCGGCGGCACCTATCTGTGCGGTTGGCTGGGCGGGCGCTGGCGCAAGAAACAGCTGCTGACCCTGCTCTACCTGCTGCGCACCGCGGTGATCGCGCTGTTCCTGCTGCTGCCGCTCAGCAACTGGAGCGTGCAGCTGTTCTGCATCGCGATGGGCCTGCTGTGGCTGGGCACGCTGCCGCTCACCAACGGCCTGGTGGCCCAGGTGTTCGGCCTGCGCTATCTCTCCACCCTGTTCGGCTTCACCTTTGTGGGCCATCAGCTGGGCTCCTTCCTGGGCGTCTGGCTGGGCGGGCGGGTGTTCGACGCCACCCACAGCTATGCGCCGATGTGGTGGATCGCGATGGCCCTGGGCCTGCTGGCGGCGCTGCTGCACTGGCCCATCGACGATAGGCCGCGGCCGGCGCTGGCCGTGGCGTCGTGAAGCGCTGGCGGCATCTGGCGCTGCTGCTCATGCTGATGGCGCTGGCCCTGCTGGCGTTGCCGGCCTATCTGGAGCGCGCCGAGCTGCAGCTGTGGCTGCTGGGCCCGGCCTGGTGTGGCTAGCTAGCTAGCGCTTCAGCTGCGCGGCCGCCTGGCAGCCGGCGGTGTAGGCCTCCTCGAACACCGAATAGCCGGCCAGGTCGCTGTGCGCGAAGTGCAGCCGGCCCTGCGGTTTTCGCAGCGCCGCCAGCGCCGCCGAGCCGCGCAGGCCGGGCACGGGAATGCTCATCGCATGGCCCCAGCGCATCAGGTCCACGCGCAGCAGCTGGCGGTCCAGCTCGGGGTGCAGGGGGCGCAGCTCGGCCAGCACGCGCTCGGTCCATTCGGCCCAATCGCCCTGCAGCAGGCTCGCACGCTGCTGGCCGGGCAGGGCCCAGTAGGCGCTCAGCACCGTCGGCCCCGGGTAGGGGCGCAGGCTCTGGTGCATCGCATCCACATAGCCCAGCGCGGCGCTGCCGTAGCGCACATTGTCCCAGGCGGGTGCGGCGCCCAGGCGCTGCAGCGGCGCCTCGGCCAGCTGCAGATTGGCCACCAGCCAGGGCGCGTAGCGCAGCTGCTGGCCAAGCTCGCGCAGCGCCGCCGGCGGGTGCTCGATCAGGCGGCCGGCGATCAGCAGCGGCGTGGCCAGCACCGCCCGCGGGGCCAGCCAGCGCTCCAGCGTCTGCGTCGCTTCGTCGAATGCCAGCACCTCGACCTCGTGGCGCCCCTCGCGCAGCCGCAGCACCGTGCGGCCCGTCTGCAGTGCATCGCCCAGGGGTTCGGCCAGGCGCCGGGCGAGCCAGGCATTGCCCTCGGGCCAGGTCAGCACGGCCTCGCGCTCGGCGCTCTCGTCCTCGGGGGGATGGAAGCCATGCCGGCTGGCGAAATAGTGTAGGCCGGCCCAGGCCGAGACTTGGGCCGCGTCGGCGCCGAAGTCGTCGCGGCAGCAATAGTCCAGATACCAGCGCAGCTGCGCGTCATCCAGGCCCTGGGCCTGCAGCCAGGCGGCAAAGCTCTGGGCATCGAGGGCGGCGTGCGCGGGCGTCCAGGGTGCGCGCTGCGTCGGCATGGCAAAGCCCAGCCGCATGGCCTGCTGCACGGCGGCAGCGAACTGGCGGTACTGGCGGCGCGTGGCCTCGGTCTGCGCGGGGGGCAGCAGGCCCTCATGCCATTGGCCCTCGAAGAACAGGCGCTCCTGCGGGCTGTGGCACAGCATGCGTTCGTCGTAGACGGTGCGGCCCAGGGCCTGCCGCGCCAGGCCCAGCGCGTGCAGCAGCTCGCTCACCTCATGCGCATGCGGCCCTGGCAGCGGCAGGTAATGCGCGCCGAGCGGGCAGGCCATGCCGCCCATGCGATGGCCGCGGCTGTTGCCGCCGACCTCGTCGTCCAGCTCCAGCAGCGCGAAGTCGATGCCGGCCGCGGCCAGGCCGCGCGCGCAGGCAAGACCTGACACCCCGCCGCCGACGATCAGCACCTGGCTGCGGCGCGTGACGGCGGGCGCCGCGCTCGGCAGCGGCGTGCGCAGGCGGTGGCCGCGCGCCGCGCTGGCGCCGACCCAGCCGCCTTGGAGGGGCGGCTGCCCGGCCCGGCAGCCGGCGAGCAGGGCCGAGCTCGCGGCCAGCAGCTCGCGCCGTCTCAATGGACCTTGCCCCACTCGGCTTCGAACTCGTGCACCAGCACCTGGTTCGAGAGCCGATTGACCTCGGTCGGCACACGCGCCATGTCCGGCGGGAAGTCGCGCAGCGCCGCCATGCCCTCGGGCGTGAGGAAGCGCAGGCCGGCCGGCAGTGCGGTCGGGGCACGCCAGGGCCGCCGGCTGGCGATCACGAAGCCCCATTCGCCGAAGCTGGGCACATGGGCGTGGTAGGGCGTGGTGGCGAGGCCCACCGCCTCCAGCGTCGTCACCACGGTCCAGAAGCTGCGCCGCGCCAGCAGCGGCGAGGTGGTCTGCACCACCGCGAAGCCGCCGGCGGCCAGGCGCTGGTCCAGCAGCTGGTAGAAGCTGGTGGTGTAGAGCTTGCCGAGCGCGAAATTGCTGGGGTCGGGGAAGTCCACCACGATCACGTCGAACTGCGCGTCGGGGTGCTGCTCCAGCCAGCCAAAGGCGTCGGCATTGACGATGCGGAGCTTGGGGCTGAGCAGGGCGTCCTGGTTCAGCTGGCGCAACAGCGGCAGGCTCGAGAACAGCCGCGTCATGTGCGGGTCCAGCTCCACCAGGGTGACCTGCTCGACGCTGGCCCAGCGCAGGATCTCGCGCACCGCCATGCCGTCGCCACCGCCCAGCACCAGCACGTGCTTGGGCGCGCCCTGGGCCGCCATCGCCGGGTGCACCAGGGCCTCGTGGTAGCGGTACTCGTCGCGCGAATGGAATTGCAGATTGCCGTTCAGGAACAGGCGCACGCCCGCGCCGCCCTGGGTCAGCACCACGCGCTGGTAGTCGCTGGTCTCGCGCAGGATGATGTGCTCGCCGTAGAAGCGGTCCTCGGCCCAGGTGGTGAGCTGGTCGGCGCCCAGCATGGCGGCCAGCAGGGCGGCGACGGTGAGGCCGCAGGCCCAGGCATGGCGCGACCAGGCGCGCAGCTCGGCGCGGAACAGCCACAGCGCCCACACCGCGACGAAGGCGTTCAGGAGGCCGAAGAAGATGCCGGTGCGCACCAGGCCCAGCTGCGGCACCAGCAGCAGCGGGAAGGCCAGCGCCACCACGAGGGCGCCGAGGTAGTCGAAGGTCAGCACCTGCGAGACCAGCTCGCGCAAGGCATAGCGCTGGCTGAAATGCTTCTTGAGGATGCGCATCACCAGTGGGATCTCCAGCCCCACCAGCGCGCCCACCAGCAGCACCAGCCCATACAGCAGCACGCGGAAGGCGCCCAGCTGGGTGGGCGGCAGCAGGCTGTGGGCGGTGAACAGCGCGGCCGGCATGAGCCCGCCGATCAGGCCCACCAGCAGCTCGATCTTGAGGAACTGCGCCACCAGCTGGCGCTCCAGGTAGCGCGACAGCCAGGAGCCCAGGCCCATCGCGAACAGATAGGTGCCGATGATGGTGGAGAACTGCAGCACCGAGTCGCCCAGCAGATAGCTGGCAAGCGCGCCTGCGGCCAGCTCGTAGACCAGGCCGCAGGCCGCCACCACGAACACGCTGGCGAGCAGCAGCAACTCGTGCAGCGAGATGCGGGCGACAGGAGGGGAGGAAGAGGCGGCGGGCGCGTCGGACATGGGGCGAGAGGCTATCACGCGCCCACCCTCCGGCGGCTCAAGGTTGGCGCAGTTTCAGTGCCAGTTCCTGGTAGCTGGCCAGGCGCGGGCCACCCAGCGCAATCGCCCGTTCGATCGCCTCGCGCGCCGCCTCGCGCTGGCCCCGCTCCATCAGCACCTGGGCCAGGTTGTTCCAGGCATCGGCGGCGGCCGGCAGGCGCTGCACCGCGCGCCGGTAGGCGGCCTCGGCGCCGGCCAGATCACCCTGCGCATAGGCGGCGTTGCCGGCGCCCAGCAGCAGAGCCGGCTGTTCCGGCCAGCGCATCAGCGCCTGCTCGTAGGCCTGGCGTGCCGGCGCTGGCTGCACGCGTTCCAGCGCCGCGATCGCGGCCGCCAGCGGCGCGGCCTGGGCCGTCGCCGGCAGCCGATCCGGCGGCAGGGCCACCATCGCCCAGTAGCCGCCGCGCTCCCAGGTGCGCTCGAAGGTGGACAGCGACATCTCGAGCTCCGGCGTGTGGCCGGAATGCAGGTAGAGACGGTCGCGCTCGCGGTCGAAACCGAGCACCACGGCGTAATGCCAGACCGGGTAGACCGGCAGGGCCAGGTTCTGGAACACCAGCACCGGATGGCCGGCGGCCAGCTCCTGCAGCAGGGCCGGTAGCCTGGGCTCCAGGCGGTAGGCCGGCAGGCCCTGGCGGCGCGCCGCCACCAGCAGCTCGGTCTGCAGCGAGCCGCGGCGCCCGGGCAGGAAGACCTGGGGTCGCAGCTGCGCCGGCGTGGTGGCGAGGCCGGCCGATTGCAGCAGCATCGCCAGCGCCGCCGGGCCGCACTCGAACTCGTCCTGGTCGATGAAGGGCACGGTGCCGACCTGGGCCCGCGCCGGCAGGCCGGCCGGCCAGTCGGCCCGCAGCGCCTGCACTTGCGGCGTGCCGGCGCAGCCGCTCAGCAGCCCGGCCAGGCAAAGGACGAAAACGAAAAACCCCGCCGCGGCGGGGTGTTGCTGGCGCGGGCGGCCGGCGCCAGCCATGCTCATCGAATCGAGCGGGTGAAGGGGAAGACCTTGGTGAAGCCCAGGATGTCGGTCACCAGCAGCACGATGAAGAGGGTGAAGAGAATGCCCAGCACCTCGCCGCCGGCAGGCGCCTGCTCGATGCGGCCGGCCAGCTGCGCGGCCTCGGCATCGCTCATCGCCGCCACGCGTGCCAGCGCCGCCTGCGGGTCCACGCCCTGCTGCACCAGGGCCAGGCGCACGTCCTCGCGCGCGAAGAAGGCGTCGATGCGGGCGCGCTGCCCGCTCGTGTCGCCGGCCTCGGTCTCGACAAGGGCCTCGGTCGGCACGATGAGGGCATGGACGGGCATGCTCATCAGCGTGCAGGACAGCACCAGGGTGGAGGCAATCAGGCGTTTGGCGATCGTCATGGTTGTTTTCCCAACATCAAAGCGCGCCGAGTCTAGGCCGCCCGTGGCGCGCAGCCAAACACATTTACATCCGGCGACAGCTGGGCACGCCCGCTAGCGGCCGTTCAGGAAGGTCGTGTCGTAGAGCTGGCGGATGCGCTGCACGCCCTCGTCGTCATGCCAGCTCTCCAGCATGCGGCGGTAGGCGGGCGTGGGGCGCTCCGCCAGCAGCACCGCATCGACGGCCGCGATCACCTGGCGCCCCCATTCGGTCTTGGGGCACATCACCCGGTCCAGGCTGTGGCTGGACATTTCCTTGAAGGGCAGGGCCATCAGCGCGCCCTCATGGCCGGAACGCTTGGCCAGGTAGAAGGCCATCGCCGGGTATTCGAGCAGGTAGTCGATGCGCTCGGCCAGGATCAGTTGGACCGCCACATGGCGCGTCGAATGCAGATGGCCAGGCGGGTTCTGCAGCAGCAGCGCGTCGACCTCGGGGCTGTAGGAGCGTTCGCGCATGAAGCTGGCGCGTTCCGGATGCTGTTCCAGCAAGGTCTTCAGCGACAGCTCGCCCATGCCCTCGTAGGCCTTGCGATGGTCCTTGCGGATGATGATGCGGGGCGGCATCACCAGCGCGGCGGGCAAGGAGAAATAGGCAAATGCCTCGCGCTCCGGCGTCTTCCTGGCCGCCAGCCAGCACCAGTGGCTCTCGGCCTTGATCTCCTTGAGGATGCGCGGGATCGGCGCCGCCACCTCCTCGTGCTCGTACTGCGGCAGGCGCTTCTTCAGCAGGGCACGGATCTGGTCGTAAATGCCCTGGTCGCGGTCCGGCCCCTCGGGAATCATGAAGGGGGCCGAATCGGCCCAGCCCCAGCTGATCTTGTCGCCGGCCCAGGCCGGCGCGGCCGACAGGGCCAGCAGCAGGGCCGCGCACAGCAGGCGGGTCGGCAGGCCAGCCATGGCGTGGCGCCGCGCTCAGCCGTGGATGGCCGCCGAGACGATCATGCCGATCGAGATGCACATCGCCGCCACCACGATGGCCAGCGCCAGGTTCTTCTCCTCGACGATCTGCTCCCACAGCTTGTAGGGCGTGAGCTTGTCGATGATGACGAAGCTGATCCAGAACACCAGCACGCCCACCACCGCGTAGAGGATGGAACCCAGCACGATGCCGGGCTTGAGCCATTCGAGTCCGTCCATAGTCTTCTCCTTGTTCGCCTACTTGTGTCCACCGCCGCCGCTGCTGAAGCCGCCGAAGGAGCCGCCACCCGAGTTGATGCGCACACCGCTGCCGTTGCTGCGCTGCCGGCATTGCTGGTATTCGCTGCTGGCTTCGCCGTAGGCGTCCTTGTAGCTCTGGCAATCGTCGCTGCTGCAGGCGCGCACCAGCATGAACAGCGCCATGATGACAAACACCGCCACCACCAGCTTGAAGCCCAGGCTGTGCTCGCTGGCCGGGCCGGCGTCGCGCGCCAGCGTGGCCTGCGCCTCCGGCGCGAGCTTGGGAAAGGCGCGCGCCACCTCGGCGGCGTCGAGCTTGCGGCCATGGCTCCAGCTGATTTCCTGGCCCGCCTGCTCCTCGCGCGACAGCAGCTCGGTGCGGGCACCGCTCTTGTATTCGTAGTCGCTGACCTGGATGCGCTCCTCGCGCCGCAGCCGCCAGTAGAACTCGCCCAGCACATAGGTGCTCTTGGCCATATAGCTGTAGCGCAGCTTGAAGGGCTTGCCCTGCCATTCGACGCTGGCGCCGGCGCCCTTGGGCACGCCGGTGAGCGGCCGCACGATGGACCAGCCTTCCTCGGTGTCGACCAGGAAGACAAAGCCCTCGTTGCGGTTGTAGAGCAGGTATTCGCGCCAGAAGGTCTGTTCTTCGTCGTCGTCGCCCGGAGAACCCTGACTTCCGGGCAGATCGCAGCGCTCCTGGTAGCCCACCACCTGCCAGGGCAGGGGCGCGCCGCCCGCGACGGCCAGGCTGCCGATGCTGCCCAGCGGGATCTGCGGCGCCATGCCGTTCTGCTGCGCATAGTGGGCCAGGTCGGCACCCAGGCCCTGCGAGATGTCCACCACCGCATGGCACTGGCCGCAGACGATGCTCTTGCTGTCCTGCAGCCTGGGTGCCAGGGCGGCGCCGCAGCTGGGGCAGGCATAGGTCCTGGAGGCCATCGCCTTGGCGCCGGCCTCGGCCTCGCGCAGGCCGCTCATGGCCAGCTCGGCAATGCGCACCGGCCGCCCCACCGACCACAGCGGCGCCTCGGCCTGGCTGTATTCCAGCGTGCCCACCTCGTTCTGCGGATTGCGCAGATCGGCCACCAGGAACTGCCGGCCCAGCGCCGGCGGGTGGGGCAGCTCGCCCTGGGCGGCCGCCAGCGTCACCTGGGTCAGCGAGGCGACGCGCCAGGCCTGGCCGGCCAGCGGCAGCTGCGCGCCCAGGATCAGCTCATGGGCCTGCGGTGCGCGCTCGGCCAGCGGCGCCTCGAAGCCCAGCACGAAGCTGCCGTTGTCCTCGGCCAGCCAGGCGCTGCGGCCCGAGTCGAAGAGGGCGTGCCACTCGTTCCAGCTGCCGCCCTCGTAGGCCAGCTGCAGCCGGCCCACCAGGCGAAAGGCTGCGCCGGCAAAGCGGCCGGCGGCACCCAGCTGCAGCGGCGAATAGTCGTCGAACAGCTCGGCGCTCTCGCCGATCTTGCGCAGCGCCTCGCCCTCGCGCAGCAGGCTGCTGCGGCAGAAGCTGCAGACGGCGCTGGCCGAGGCCGCCGAGGCGAACTCGACCGGCGCGCCGCAGTTGGGGCAGTTGGCGCGCCAGCGGCGCTGGGTCTCCTCGCCGGCCAAGATTTACGCCAGCTTCTTCAGCAGCTCGGCCTTCTTGGCGGCGAATTCCTCGTCGGTCAGGATGCCCTTGGCCTTCAGGTCGCCCAGCTTCTCGATCAGGGCGATGATGCTTTCGGAAGTGGGCGTGGGTTCGCCGGTGACCGCGGCTTGCGCGGCTTTCGGGGCCTGCGCTGCCGCCAGGCCCTGGGCCAGCTGGCTCGCCATGGTCTGGCCCAGGGCAAGACCTGCCCCCAGGCCCATGGCGTCGCCGGCAATGCTGCCACCCCCGCCTCCGCCACCACCCGCGACGCCTTCGGCGAGCTTGGGAATGGCCTGTGCGGTCTGGTACTGCATGAACTGGCCCATGTTCTGGCCGCCGATCATGCCCATGCCGATCTTCTGGTCCAGGATCTTCTGCAGCTCGTCGGGCAGGGAGACGCTTTGCAGCGTCACCAGCTCCAGCTTCAGGCCCAGCTTCTCGAATTCGGGCGCCGTGGCCGTCTGCAGCTGCTTGGCGAATTCGATCTGGTTGGCCGCCAGATCCAGGAAGGGGATGCCGCTTTGCGCCACCGCATCGCTGATGTGCTGCAGCATCAGGCCGCGCAACTGGCCGTCCAGATCCTGCACCGTGTAGCGCTCGCGCGTGCCGGAGATCTCGGTGTGGAACAGCTTGGGGTCGGCCACGCGGTAGGCGAAGTTGCCGAAGGCGCGCAGGCGCACCGCACCGAAGTCCTTGTCGCGGATGGTGACCGGCTGGCTCGTGCCCCAGCGCTGGTCCACCTGCTGGCGCGTGCTGAAGAAGTAGACATCGCTCTTGAAGGGCGACTCGAAGAGCTTGTCCCAATTCTTCAGATAGGTCAGCACCGGCAGGGTCTGGGTGGTCAGCTTGTAGGTGCCGGGGCCGAACACATCGGCCACCTTGCCCTCGTTGACGAACACCGCCATCTGCGACTCGCGTACCGTCAGCGAGCCGCCATACTGGATCTCGAAATCCTGCATCGGGAAGCGCCAGGCCAGCGTGCCATCGCTGTCCTCGGTCCATTGCAGGATGTCTATGAACTGTTTCTTGATGAAGTCCATCAAACCCATGGTCGCGCTCCCGATATTGCAGTGAGTTCGCGGCGCTTGCCGCCGCGAGCGAAGTATCCACCAGCGCAGGGCCCATGTCCTTCCTCACGAAGGGTGGGTACTCAATGCCACAATTCGTGTCATGAACGACAGCCGCGTCAGCATCCAGACCCAAGACTTCGACCTCGGCGCCGAGACGCTGGCATTGCGCCAGCAGGACGGCGGCGTGGGCGCGGTGGTGAGCTTTGTGGGCACCGTGCGCGAGGCCAGCGATGGCGAGCAGGTCAGCCTGATGGAGCTGGAGCATTACCCGGGCATGACCGAGGCGGCCATTGAGGCCATGATCGATCAGGCCTTGCAGCGCTTCGACATCCGCGGCGCACGCGTGATCCACCGTGTCGGGCCCCTGGCGGCGCGTGAGCAGATCGTGCTGGTGCTGGTGAGCTCGGCGCACCGCGGCGAGGCCTTCCAGGCTTGCGAGTTCCTGATGGACTATCTGAAGACGCAGGCGCCGTTCTGGAAGAAGGAACACACCCCCGCCGGTGCCCATTGGGTCGATGCGCGCGTGGCCGACGATGCCGCGCTGGCGCGCTGGGGCATAGACGCGGGGAATGCCGGCGCATGAGCTTGAGCATGCTGAACCAGATCGCGGCGGTATCGGTCGGCGCCAGCCTGGGGGCGCTGGCGCGCTGGCGCGCCGGCATCCTGTTCAACCAGGTCTGGGCCGGCTTCCCGCTCGGCACCCTGCTGGTGAATGTGCTGGGCGGGCTGATGATAGGCATGGCGCTGGAATGGCTGGCGCGCTTCCCCGACGAGGGGCTGCGCCTGCTGCTGGTGACGGGCTTTCTGGGCGGGCTGACCACCTTCTCGACCTTTTCCGGTGAATCGCTGGCGCTGCTGCAGCGCGGCCTCTATGGCCTGGCGCTGGCGCACACCGCCGCCCATGTGCTGGGCGGGCTGGGCGGCGCGGTGCTGGGCCTGAAACTGATGCGCGACTTGATCTTGCTCAGGGTCTGAGCGTCTGGGGCCTTGCCGAGCGGCCCCAGTCTTGAAATCCTCGGGCTGGGTCCCACTTGCGTCCCAAGCGAGCACCCCCCCGGAGGATTTCAACCATGCGTGTCGACAAGTTCACCACCCTGTTCCAGGAAGCCCTGGCCGAGGCCCAGAGCCTGGCCGTCACCAAGGACAACCCCTATATCGAGCCGGCCCATGTGCTGGCCGCGATGCTGGCCCAGGCCGAGGGGCCGCGCGCGCTGCTGGAGCGTGCCGGCGTCAAGCTGGCGGCGCTGAAGACCTCGGTGGACGCGATCCTGGCCGGCCTGCCCCAGGTGCAGGGCGAGGGCCAGCAGGTGCAGCCCAGCCGCGATCTGGTGAGCCTGATGCAGAACGCCGAGAAGGAAGCGGCCAAGCGCGGCGACCATTTCATTGCCAGCGAAATGTTCCTGCTCGCCCTGGCCGATGCCAAGAGCGATCTGGCCGGCATTGCGCGCGGCCATGGCCTGACCCGCAAGGCGCTGGAGGCCGCGGTGGAAGCGGTGCGCGGCGGCCAGAAGGTCGATAGCCAGGAGGCCGAGGGCCAGCGCGAGGCGCTCAAGAAATACACGCTCGACCTCACCGAGCGCGCCCGCCAGGGCAAGCTGGACCCGGTGATCGGCCGCGACGACGAGATCCGCCGCGCCATCCAGGTGCTGCAGCGTCGCAGCAAGAACAACCCGGTGCTGATCGGCGAGCCCGGTGTGGGCAAGACCGCCATTGTCGAGGGCCTGGCGCAGCGCATCGTCAATGGCGAGGTGCCCGAGACCCTGAAGGGCAAGCGCGTGCTGGTGCTGGACATGGCGGGCCTCTTGGCCGGCGCCAAGTTCCGCGGCGAATTCGAGGAACGCCTGAAGTCGGTGCTGAAGGAAGTGGCGCTGGACGAGGGCCGCATCATCCTCTTCATCGACGAGCTGCACACCATGGTGGGCGCCGGCAAGGCCGAGGGCGCCATCGATGCCGGCAATATGCTCAAGCCCGCGCTGGCGCGTGGCGAGCTGCACTGCATCGGCGCCACCACCCTGGACGAATACCGCAAGTACGTGGAGAAGGACGCCGCGCTGGAGCGCCGCTTCCAGAAGGTGCTGGTGGATGAGCCCAGCGTGGAGGCCACCATCGCCATCCTGCGCGGCCTGCAGGAGAAGTACGAGGTGCACCATGGCGTGCAGATCACCGACCCGGCCATCGTGGCCGCGGCCGAGCTGAGCCACCGCTACATCACCGACCGCTTTCTGCCCGACAAGGCCATCGACCTGATCGACGAGGCCGCGGCCAAGATCAAGATCGAGCTGGACTCCAAGCCCGAGGTGATGGACAAGCTGGATCGCCGCATGATCCAGCTGAAGATCGAGGCCGAGGCGGTCAAGCGCGAGAAGGACGAGGCCTCCAAGAAGCGCCTGGCCCTGATCGAGGAAGAGCTGCTCAAGCTGCAGCGCGAGGCGAATGACCTGGAAGAGATCTGGAAGTCCGAGAAGGCCCAGGCCCAGGGCAGCGCGCATGTGAAGGAAGAGATCGACCGCATCAAGCAGCAGATCGAGGAACTCAAGCGCAAGGGCGATTTCAACAAGGTGGCCGAGCTGCAGTACGGCAAGCTGCCGGAGTTGGAGAAGCGCCTGAGCGACGCCCAGGCCAAGGAGGCCGGCAAGTCCGGCACGGGCGCCGGCGGCACGCCCAACAAGCTGCTGCGCACCCTGGTGGGGGCCGAGGAGATCGCCGAGGTGGTGGCGCGTGCCACCGGCATCCCGGTCTCCAAGCTGCTGCAGGGCGAGCGCGACAAGCTGCTGCAGATGGAAGCCAAGCTGCACCAGCGCGTGGTGGGCCAGGACGAGGCCATCACCGCGGTGGCGGACGCGATCCGGCGCTCGCGCGCCGGCCTCTCGGACCCGAACCGCCCGCTCGGCAGCTTCCTGTTCCTGGGCCCCACCGGCGTGGGCAAGACCGAGCTGTGCAAGGCGCTGGCGGGCTTTCTGTTCGACAGCGAGGATCACATGATCCGCATGGACATGAGCGAGTTCATGGAAAAGCATTCGGTGAGCCGCCTGATCGGCGCGCCGCCCGGCTATGTGGGCTACGACGAAGGCGGCTACCTGACCGAGGCGGTGCGCCGCAAGCCCTACAGCGTGCTGCTGCTGGACGAGGTGGAGAAGGCCCACCCGGACGTTTTCAATGTGCTGCTGCAGGTGCTGGACGATGGCCGCCTGACCGATGGCCAGGGCCGCACAGTCGACTTCAAGAACTGCGTCATCGTGATGACCAGCAACCTGGGTTCACAGCACATCATGGCGCTGGCGGGTGAATCGAGCGAGGTGATACGCGACGCCGTGTGGGGCGAGGTGAAGGCGCATTTCCGCCCCGAATTCCTCAACCGCATCGACGAGACCGTGGTGTTCCATGCGCTCGACAACAGGCACATCGCTTCCATCGCCAAGATCCAGCTGCAGGCGCTGGAGGCGCGGCTGGAGAAGCTGGAGATGAAGCTGGATGTGAGCGACGAGGCCCTGGCCGAACTTGCCAAGGTCGGCTTCGACCCCGCCTTCGGCGCCCGGCCGCTCAAGCGCGCGATCCAGCAGCGCATCGAGAACCCGCTCTCCAAGCTCATCCTGCAGGGCCGCTTCGGGCCCAAGGATGTGATCCCGGTGCGGGTGGAGGGGGGCGAGTTCGCGTTCGAGAGGGTGGTGCACTGAGCGCCAGGGCTCAGTACACCCAGCGCTCGAACAGGCGCTGCAGGCTCACGCCTGCGGCGCCTTCCATCGCCTGTTGCAGATCCGCGGCCCGCACGCTGCGTCCCGCGTTTGCCTGGGTATAGCGCTGCAAGCCCCGCCAGAACGCCGCCTCGCCCAGTTCCTGGCGCAGCGCATGCATGAAGAGCATGCCCTTGCTGTAGTGGATGGCGCGCTTCAGCCCGAGGCTGGGGTAGTCGCCCGGCCAGCTCAGCGGCTTGTCGAAGCCCGCCGCCTTGGCGCGCTCCCAGCGCCTGGCGGCCAGTTCCAGCTCGCGCTGGTAGGCGGCCTCGCCCCAGCGCTGCTGCTTCCAGGCCGCGGTCATGAAGCTGGTGATGCCCTCGTTGAGCCAGAACTCGTTCCAGTCGGCGCAGGTGATCAGATTGCCCCACCACTGGTGCGCCAGTTCGTGCGCGATCACCCAGTCCTCCTCGGGCGTCTCCAGGATGGGGTCCAGCATGGCCTTGCCGATCACGGCATGCCGGCTCACTTCCTGCGCCACGCCGCCCGGCACGAGCAGCTGGGTGTACTCGGCGTGCGGCAGGGGCAGGCCGGCCTTGGCCTCGAAGAAGGCCAGCATCGCCGGTGTGCTGGCAAAGCGCGCGCGCAGGCCGGCCTCGTCGTCCACGGCGCCCAGATAGCGCAGGGTCCTGCCGCTGGCGGTCTCGCTGGCCTCCTTGAATCGCCCGGCGGCAAAACCCAGCACATAGAGCGGGTAGGGGCGCTCGGCATCGCTGGCCACACTGAGCCAGCCGGGTGGCAGCGCGAACTGGACGTGCAGCGTCGCGCGCTCCAGCAGCCGGCCCACGCAGGGCAGCCAGTTGCAGCTCTGGTAGGCGGTGTAGACATAGTTCGGCCCGAACACCAGCCCCTCGGCCGCCGGCGCCTGGTAGCGCAGCGCCAGCGTCAGCCCCGGACCGACGCCGGCGGGCAACTGCACGTGCCAGCCCGCCTCGCTGTGGCGCAGGGGCAGGTCTTGCCCGTCCAGCTCGGCATGGCTGAGCTGCAGTCCCGGCGCGGCCACCAGCAGTTCGCGGCTGCCGGGCGGCACGCCGCTGATCTGCAGCCGGGCCTGGACCTGCAGGCGCTGCGCCTCGATGTCGGGTCGCACATGCAGGGCGTAATGCTCGGCCCGCTGTGCCAGCGCCGGGCCGGCCAGCGCCAGCAGCGCCAGCAGGCGCCAGACGGATGTCGGGGCCATGGGGGTCAGTTGCGCGCGTGCGTGACGCGGTATTCGGCCACGCCCTCAAGCTCGTGCAGACGGCTGGAGAAACGCGTCAGCGTGGTGCTCTTGTAGTTGCGCTTGGCGGTGCAGACGAAGCGCCATTCCTCGCGCTCGCCATTGCGTTCGATGCTCAGCGAGCCGGGGGCGAAGCGAAAGCCCAGGCGCTCGGAGAAATCGGCCAGCTCGTCCTGCTGGAAATGCCGGCCGGGCTTGCCACGTATCAGCACCGAGATGGCGGGGTGCGAGGGCAGCTTGGCCTCCAGCTTGGCGCCCCACATCATCAGGCCGGCGCACAGCAGGGTCAGCATGATGGCGGCGAAATAAAAGCCCATGCCCAGCAGGATGCCGATCGCCGAGGCCGCCCATAGCGAGGCCGCCGTGGTGAGGCCGCTGATGTTCATGCCCTCGCGCATGATGACGCCGGCGCACAGGAAACCGATGCCGGTGACCACGCCCTGGATGACACGGGTCGGGTCGGTGAACTGCGGCGTGCTGCCGCCGGCCACATGACCGCCGAACCATTGGTCCGGATAGCCCACCAGAATCGTCACCGCGCAGGCCGCCATGCAGACCAGGGCATAGGTGCGCATGCCGGCGGCGCGGCCGTGGAAGGCACGTTCGTAGCCGAGTACCAGCCCCAGCAGCATGGCGCCCATCAGGTGCAGCAGCATCAGCACATTGGCCTGCCACTGCGCGGCGGTCCAGTAGCGCAGCAGGTGGTCGAAATCGAGCAGGTTCATGGGCCCATGCTAAACCCGCGCCCGCGCCTGGCGAGGGCAAGAAAAAGGGGCCTTGCGGCCCCCGTCTCGATTCTGCAACGTCGGCCTCAGACGGCCAGCAGCTCCACTTCGAACAGCAGCGTGGCATTGGGCGGGATCACGCCGCCGGCGCCGCGTGCGCCATAGCCCAGCTCGGCCGGGATCACCAGCATGCGCGTGCCGCCCACCTTCATGCCTTGCACGCCCTCGTCCCAGCCACGGATCACCTGGCCCTGGTCCAGATGGAAGCGGAAGGGGTCGCCGCGGTCCTTGCTGGAGTCGAACTTCTTGCCGCGCAGGCCGTTCTTGTAGAGCCAGCCGGTGTAGTGCACGGTGACGCGCTGGCCAGACTTGGCCTCGGCGCCTTCACCCAGGGTGACGTCCTGGAACTGCAGGCCGGAGGCGGTGCTCTGCAGCTGGAGGCTGATCTCGCCACCTCCGTCTTGGCCGCCGCTGACCGCCAGCAGCTCCACCTCGAACATCAGCGTGGCATTGGGCGGGATCACGCCGCCGGCGCCGCGCGCGCCATAGCCCAGCTCGGGCGGGATCACCAGCACGCGCGTGCCGCCGATCTTCATGCCCTGCACGCCCTCGTCCCAGCCGCGGATCACCATGCCGCCGTCCAGCTCGAACTGGAAGGGGTCCTTGCGGTCCTTGCTGGAGTCGAACTTGGCGCCCTTGACGCCATCTTTGTAGAGCCAGCCGGTGTAGTGCACGGTGACGTCCTGGCCGGACTTGGCTTCGGCGCCGGTGCCGGTCACGGTGTCGTCGTATTGCAGGCCGCTGGGGGTGGTGTTCATGTCATTTCCTTTTCTGCGGAGGCCGGCATCATGCCATCAAACCGGGTCCGGCAGCCGGTAGGGCCAGGCGGCCACGGCCTCGGCCAGGGCTTCGGGCAGGCTGCTGGCCTGCAGCGCCAGCCCCAGCGGCAGCGCCGCCTGCTTGAGCGCGGCCAGCGGGTCGCCCAGCTCCACCGGCAGCGCGCCGTTCTGCTTGGAGAGCTTCTCGCCATTGGCACCCAGCACCAGGGGCGTGTGCAGATAGGCGGGCCGCGCGTAGCCCAGCAGCTGCTGCAGGCGGATCTGGCGCGGCGTGTTGTCGGCCAGGTCTTCGCCGCGCACCACATGGCTGATGCCCTGCTCGCCGTCATCCACCACCACCGCCAGCTGGTAGGCCCACAGGCCATCGGCGCGCTTGAGCACGAAGTCGCCCACCGCATGGGTCAGGTCTTGCGCTTGCGCGCCCAGGCGGCGGTCGTGCCAGGCTATCAGCAGCGGCCGCTCGTCGGCCCGGCCCGCTGTGCTGCGCAGCCGCCAGGCCCGTAGCGGGCGGCCCTGCGTGCCGGCGCGGCAGGTACCGGGGTAGACCAGCTCGCCATGGCGCTGCAGCGCCCCGCCGGCGGCGGCGATGGCGGCGGCGATGTCCTTGCGCGAGCAGGCGCAGCCATAGACCCAGCCCTCGGCCTCCAGCCGCGCGAGGGCCTGCGCATAGTGCGCGCCGCGCTGCGATTGCCACAGCGGGGCCGCGTCGGGCAGCAGGCCCAGGGCGGCCAGCTGGCCCAGGATCAGGCGGTCGGCGCCGGGCACGCAGCGCGGCAGGTCCACATCCTCGATGCGCACCAGCCAGCGGCCGCCATGGGCGCGCGCGTCCAGCCAGCTGGCCAGCGCCGCCACCAGGGAACCTGCGTGCAGCAAACCGGTCGGGGAGGGCGCAAATCGACCAACATAGCGCCCGACATAGCCCAGGCTCACAAGAGCAGCCCCTCATGCTGCTCCACCAAGGCCTTGCGTGTGGTGGTGCTCTGCAGCTGCTGCAGCCACCAGGCCAGCGCCTTGGCCGGCGGGTGGCCTGTGCTGCGCCATGCGTAGTGCAGCGGGATCAGGCGGCGCTTCTGGTAGGTGCTCTTGTGCACCAGCCGGCCGGCCTCGATATGGCGCCGCACCATCGGCGCGGGCAGGGCGCCGCAGCCCAGGCCGCGCAGCATGGCCTCCAGCTTGGCGGCCATCGAGGGCATGGTCAGCACCTCCTGGCCGGGCATCACGCCCACCGTCATCGGCTCCATATGGCGGGCCGTGTCGGCCACGGTGACGATGCGATGCTCGGCCATGGTGGCGGCCGAGAGCGGCTCGGGCCGCTCGGCCAGCGGGTGGTGCGGCGCCACGCAGAACATCATTTCCATCTCGGCCAGCGGCTCGCACACCACCGCCGTGCCGGGCGGTTGCGCCGAGGTGCCGATGGCCAGATCCGCCTGGCCCGACATCAGCGCCTCCCAGGTGCCCGACAACACCTCCACGCGCAGCTTCAGCCGCGTGGGCGGGGCGCCGCCCTCGGGCAGGCGCTGGCTGTAGAAGGCCTCCATCAGGTCGAACACGGCGCGGCGCGCGATCGCATCGTCGATGGCGATGGTGAGCTGGCTCTCCCAGCCGGTGGCCACGCGCCGCACGCGATTTGCCACCGCGTCCATTTCCTGCAGCAGGCGACGGCCCTCGTTGAGCAGCTCCTGGCCGGCGGCGGTGAGCACGGCCTGGCGCGAGCTGCGGTCGAACAGCAGCACGTCCAGCGCCTCCTCGAGCTGGCGCACGCTGTAGGTGAGGGCCGAGGGCACCTTGCCGATCTCGCGCGCGGCGGCGGCAAAGCTGCCGGTGCGGGCGATGCTGTCCATCATGGACAGGGCTTCGGGGGTGAGGACGCGGCGCTTGTCCGTGCTTTTGCTCTGGGTCGACATGGTTTCATCTTATTTGAACGCTGGCTTCAAGGCGTTCCAGCCACGCCGCCGGGGTGCGCTCCTACATTGGATGCCAACAAGGAGCGACGCACCATGCTTGAACTGATCCGATCCTGCGACCGTGGCTATGCCGACCATGGCTGGCTGAAGAGCTATCACAGCTTCTCGTTTGCCGACTACTACGACGCCCGCCGCATGGGCTTCGGCGCGCTGCGCGTCATCAACGAGGACCGCATCGCCCCCGGCACCGGCTTCGGCACCCACGGCCACCGCGACATGGAGATCATCAGCTATGTGCTGGAGGGCGAACTGGCGCACAAGGACAGCATGGGCAATGGCCAGGCCGGCGCCGCTGAATCGGGCAAACAAGCCGGCGTGATACGCCCGGGCGACGTGCAGCGCATGAGCGCCGGCACCGGCGTGATGCACAGCGAGTTCAACCACGCCAAGGACCGCAGTACGCATTTCCTGCAAATCTGGATCCAGCCGGACGTGCGCGGCGTGGCACCCGACTACGAGCAGATCCATGTGCCGGCCGAGCAAAAGCGCGGCCGCCTGCGGCTGCTGGCCTCGCCCGATGGCGCGGAGGGCTCGGTGCGCATCCATGCCGATGCGCGCCTGTATGCCGGCCTGTTCGATGGCACCGAGGCCGCGCAGCTGAACCTGAGCGCCGCGCGCCTGGCCTATGTGCACCTGGTGCGCGGCGAGCTGACGGTGAACGGCAAGGCCCTGAAGGCGGGCGACGCGCTGCAGATCAGCGAGGAGACGCGGCTGAGCCTGGGCCAGGGCCGCGACGCCGAGGTGCTGGTGTTCGACCTCCAGCCCTGAGGACGGCCCTGATCAGCTCGGCAGCGAGACCGCGTCCAGCAGCTCGCTCTCGATCTGCAGCTGCAGCTTGTTCTGCTGCAAGGCGGCGCCGTCCACCAGAAAGGTGTCCTCGACGCGCTCGCCCAGGGTGGAGATCTTGGCCAGCTGCAGATTGATGTGGTGGCGCGCCAGCACGCGCGCGATCGCGTAGAGCAGGCCGGCGCGGTCGCTGCTGCTGATCGAGAGCAGCCAATGCTGGGCGCGCTCGTCGGGCCGCAGCGTGACGCGCGGGGTGAAGGGGAAGGACTTGACCCGGCGCGACAGGCGCCCGCGGCGCGGCTCGGGCAGCGGGCCGGTGGCCGCCAGCGCCTGCGCCAGCTTGGACTCCACCAGCGAGACCAGGTCGCGGTGATGCAGCTCCTGGTCGGGCGAGATGATCTGGAAGGTGTCGAGCGCAAAGCCCTGGCGCGTGGTGTGCACCTTGGCGTCCAGGATGTTGAAGCCGGCGCTGTCGAAATAGCCGCAGATGCGCGCGAACAGGTCCTGCTGGTCGGGCGCATAGACCAGCACCTGCAGGCCTTCGCCCACCGGCGAGGGGCGCGCGCGCACCACCGGCACGGTGCTTTGCACATGGCGCCACAGCGAGCGCGCATGCCAGGCCAGGTCGCTGGCATCGTGGCGGGCGAAATAGCTGACGGTGAGCGTTTCCCACAGGGGGCCCTCGGTGCCCGGCAGCATCGAGCGCAGGGCCAGATCTTGCCTGGCCTCCTGCTTGCGGGCCTCGATCTCGACGTCCATGCTCACCCGGGCGCCGCCCAGGGCACGCAGGGTCAGGCGGTAGAGGTCTTCCAGCAGCTTGCCCTTCCAGGCATTCCAGACCTTGGGGCTGGTGCCGCGGATGTCGGCCACGGTGAGCAGATAGAGGGCGGTGAGGTGGCGCGCATCGCCCATCTTCTTGGCGAAGGTCTCGATCACCTCGGGGTCGGAGAGATCCTCCTTCTGCGCCACGCGCGACAGCGTCAGGTGGTGCTGCACCAGGAACTGCACCAGCTCGGCATCCGCCTTGGCCAGGCCATGCTCGCGGCAGAAGCGCCGCACCTCGCGCGCGCCCAGGTCGGAGTGGTCGCCGCCGCGGCCCTTGGCAACGTCGTGGAAGATCGCGGCGATGTAGAGCAGCCAGGGCTTCTCGAACTGCGCCGCCAGCTGCGAGCAGAAGGCGTACTCGTGCGCATGCTCGGGGATGAAGAAGCGCCGCACATTGCGCAGCACCATCAGGATGTGCTGGTCCACCGTGTAGACGTGGAACAGGTCGTGCTGCATCTGCCCGACGATGCGGCGGAACACCCACAGATAGCGCCCCAGCACCGAGGTCTGGTTCATGAGCCGGAAGGCATGGGTCTGGCCCTCGGGCTGCTGCAGGATGCGCACAAAGGTGGCGCGGTTCACCGGGTCGCGCCGGAAGGCGCTGTTCATCAGCTCGCGCGCGTTGTAGAGCGCGCGCAGGGTGCGCGCCGAGAGGCCGTTGATGCCGGGCGTGCGCTGGTAGACCACGAAGGTCTCGAGGATGGCATGCGGGTCGCGCTCGTAGAGATCGTCGCTCGCCACCTCCAGCATGCCGGCGCGGTCCAGAAAGCGCTCGTCGATGCGGCGCATCGGCGCGTTCTGCGAGCCGTTGATCTGCTCTTCCAGGTTCAGCAAGAGGATCTGGTTGAGCTGGCTCACCGCCTTGGCGGCCCAGTAGTAGCGCCGCATCAGCACCTCGGAGGCGCGCTGGGCCTTGCTGGCCAGGTAGCCGAAGCTCTCAGCCACGGCGTTCTGCAGGTCGAACACCAGGCGATCCTCGCGCCGGCCCGCCACCACATGCAGGCGCGCGCGTATCAGCTTCAGCACACCCTCGTTGCGCTGCAGCTGGCGGCTCTCGAAGGGCGTGATCAGGCCCTTGGCGGCCAGCTGGGTCCAGGTCTTGCCCAGGCCGGCGGCGCGCGCGATCCAGATCAGCAACTGCAGGTCGCGCAGCCCGCCCGGGCTTTCCTTGCAGTTGGGCTCCAGCGCGTAGGGGGTCTCGTCGTACTTGGTATGGCGCTGGCGCATCTCCAGCACCTTGGCGCGCAGAAAGGCCTTGGCGTCCATGGCCGCGGCGATGCGCTGCTCGAAGCGCTTGAAGAGCGGCTTGGCGCCGGCCAGCAGGCGCGCCTCCAGCAGCGCGGTCTGCACCGTCACGTCGCCGGCGGCCTCGCTGACGCATTCGTCCACCGTGCGTACCGAGGAGCCGATCTCCAGGCCGATGTCCCAGCAGGCGGTGATGAAGGCCTCGATGCTGGCCTTCAGCGGCCCGGGCTGGTAGGGCTCCAGCCCGTCGGGCAGCAGCAGCAGCACGTCCACATCGGAGTAGGGGAACAGCTCGCCGCGGCCATAGCCGCCCACCGCGGCCAGCGCCGCGCCCTCGGGCAGGCCGGCCTGGCGCCACAGGGTCTGCAGGGTGGCGTCGACATGGCGCGCCAGCTTGCGCATCAGGCCGGTGGCGGCCCCCACGGTGGGTTCGGCGTCGCGGAAGGCCTGCAGCAGGCCGGTCTTGCCGGTCTTGAAGTGCTGTTTCAGTTCGGCAATGCCGATGACCGGAACGGTCATGGATCAGCCGGTGATGAAGGCCGGCGGCGGCGGGCTGCCGGCCGAGAGCGTCATCACCTCGTAGCCGGTCTCGGTCACCACCAGGGTGTGCTCCCATTGCGCGGACAGCGAGCGGTCCTTGGTGACGATGGTCCAGCCATCGCCCATCTCGCGGATCTCGCGGCGGCCGGCGTTGATCATCGGCTCGATGGTGAACACCATGCCGGGCACCAGCTCTTCCAGCGTGCCGGGGCGGCCGTAGTGCAGCACCTGCGGCTCTTCATGGAACTTTTGGCCGATGCCATGGCCGCAGAACTCGCGCACGATGGCGAAGCCGGCGTTCTCGGCAAAGGTCTGGATGGCATGGCCGATGTCACCCAGGCGCGCGCCCGGCTTGACCTTGGCAATGCCCTTCCACATCGCTTCGTAGGTGAAGGCGCACAGGCGCTTGGCCGCGATCGAGCCCTCGCCGACGATGAACATGCGGCTGGTATCGCCATGCCAGCCGTCCTTGATGACGGTGACGTCGATGTTGACGATGTCGCCGTTCTTCAGCGGCCGGTCGTTCGGGATGCCATGGCAGACCTGATGGTTGATCGAGGTGCAGATGGACTTGGGGTAGGGCGTGTAGCCCGGCGGGCAGTAGTTCAGCGGCGCGGGGATGCCCTGCTGGACGTTCACGATGTGATCGTAGGCGAGCTTGTCGAGTTGGTCCGTCGTGATGCCGGGCTTCACATGGGGGGTGAGCATGTCCAGCACTTCGGAGGCCAGGCGGCCCGCCACGCGCATCGCGGCGATATCGGCCGCGGACTTGATGGTGATCGTCATAGGGCGCTATTTTAGTCAGCCCACACGACCAGCCCGCTCCAGGCCGTGGCCAAGACCACGATGCCAAAGGCGATGCGGTACCAGGCAAAGGGCACGAAGGTATGGCTGGAGATGTAGCGCAGCAGCCAGCGCACGCAGATCCAGGCGCTCGCAAAGGAGAACAGCAGGCCCACGCCGAACAGCGGCAGGTCGGCCATGCTCAGCAGGGCGCGCTCTTTATAGAGGCTGTAGAGGCCGGCGCCGATCAGGGTGGGGATGGCGAGGAAGAAGGAATAGTCGGTGGCGGCCTTGCGCGACAGGCCCAGCAGCATGCCGCCGATGATGGTGGCGCCCGAGCGGCTGGTGCCGGGGATCATGGCCAGGCATTGCACCAGACCCACCTTGAGCGCATCCAGCGGGCCCATGCCGTCCACGTCCTGGATCTTTACCGTACTTTGCGGGCGCTTCTCGGCCCACAGGATCACGAAGCCGCCCAGGATGAAGGTGCTGGCCACCACCGTGGGCGTGAACAGATGGGCCTTGATGGCCTTGCCGAACAAGAGGCCCAGCACCACGGCCGGCAGGAAGCCGATCGCCACGTTCAGCACGAAGCGGCGCGCACGCGCATCGCTGCCCAGGCCGGCGGCGGTCTCGGCCAGGCGCTGCCAGTAGACCAGGATGACGGCGAAGATCGCGCCGGTCTGGATCGCGATGTCGAAGACCTTGCTCTTGTCGTCGCTGAAGCCCAGGAGCGAGCCGGTGAGGATCAGGTGTCCGGTGGACGAGATCGGCAGGAATTCGGTCAGGCCCTCGACGATCCCCATGATCGCGGCCTTGATCAACAGCATGGCGTCCACGTGCACTCCAGATGAAAGCAGGGGCGGGATGATAGCCGGCGCGGCGAAGGCGGCCGCCTGCCGTCTTGACCCGCTGGAACGAGCCGCCTACATTACTGACCGGTCAGTCAGTATGAGCCCATGGCCAGTTCCACCCCCTCGCCCCGTCAACGCCGCAAGGAAGCCCGCCCGCAGGAGCTGCTGGACGCGGCGCTGAGCCTGTTCGTCGAGAAGGGCTACGCGGCCACGCGTTCGGAGGAAGTGGCGGCGCGTGCCGGCGTGTCCAAGGGCACGCTCTATCTCTACTACCCGTCCAAGGAAGAGCTCTTCAAGGCGATGGTGCGCGCCAGCCTGGTCTCGCCGATCACCGAGAGCGTGGCCCTGGCGGCTCAGCATCGCGGCAGCATGGCCAGCCTGTTGCGCACCCTGATGGCGGACTGGTGGGCGCGCATGGGCATGAGCCCGGCCGGCGGCATCACCAAGATCATGATGGCCGAGGCGCGTAACTTTCCCGAGCTGGCGCAGTTCTATGTGGACGAGGTGATCCGGCCCACCCAGGAACTGCTGGCCGGCCTGCTGGCCAAGGGCGTGGCCAGCGGCGAATTCCGCCCGGTGCCGGTGGAGCATGCGGTGCATGTGCTGATCGCGCCGATGCTGCATCTCGTGTTACACAAGCACTCCTTTGGCGCCTGTGCCCTGCATGGCCCGCCCCTGGATGCCAAGGCGGTGCTGGACGTGCAGCTGGATCTGATGCTGCGCGGCCTGCTGGCGTCGCCGCCCTGATGCCAACGAACCAATACATTCCCGCGGAGACGAACGCATGAAAGCTGGGTGGAAGATTGCTGTGCCGGTGCTGGCCCTGCTCATCGTGGGCGGCCTGGGCGCCAGCTATCTCAAGGGCAAGAAGGCCAGGGAGGCCGAGGCCGCCGCGCCCAAGCCCGCCACGGTGCTGGAGCTGGGGGCGCTGGACCTCGTCACCCTGAAGCCGCAGCGCTTCGCGCGCAGCCTGGACATCTCGGGCAGCTTGCGCGCGGTGGACATGGCGCTGCTGAAGGCCAAGGTGGCCGCCGAGCTGAAGAGCCTGGCGGTGCGCGAGGGCGACACGGTGCACGCCGGCCAGTTGCTCGGTCAGCTCGACGCCACCGAATTCGATTGGCGCCTGCGCCAGGCCGAGCAGACCGCGCTGGCCGCCAAGGCCCAGCTGGACATCGCCAGCCGCAGTGCCTCAAACAACCGCGCCCTGGTGGCGCAGGGCTTCATCTCCTCGACGGCGCTGGAGGCCGCGCAATCCAGCGAGGCCAATGCCAAGGCCAATCTGCTGGCGGCCGAGGCGGCCGTGGAGCTGGCGCGCAAGTCGCTGGCGGATACGCGGCTGCTGGCGCCGATTGCCGGCCAGGTCTCGCAGCGCCTGGCCCAGCCGGGCGAGCGCGTGGCGGTGGACGGCCGCATCCTCGAGATCGTCGATCTTTCGCGGCTGGAACTCGAGGCCGCGGTGCCGGCCGAGCAGGCCGCCGGCCTCAAGATCGGTGCGCCGGCCCTACTGCAGGTGGAGGGCCTGGCCGCGCCGGTGCAGGCCCAGGTGGCGCGCATCAGCCCGAGCGCCCAGGCGGGCTCGCGCGCGGTGCTGGCCTATCTGCGGGTGGCCGGTCAGGCGGGCCTGCGCCACGGCATGTTCGCGCGTGGCCGCCTGGTGCTGGAGGAGCGCGAGGCCCTGGCCCTGCCGACGGGTGCGGTGCGGGTGGACCGCGCCCAACCCTATGTGCTGCTGGCCGACGCCGGCAAGGTGCGCGCGCAGGTGGTGCAGCTGGGTGCCGCCGGCGAGCAGGGCGGTGTGCCCGCGCTGGAGCTGCGCGGCGGCCTGGCGGCCGGCGCCCATGTGCTGACGGCCGCGGCGGGCGCGGTTGCGGAGGGCAGCCTGGTGCGCGTGGCGCCCACGGCCACCTCTGCCGCCAGCGGCGCGGCGCGCTGAGCGCGGGACCCGACCATGTGGTTCACCCGACTCTCCATCCAGAACCCGGTGATGGCCGTGATGGTCATGCTCGCCTTCGTGGTGCTGGGCCTGTTCAGCTACCAGCGTCTGGCGGTCGACCAGTTCCCGAATATCGACCTGCCCACCGTGGTGGTGGCAATGGACTATCCGGGCGCCTCGCCCGAGATCGTCGAGGCCGAGGTCACCAAGAAGATCGAGGAGGCCGTCAACACGGTGGCCGGCATCAGCTCGCTGTACTCGCGCTCCTACGAGGGCACGGCGGTGGTGATCATCGAGTTCAACCTCGACATCGACGGCCGCAAGGCCGCCGAGGACGTGCGCGAGAAGGTGGCGCTGATACGCCCGCTGTTGCGCGACGAGGTCAAGGAGCCGCGCATCTCGCGCTTCGATCCGCAGAGCGCACCGGTCTTCAACGTGGCCCTGCTGTCCGAGGACGGCAAGACCAGCACCCAGGACCTCACCACCTGGGCCACCCAGGTGCTGCAAAAGCGCCTGGAGAACGTGCGCGGCGTTGGCTCGGTGCAGGTGGTGGGCGGTCTGCAGCGCCAGATCCAGCTCTTCCTCAAGCCGCAGGCCATGGAGGCCCTGGGCGTGGGCGTGGACCAGGTGCTGGCCGCGGTGAAGAGCGAGAACCAGGAACTGCCGATGGGCAATCTGCGCTCGCGCGAGCAGGAGCGCGTGGTGCAGATCAATGCGCGGCTGAAGCGCCCCGAGGATTTCCGCGACATCGTGGTGGCGCGCCGTGCCGGCACCCCCATCAAGCTCTGGCAGGTGGCCGAGGTGGTGGACGGGCCGCAGGAGGTCGAGAGCCTGGCGCTCTACAACGGCCAGCGCACCGTGCTGCTGTCGGTGCAGAAGAGCCAGGGCGAGAACACCATCGCGGTGGTCGACGGGCTGATGGCGGCGCTCAAGGACGCGCAAGGCCTGACCCCCAAGGGCGTGAAGCTGGAGGTGAACCGCGACAACTCGCGCGCGGTGCGCATCTCGGTGGCCAACGTCAAGCGCACCCTGTTCGAGGGCGCGGCGCTGACGGTGCTGATCGTGTTCCTGTTCCTGAACAGCTGGCGCTCCACCGTCATCACCGGCCTGACGCTGCCGATCGCGCTGATCGGCACCTTTCTGTTCATGTACCTGTTCGGCTTCACCATCAACAACATCACCATGATGGCGCTGTCGCTGTGCGTGGGCCTGTTGATCGACGATGCCATCGTGGTGCGCGAGAACATCGTGCGCCATGTGGCGATGGGGGTGAGCCCGCGCCAGGCGGCGCTGGACGGCACCGAGGAGATCGGCCTGGCGGTGCTGGCCACCACGCTGTCCATCGTGGCGGTGTTCCTGCCCATCGGTTTCATGGGCGGCATCGTCGGCAAGTTCTTCCACGAGTTCGGCATCACCATCGTCGCCGCGGTGCTGATCTCGATGTTCGTGAGCTTCACGCTGGACCCGATGCTGTCCAGCGTCTGGCACGACCCGCATGCCGGCCATGGCGCGCCCAAGGAGGGGCCGCTGAGCCTGTACGACCGCACGGTGGGCCGCGTCACCGGCCAGTTCGACCGCTTCACCAACTGGCTGTCCGACGTCTACCAGCTGATCCTGGCCTGGTCGCTCCGGCACAAGGGCAAGACCCTGCTGATCGCGCTGTCTACCCTGGTGCTGAGCTTCGTGCTGCTGGGCGGGGTGGGCAAGGAGTTCGTGCCCAAGGCCGACCTCTCCGAGACCCAGGTGAACTTCTACACCCCGGTGGGCTCCTCGCTGGAGGTGACCGAGGCGCGCGCCCGACAGATCGATGCGGTGCTGCGCGCCATGCCCGAGGTGCGCTATACCGTCACCACCATCAACAGCGGCTTTGCCGCCGGCAAGATCTATGGCGCCATCTATGTGCGCCTGGTGGACCGCAAGGACCGCCAGCGCAGCGTGGCCGATCTCGCCACGCCGCTGCGCGAGAAGCTCGCTACCATCCCGGGCATCACCGTCACCAATATCGGCCAGACCGATCTGGGCGGCGGCAAGAGCCTGCAGTTCTCCATCCAGGGCTCGGACCTGAAGGAGCTGGAGCGCATCGCCAACCGCGTCACCGAGAAGCTGCGCCGGGTGCCCGGTCTGGTGGACCTGGACAGCACGCTCAAGCCCAACAAGCCCACCGTCTCGGTGGAGGTGAAGCGCGATGCCGCGGCCGACGTGGGCCTGAACGTGAACGCCCTGGCGAGCTCGCTGCGCACCCTGGTGGCCGGCACCACGGTGGGCAACTGGCGCGCCCCGGACGGCGAGAACTACGACGTCATCGTGCGCCTGCCGCCCGGCCAGCGCGACAGCCTGGCCGATCTGCAAGACCTGCCCCTCAATGTGGCGGCCGCCAGCGATGGCTCGGCGCGCGTGGTGAGGCTGGCACAGGTGGCCGAGATCCTGCCCTCCACCGGCCCCAACCAGATCAACCGGCGCGACATGAACCGCGAGATCACCATCGACGGCAACGCCCTGGGGCGCAGCTCGGGCGAGGTCTCGGCCGACATCCAGAAGATCCTGCAGGAAAGCGAGTTCCCGCCCGGCTACCGCTATTCCTTTGGCGGCTCGACCAAGAACATGAACGAGAGCTTCCAGTACGCGGTGGGCGCGCTGGGGCTGGCCATCGTCTTCATCTACATGATTCTGGCCAGCCAGTTCAAGAGCTTCCTGCAGCCGCTGGCGCTGATGAGTTCGCTGCCGCTGACGCTGATCGGCGTGATCCTGGCGCTGCTGCTGTTCCGCTCCACGCTGAACATGTTCAGCATCATCGGCATCGTCATGCTGATGGGCTTGGTGACCAAGAACGCCATCCTGCTGATCGACTTCGCGATCCGCTCGCGCGAGGGCGAGCATGGCCATGGCGTGGATGCCGAGCCGATGAGCCGCGATGCCGCGCTGCTGCACGCCGCGCGGGTGCGGCTGCGCCCCATCCTGATGACGACGCTGGCGATGGTGTTCGGCATGGTGCCGCTGGCCTTTGCGCTCTCCGAGGGCTCGGAGCAGCGCGCGCCGATGGGCCAGGCGGTGATCGGCGGTGTCATCACCTCCTCGCTGCTGACCCTGGTGGTGGTGCCGGTGATCTACTGCTACCTGGACGATCTGTCGCAATGGGCCAGGCGCAAATGGTCGCGCGGCATGACGGATGGCAATGGCGCAGCGCGCGCCGGGAAATAGAATCGCGCCGGAAGATTTGAGCCAAGGATGAGCATGAACTACGAACAAGCCCGCTTCAACATGATCGAACAGCAGATCCGGCCCTGGAATGTGCTGGACCAGGATGTGCTGGGATTGCTGGCCGCGGTGAAGCGCGAGGACTTCGTGCCTGCCGCCTACCGCGCCATGGCCTTCTCCGACACCGAGCTGCCGCTGGGCGAGGGGCGCAGCACGCTGGCCCCGCGCGTGGAAGCGCGCCTGCTGCAGGAGCTGAAGGTGGCGCGGCATGAGAAGGTGCTGGAGATCGGTACCGGCAGCGGCTTTCTTGCCGCCATGCTGGGGCACCGTGCGCAGCGCGTCGTGACGCTGGAGTCCAGCCCCGAGCTGGCGCGGCAGGCGGCCGAGAACCTGCGCCGCGCCGGCCTCAGCAATGTCACGGTGCGCGAAGCGGCCGGCGCCCAGGGCCTGGCCGGCGAGGCGCCGTTCGACGCCATCCTGCTGTCGGGTTCGGTGGCCGAGGTGCCCGCGGCCCTGCTGGCGCAGCTGAAGGTGGGCGGGCGCCTGCTGGCCATCGTGGGCGAGGAGCCGGTGATGCGCGCCACCCTCACCACCCGGGTGGGTGAGAAGGAATACAAGAGCGTCGAGCTGTTCGACACCGCGGCGCCGCGCCTGCCGGGCTTCGAAGCCGCCTCCGGCTTCGTGTTTTGAGCCCTCGCATGCAGCAGATCTCGGTGACGGAACTGCGCGCCATGCTGGACGCGCCGACGCCACCCCTGCTGCTGGATGTGCGCGAGCCCTGGGAGGTGGCGCTGGCCAGCATCAGCCCGCCCGGCGTCGACACCCTGGCCGTGCCGATGGGGCAGATTCCGGCGGCGCTGGCGCGGCTGGAGCCGGCGCGGCCCGTCGTCTGTTATTGCCATCATGGGATGCGAAGTCTGCAAGTCGTCGCATTTCTTGAGCGCCAAGGCTTTGAAACCGTCTATAACCTCGCCGGCGGCATCGAGGCCTGGTCTTGCGAGCAAGACCCCATGGTGCCCAGATATTGATCCGAACCCTCCCTTATGTGGGACCTAACTATGCTGCAAGGAAGCGTCATGCCTGCTGTCCGTGAGAACAAGTCGAACAAAGCGCGCACCGCATTGCGCCTGAGCACCCTCGCCATCGCGCTCGGCCTCTTCGGTGCGGGCGCGCAGGCACAGAGCCTGAACGAGCTCTATGACGCGGCGCGGGCCTATGACGCCACCTACCTGGCCGCGCGTGCCCAGGCCGATTCGGCGCAGTACAAGGCGGCGCAGGCCGACGCGCTGGCGCGGCCCACCCTGGGCCTGGGCGCTTCCGCCACGCACCAGCGTGTCGACCCGCCGAGCGGCGGCAACCTCAATTCCGACACCTTGCAGGCCGGGCTGAAGGGCAGTTATGCGCTCTACAACCGCGGCAATGCGCTCACCATCGACCAGGCCCAGCGCGCCCTGGGCGTGGCGCAGGCGGATCTGGAATCCGCCGAGCAGGACCTGATCTTCCGCGTGGCCCAGGCCTACTTCGACGTGCTGGCGGCCGGCGACACGCTCGCCACCACGCGCGCCAACAAGACGGCCATCAGCGAGCAGCTGGCCTCGGCCAAGCGCAATTTCGAGGTCGGCACGGCCACCATCACCGACACGCGCGAGGCGCAGGCCAAGTACGACCTGGCGACGGCGCAGGAACTGGCGGCCGACAACGATCTGCGCGTCAAGCGCGTGACGCTGGACCAGATCGTCGGCCGCGTGGGCGTGGAACCCAAGCCCCTGGCGGTGCCGGTGGCCCTGCCGGCGCTGCCGTCCACCAATGTGGACACCTGGGTGGCGCAGGCCGACGAGCAGCACCCCGGCGTGCGCAAGGCGCGCCTGGGGCTGGAGGTGGCACAGCTGGAGACGCAGAAGGCCAAGGCCGCCGAGGGCGTGACGGTGGACCTGAACGGCAGCCTGGGTGCGCAGAACCTGCACAACAACCTGAGCGGCCTGGCCGCCGCCCAGTCGGGCGTGGGCACCACCAAGAACGCCTCGCTGGGCGTCACCGTGAGCTTCCCGCTCTATACCGGCGGCGCAACGCAGAACCGCATCAAGGAGACCCTCAAGCTGGAGGAGAAGTCGCGCAACGATCTGGACTATGCGCGGCGCTTTGTCTCCGAGAAGACCAAGAGCACCTTCTTCCGCTGGCAGTCCAGCATGGCCCAGGTGAAGGCCTATGAGGCGGCCGAGTCGTCCAGCAAGCTGGCGCTGGAAGCGACCCAGCTGGGCTACAAGGTCGGCGTGCGGGTCAACCTGGACGTGCTGAATGCCCAGACCCAGCTCTACAGCACCCAGCAGAACCTGGCCAAGGCGCGCTACGACACCGTGCTGCTGAGCCTGGCACTGCGCCAGGCCGCCGGCCAGCTGCGCCCCGATGACGTGGCCGCGGTGAACCAGCTGCTCGCCAAGTAAGCCGGGCCCCGCATCGGTCAACCGCCACGGCCGCCGGCCCTGGCGGTTTTTTCATGCTTGGGCGCGGGTTCCGTCGGGGTCAGGTCTTGCATGGCCGGCCGCAGCGGCGCGTGCTCGCGCAGGCTGCGCAGGATGATGGCGGTGGAGGTCTCGGAGAGCGCGCAATAGCGCTGCAGCACCTGCTCCAGATGCGCCACGTCGCGCACCGCGATCTCCAGGATCCAGCTGTCCTCGCCGGTGACGTTATAGGCGGTCAGCACCTCGGGGCTGGCCTCGATGGCGCGGCGCATGCGCGGCTCGTCGCAGCGGCCCACGCGTATCACGCCGCGGATCGCATAACCCAGCTTGGCGCTGTCCACCACCGCGCGGTAGCCGGTGATGACGCCCAGCGCCTCCAGCTTGCGCACCCGCTCGGTGACGGCCGGCTGCGAGAGAAATACGCGCCGGCCCAGCTCGGCCATGCTCAGGCGGGCGTCCGCCTGGAGCTCGGCAAGAATGCGGCTGTCATGGTGGTCCAGGTCATCGATCATGATTTCAAAGGCTGCATGGCGGAATTTCCATGAAGTTTAAGGAAATACCGCGGGCAAGTCTTGAAGATTGCATTCAAGGGCGCGGCCTATTTGCTTAGCATTTGGGCCATGAATCAAACCGCAAGCCTGCCCGCCGGCACCGGCCTCAGCCCCCGCATCCTGGCCTGCCTGGCCGCCACCTGGCTGGTCTGGGGCTCGACCTATCTGGCCATCAAGTACGCCTTGCTGAGCTTCCCGCCCTTCTTTCAGATGGGCTCGCGCTTTCTGGTGGCGGGCGTGGTGCTGGCGCTCTGGATGCGCGGCCGCGGCGCACCCTGGCCGAACCGGCGCCAGTGGCTCAATGCCCTGGTGGTGGGCGGGCTGATGCTGGGCGGTGGCATGGGCGGCACGGCCACCGCGGAGCAAAGCGTCGGCTCGGGCCTGGTGGTGGCCTTCATCGCGGTGATGCCGTTGATGATCGCGGCGCTGAACCTGTTGTGGCGCGTGATCCCCTCGCGCCTGGAGTTGGCCGGCATCGCGGTGGGGCTGGTGGGCGTGCTGATGCTGACGCTGGGGCAGGGCTTCGGCGCCTCGCCGGCGGGCCTGGTGGCGATCACGACTGCCTGCGCCTGCTGGGCGGTCGGCAGCGTGCTGTCACAGCGTGCGCTGCCGCTGGCGCCGGGTGCGATGGGCTTTGCCAGCGAGATGCTGGCGGGCGGCCTGGTGCTGATGTTGCTGAGCCTGGGCAGTGGCGAGACCCTGAGCCAGCCGCTGCGTGCCGAGGCGGTGCTGGCCTGGAGCTATCTGGTGGTGTTCGGCTCGCTGATCGCCTTCAACGCCTACATGCTCTTGCTGGCCGAGGCCTCGGCCTCGCTGGCGTCCAGCTACTCCTTTGTCAACCCGGTGATCGCGATGCTGCTGGGGGTGGCGGTGGCGGGCGAGGTGATCAGCGCTTTTGAATGGCTGGCGGCCCTGGTGGTGCTGGTGGGGGTGGTGCTGCTGATGCTGGGGCGGCGGCGCTGAGCAAGGCTGTTCATCCAGGCTGCCGCGCTTGGGTGAGAATGCCGGGCGCTTTCCCATCC
>NZ_JBYTBE010000038.1:0-49775 GCF_058788955.1 Roseateles sp. FW301-B2
CGCTCGGCTTCCAAACGCCCGCTGAGCGATTCAGCGAATGTGTTGCGATGACCGGTTGAATCCGCCAGCGACAGCAGTCATACGACTGGACGGGATCGACGCCCGAAACCGGTCGCTCAACGTTCGACGTAAGGGGCGGCTTGCGCCCTGGCGCAAGACGTCTCTTTGACGGAGGGGTTAGGCATCAGTTACCCCGCCAACCCAAAGTCGTAAACAACGGGATCACCTTTCAGCAACTGGACCCAGTTCAGCCAGTAGTCGGGCCTCGATCCCTGCAGGCATTCTTGCCGACCAAGAATTCAGCCCGCCAGACTGAAGCCGCAGAAACGGACGGAGAAGTTGAAACGGGCCAGCTAGGAGCTTGCAGGGCGCCATTCCGCGTGCTCAAGCTAGCCCGAGCGTCACGGTTGTGACTCAGCTACCGATGCAGGCCGACTGTCCATACCCTAAAACAACACGGGCTGCCCTTGCGCGAAGGACTCGGCAGCGGCGTCTGCCAAGCGTTGCGCAGCGACACCATCCTCGATGGTGGTTCGAACCGCCCTGCCCGCCTGCAGTTGCCCGAAGAAATGCGCCAACTCCAGCCGGTAGGCCTCGCGGTAGCGCTGCAGAAAGAAGTTCTCCGGCAGATCGGTGCGCACGCCCTGGCCGTCCATCTGCAGCACCTCGGTGGGCCGGTGGTTGCCGCAGGCGAGCAGGCCCTTGGAGCCGAGTAGCTCGAAGCGCTGGTCGTAACCGTAGGCGGCGCGGCGGCTGGTGTTGATCTGGCAGAGGCGCCCGCTGCGCGTGCGCAGGGTAACGGCGGTGCTGTCCACGTCGCCAGCGGTGGCTATTGCCGGGTCGGTCAGGCAGGAGCCGGTGGCGCTGAGCCAGACCGCCTCATCGCCCTCCTCGCACAGCATCCAGCGGAACACGTCGAAGTCATGTATCAGCATGTCGCGGAAGATGCCGCCCGACTGCTTGATGTAGTCCACCGGCGGCGCGCCGGGGTCGCGGCTGGTGATGACCAGCATCTCCGGCGTGCCGATCTCGCCCCGCTGCGCCCGCGCCTTGGCTTCATTGAAGGTGGGGTCGAAGCGGCGCTGGAAACCAATCATGCAGGCGACATTGGCGGTGGCGATCGCATCCGCGCAGGCCTGGGCGCGCGCCACCGACAGGTCCACCGGTTTCTCGCAGAACACGTGCTTGCGCGCGGCGGCGGCGCGCAGTATGAGGTCGCTGTGCGTGGTCGTCGGCGAAGCGATCACCACCGCGTCTATGGCTGCATCGGCAAACACCGCGTCGATATCGGGGGCCACGTCGGCACCGTGCAGGGCGGCAACCTCACGGGCCGAATCTGCCATCGGGTCACTGACGGTCTTCAGCCGTATGCCCGGCAGGGCCGCGAGATTGGCGGCATGGATGCGGCCGATGCGGCCTGCGCCGAAGAGGGCGACGTTTTTCATCGAGATTCCTTGGATGTGGATGGGAAAGAAGGGGAAACAGAGGTCTGGGCGAGCTTGAACACCGCCACCGCCTGCAGCAGCTGAGCTGCCTGCTGCTGCAGCGACAGCGCCGCGGCGGCGCTCTGCTCGACCAGGGCGGCGTTCTGCTGGGTGGCGCGGTCCATATGCGTGATGGCCTCGCCGACCTGGGCCACGCCGCTGCTTTGCTCGGCGCAGGCGCGGCTGATGTCGGCCACCAGGCCGCTGACGCGCTCGATGGCCGCAACCACCTCCTGCATCGTCGCGCCGGCGCGATCGACCAGCAGGCTGCCCTGCTCGACACGGCCGACGCTGGTGTCTATCAAGCCGCTGATGGTCTTGGCCGCCTCGGCGCTGCGCTGCGCCAGGCTGCGCACCTCGCCGGCGACGACGGCGAAGCCGCGGCCCTGGTCGCCGGCCCGTGCGGCCTCGACGGCGGCATTCAGCGCCAGGATATTGGTCTGGAAGGCGATACCGTCGATCACGCTGGTGATCTCGGCGATGCGGCGCGAGCTGTCAATGATGCCCTTCATCGTCGCCACCACCTCACCCACCACGGCACCGCCGCGCAGGGCCACGGCGCTGGCGTCCTGCGCCAGCCGGCTGGCCTGGCCGGCCTGCTCGGCGTTGTTGCGCACCGTGCTGCCCAGCTGCTCCATCGCCGCCGCCGTTTGCTCCAGCGCACCGGCCTGCTGCTCGGTGCGGCCCGACAGATCCTGATTGCCCTGGGCAATCTCCTGACTGGCCGCTGCCAGGTGCTCGGCATTGCTGCGCACCTGTCCGACCACGCCGGACAGGCCGACCTGCATCTCGGCCAGCGCCTGCAAGAGCTGCGCGGTCTCGCTGCGGCCCGGCGCGGCTATGGCCAGGCTCAGATCGCCGGCCGCAACGCCCCGCGCCAGCAGCACCGCCCGCTGCAGCGGCCGCGTCGTCGTGCGGACTATCCACCAGGCCAGCAGCAGGGCCAGCAAGAGGGCGAACAGGGCGCCGGCGGCAATACCCCGCTGCAGCCGCGTCGCGCTGGCGGTGGCCTGCTCCGCCGCGGCCGCCATCGCCTCGGTCTCGTGGCGCAGCAACTCCTGCACGCCGGCCTGGAACACCGCCTCGGCCGGTATCACCTCGGCCTTCAGCAGATCGCGACCATCGTCGCTGGAGCCGGCATTCACCAGGTCCTCGAAGCGGCGCTGCAGCAGCAGATAGGTCTTGCCCGCCTGCTGCATGCGGGCCAGTATGGCCAGGCCCTCCGCGGTCGTGATCCGCGCCGCCACCGCCTCCAGGTCCTGCCCCAGCTGCTTGCGCGCGGCCTGTACCCTGGCCGTCTCCTGCTTGATCTCGCGGATGTCGTTCCACAGCAGCAGATTGCGCAGCGAGCGGCCCATCTCGCGCACATCGCGCTCGACCTCGCCGACCAGGGCCATGCGCGGATACTGGCCCCGCACCAGCTCATCGACCCGCGCATTGAGCGCGCCAATGCCCAGCCAGCCGGCGGCGCCCAGGGCGGCAATCAGCAGCGCCACGCTGCCGAAGCCGGCACTGAGCAGGGCCTTCAGGGACAGCTCGTCCAATCGCCTTGTCTTCATGTCCTGTTCAGCATCCACTCGTGCGCCGGGTCATTCATGAACACCCAGTTGCGTGTCGGCCCGGCCATCACGTTCAGGTAGTAGAGGCTGTAGCCGTGGGGTGCCACGACCGGGTGATAGCCACGCGGCACCATCACCGTGTCGCGGTCCTCGACGGCCATCGCCTCGTCGAGACTGCGGTCGTCGGTGTAGACGCGCTGGAAGCCGAAGCCCTGCGGCGGATCGATGCGGTGGTAGTAGGTCTCCTCCAGCTGCGTCTCCAGCGGTGCGGCGTCGCGGTCATGCTTGTGCGGCGGGTAGCTGGACGAATGGCCGGCCGGCGTCAGCACCTCCACCACCAGCAGGTGGTCGGCGCCGGGGTCGGTGTGCGGCAGGATGTCGCAGACATGGCGCAGATTGCTGCCCTGGCCGCGCACACTGCGCTGCATCGCCGCCGGGTCGATCAGGCGCAGCGGATGGCGGCCACTGGACGGCGCGGTGGCCAGCGCGATCTCGGCCTCGCCCTGCGCGGTGATGACCAGCGGCTGGCCCGGTGGCACGTAGAGCGCGGCCGGCGAGACCGGATCGAACACATGCTCGCGCGTGCCCAGGCCGACAAAGGTCTGGCCACCCACGGCCACATCGACCTTGCCGCTGAGCACCACCAGGCACAGCTCGCGCTTGCCGGTGGACAGCGCCTCGCGCTCGCCGGCGCCCAGCCGCAGCGCGCGGAAGCCAACGAACTGCCAGCCGGCCGACTCCGGCGTGATGTTGACGATCTCGCGTCCGGTCTTGTGGGCTTTTTTCAGCAGACTCACGGTGTCTCCTTGGGTTCGGAATAGGGAATCAGAGGGGTCACGCCGATGGCAGGCGCAGCCAGTGGTTGTCGAGCCGCAGCGCGGTCTCGGGCAGGGAGCTTGATCCGTCAGCCAGGCCCGCACGCCAGCGGCCGAGCGCACCGCCGCCCGACCACAGTGCCTGCACGTCGCCGGCCAGGGCACAGGCCCCGGCCGCGGGCTGAGCGCCCAGCCAGCGACCATCGGCCTGCCACCAGGCCAGGGCGTCGGCGCGCGGGCAGCTGACGGCCCAGCGCGCGCCGTCGAAGGCGATGTCGCCGCCATAGCCGGCCAGCACAGCCGGCTGCGCACAGGGCGTCAGGCGCTGGCCATCGAACAGGGCCAGCACCGGCGCTGCCGCGCGCGCGGCCACATCGTCATGCTCGGCCTGCAGGGCGATGCCGAGCAGGCGGCGCCCGCTGGTGCCGGTGCCGGCCCAGGCCAGATGGCGCGGGCTCAGCCGCGCATCGGCCAGACGCCACTGGCCCAGCAACGCACCGCTGCCCCCATCCAGCCGCACCAGCGAGGCATCCATCGCCGCCCGCTGCAGCTTCAGCCGGCCGGTCTCCGCCTGCATAGCTACGCCGCCGTTGGCGACCAGCAGATGGCCATCGTCGTCCAGCAGCAGCTGGTGCGGGTCCAGGCCCTGCGTCGGCCATTCGTCCAGCTTCTCCAAGGTCGCGGCATCGCGCACACCGATCAGGCCCTGGCCGCTATCGAGGTCGGTCTCGCTGCTGAACAGCCGGCGGCCGTCCGGGCTGAGCAGCAGATGGCCGTTGAAGCAGCGCTGCGGCTCTATCCACTGCCGCGCCATCACCTGACCATTGGCCCGCCAGCGCAGCAGCCAGTCACCGGGCCGCCGGGCGACGGCCAGCAAGGTGCCGCCCGGCTCGACCAGCAGGCCATGGGCGCGGGTGGGCAGATCGATGGCGGCGGCAACCTCGGCGCGCCCCGCATGCACCCGCAGCACGCCCAGCTGATGTTGGCCACCGCTGGCCCAGCTGGCAGCCAACAGGGGCGCATCTGCTCGCGCATGGGCTTGCGGCAGCGCCAACGCACCGGCCCAGATCAGGCAGTCACGGCGGCGCATCGCTCAGTCTCCGTCTTCATCGAAAAAGCTGATGACGAAGTGCAGGGCCGTCGCCATCTCGCCCTCGGCAAACTGCTGCAACGCCTTCAGCGCGGACACGGCCGCACGGGCCTGCGCGGCCTGCGCGACATTCGCCGGCAGCTCCAGCGCCGCCATCGCGCGATCGACCTCGAGCACCTTTTGCCGCAGCCGGTCGGCGGCCTGCTGCTGGCCGCTGGCGCGCAGATAGGCGCTGATCGACGGGCCATCCGCCTCCACACCCAAGGCCAGCTGGCGCAGGCCCTGCCACTGCCCGCGCCAGCCGGCCAGGCTGTGGCCGCTGAGCGCGCGCGAGAACAGCGCGGGCCGGTTAGGCGCCGCCTTCCGCAAGGGCCGGTCCAGCTCCTCCCACCAGAGTTTTTGCAGGCCGGCGTCCCAGAGGTTGAGGAACTCGTACATCGCGTACTCGGCCTCGCCGTCGTCCCAGCCGCGCGCCAGCGCCAGCTCATAGGCCCGCTGCAGCAGCTGCGCCTCGGCGGCCACGGCGGCGGCGGCCTGCTGCGCATAGCGGCAGGTCGCCGCATCGAGGGTAGGCGCGCCGGACCACAGCAGCCACTCCAGCGCCGGCAGGCCCTTGGCCGGCGAGCCGATCTGGTCCATCGCCGCGGCATCCGCAGGCGCACGTCGTATTGCCTTGGCAATCGCCTCGGGCCGGGTCGGCATGAAGTCGATCTCGCGCGGCGAGCGGCGCGCCAGCAGGGCACCGCCGCGCACCGCCGAATAGCGCTCCCAGCTGGCCACCGTCTGCAGCCATTGCGCGCGCAGCGCGGTGGTGTCGGCGCAGTCGCCCTGCAACACCGCGGCCAGACGTCGGCTCTGCCCGGCGAACTCGGCGCTGCGCGGCACATACCAGTGCTGGTGCAGCTCGCGCACGAAGGCCGCGTAGGCGGCATAGGGCAGCGGATCGGCGTGAACGGCTGGGCCGGCGAGCAGCAGGATCAAGCAGGCGACGAGGCGGCGCATCACAGCGACTCCACGAAACGGATGAGGGCCTGCCGTTCGGCACGGCTCATCGCCAGCACCTGCGCGCGGCTGGCCCTGGCCTCACCGTCATGCCACAGCACGGCCTCCAGCACGCCGCGCGCGCGGCCGTCATGCAGCAGGCGCTGGTGGCCGTTGACGCCCTGGATCAGGCCCAGGCCCCACAGCGACGGCGTCTTCCACTGCCTGCCGTTGGCCAGAAAGTCGGGCCGACCATCGGCCAGGCCCTCGCCCATATCGTGCAGCAGCAGGTCGGTGTAGGGATGAATGGCCTGGCCGGCCAGAGCCGGGCTGCTCAGACGCGGGAACGGTGCCTGCGCGGTGGTGTAACTCGGCCGGTGGCAGACCGCGCACTGCGCCCGCTGGAACAGCTGCTGGCCACGTTGCACCTCGGCATCGCCCACATCGCGGCGCAGCGGCGGCGCCAGCGTGGCGGCGTAGAACACCACCTCGGCCAGCACATCGTCTTCGATCTCCGGCGCGCCGCCGTTGGGCGCGGCCAGGCATGCGTGCTGGGCCGCTGTGCAATCGGTTTGCGGGAACAGGCGGGACGTGATGCCCATATCACCGGCAAAGGCCGCGGCGGTCTGGTGCGCCAGGGTGGCGACGTTGGCCTTCCAGCCGAAGCGGCCGATGCGCTGCTGCCCGCTGGGCGCGTCCCAGACCCGGTTCGCCTGGCCGCGGATGGCATCGCCACGCGCGGCCTGGGCCGCGGCATTGGCCTCGATGTCGGCCTCGGCAATGGCCTCCAGCAGGCCCAGGCCGATCAGCTGCGGCGCGATGCGCGGGCCCAGCAGTGCCTGGCGGTCCAGCGGCCCGTGGCTCAGCGCGGCAAGGCGGTAGCGGGGGCTTTGCAGCGTGTAGCGCATGCCGTCGGCGAAGCGGCCGTGCAGGGCCTGCTCGGTCATCAAGAGCCGCCCTTCGACCGGCACGCCCGGAATGGCCTGCGTGGCCAGCTGGCCGCCATAGCGCGGCTCGGGCAGCGGGCCGCCATGGGCGTCGCGGCCCGGCACCGACAGGCGCAGCAGCAGGCCGGCCTCGCCCGGCGCGGCGCGGCCGTCGTTGACATGGCAGCCGCTGCAGGAGCGGGCGTTGAACAGCGGCCCCAGGCCATCGCGTGCGCCGGTGGAGGCCGGCGCCGCGACCCAGTTGCGGCGGAAGAAGGAGTTGCCGACGGCAAAGCGCGTCTGCTCCTCGGCCGTCAGATTGGCCGCAGCCAGCGAGAACGCGCGCCGGCCATTGACCTCCACCGTGGTGGCGCCGCCGGGGCGCTGCTGGTCATCGCTCGCCGCCTGGCCCAGCGCTGCGCCGGCCAGCGTGGCGACCAGCAACAACGCGATGCCGGCCCTCATGGCTTGCGCACCCAGTTGAGCTTCTGTATGCCCAGCGCCCGCGCGGCCTCGACCAGCGAGCTCGACTGGCGCAGCAGTGCATCGATGACGCGCTTGATGCGTTGCCGCCCAGGCGCATCGCTGCCACCGAGGATCTCGCGGTCGAACGGCGGCTCGATCGCCTCGGCCGCCTGCAGCGACTCGGCCATCTGTGCCGTCAGGCGTTCGGCCAGCGCCGCATCGCGGGCCGCAACCAGATCGCGCAGCGCCGGCCCCTGCTTGAGCTGCCTGCCATCGAGCCCGGCATAGCGTCCCAGCCAGGCGTTCTGTATGCCCAGCGCGTCGCCGACGATGTCGCGGTGCGTGCTGTCCGAGAAGCAGGACTGCTCGTCCTCCTGGTCGCGGCTGGCCAGCGCCACCTCCAGCCGCTCGCCGGCCAGCTCGGCGCGCGACAGCGAACCGAGGCCGACGATGAGGCCGCGCAAGGACTCCTGATCGCCCTGCTCGAAGCGCCGGCGGTAGTTGGCGCGGGCCGGCGCCCAAGCCTGCTCCAGCCAGGCCAGGTCATCGACCAGCAAGGCGGTGACGGTGGCGAGATACAGGCGGCGCCGGTCGGCGTTGGCGGCCCGGCCATCGACGTAGTCGGTGTGCGGCCTATCGCCGGGGCCTTCGGCGCTGAGGTCCTGGCCCCACAGCAGGTACTCGATCGCATGCCAGCCGGTGGCGACGTTCTCCTCGCCGTCGCGGGTGTTCAGCGCGCTCAGCGTGCGCTTGCTTATCGGCTGCTGGCGCCTGGCGATCAGTGCATCGATGTACGTCTCGTCGACCGGCCAGGCATTGAGCTGGGGCTCCGGGCCGTCGTCACCATCGATGGGGCCGCCGTGGAAGCGGAAGGCCTCGGTCAGCGCATAGCGCTCGCGCGCCTGCAGCCAGGCCTGCCGGGCGCCGGTCAGGGCCGCGGCCGAGGGCGCACGCACAAAGCGCTGCACCGCCTGCTGCAGACGGCGGGCCAGGGTCAGCGTGTCGGCATAGGTGGCGTGGACCAGGGCGGCATGGTGCTGCAGCACCGGGCGCAGCTCCTGCGCAGTCGGCGCGGCCGGTTGAGCCAGCGCCGCCGCGCCGGCCAGCAGCCACGCGATGAGAAATGCCACCCGCCCGCGCATCACCGTCAGGCCGGGTTGATCTGTGCCACCAGACGGGCCAGGGTCTGATAACCCTTGGCCGCGTACTCGTAGCTCGGCGCCACGGCCGGATCCTGCTCGGCCTCGACGACCAGCCAACCCTCATAGCCACCGCCATGCAAGGTGCGCAGCACGCGCTCGAAGTCGATCACGCCATCGCCGGGCACGGTGAAGGTGCCGTTCAGCACGCCGTTCAGGAACGACCAGCCATCGTTGCGAGCCAGCGCCACCACCTGCGCCCGCACATCCTTGCAATGCACGTGGACGACGCGCGACAGATGCTTCTTCAGCAGCGCCACCGGGTCCTGGGCGCCGCCGTAGTAGGCATGGCCGGTGTCGAACAGCAGGCCCACGGTGGAGCCGGTCACGGCCATCAGCCGGTCCACGTCCTCGGGCGATTCGACATAGGCGCCCATATGGTGGTGATAGGCCAGGGTCAGGCCGTAACGGGCCTGCAGGTGCTCGCCGAAGCTGCTCAGTCGCAGGCCATAGGCCTGCCACTGCGCGTCGTCGGCAAAGCGCGGGCGCTGGGCCAGCGGCACATCCATCGCACCCTGGATGGAGCCGGCCACCTCGCCATAGACCGCCACCTTGCAGCCGTTGTGCTGCAGCTTGGCCATGTGCTCATGGCAGCGCGCGATCTCCTCCTCCAGCCCGCCCTCGGCGAGTCGGCCCGAGTACCAGCCCGACACGCAGGCCACACCGTACTCGGCCAGCTTGGCCTTCAGCGCCTCGGGCTCGCTCGGAAACTTGTTGCCGAGTTCGAAGCCCTGGTAGCCGATCTCGGCGCCCTCGCTCAGCGCCGTGTCCAGCGAGGTCTCGCCGCCCAGCGCCGGCAGGTCGTCATTGCTCCAGGAGATCGGGTTGATGCCGATGCGGACGTTCCAGGGTTTCATCTTCTGCTGCTCTTTCATCATCATCACGGTCGCTGCTGCGCCTTCTGGGCGCGGTAAAGAATCTGGGCCTCGCGCACCTCGGCGCGCGTCGAGACTTCGGGAATGGCCACCTCCCACCAGCAGCCACCATCGGGGGTGGTGCGCTCGGCGGTGGTATCGATGACGATGACCTGGGTACGGCTGGCGGCACGGGCGCGGACAAGGGCCTCGCGCAGCTCGGCCAGATCGGCCACATGGCAGGCCTCGGCACCCAGGCTGGCCGCATGGGCGGCGAAGTCAATCTGCGGCAGGCTGCCGCCCTCGGGCACGCAGTCGTCCAGCATATTGTTGAAGCGCGGCCCGCCGCTGGCCCGCTGCAGCCGGTGGATGCAGCCATAGCCGCGGTTGTCCAGCACGACGATGATCAGCTTGTGGCCCAGCATCACCGAAGTGGCGATCTCCGAGTTCATCATCAGATAGGAGCCATCGCCGACCATGACGATGACCTCGCGCTCGGGCAGGGCCATCTTCACGCCCAGGCCGCCGGCAATCTCGTAGCCCATGCAGGAGTAGCCGTACTCGACGTGGTAACTGGCCGGTGCACCGGCGCGCCAGAGCTTGTGCAGCTCGGCGGGCAGGGTGCCCGCGGCGCAGACGACGACATCGTGGGCCGGCGAGTCCGGCGTCGACTCGCGCACCGCGCCAATGACCTCGGCGTCATAGGGCAGCTGGTGCTGCGGCTCGGCCAGGGTCAGCTCGGTGACGCGCCGGCGCCAGAGGTCCGCCAGGCGCTGGGCGTGGGCAGTCCAGGCCGGCGCCGCCTGCCAGTCGCGCAGGGCGGCATCGAGCTGCAGCAGGCCCTCTCGGGCATCGGCCACCAGGGCCTGACCGTTCCATTTGGCGGCGTCCAGCGACTGCACATTCAGGCTCAGCAGCGCGGCCTGGCTGAACAGCGCATGGGAGCCGGTGGTGAAGTCCTGCAGCCGCGTGCCCACGGCCAGCACCAGATCGGCGGTGCAGGCCAGCTCGTTGGCCGACGGCGCCCCGCTGACACCGATGGCACCCAGGTTCAGCCCATGGTCCCAGGTCAGGCTGCTCTTGCCGGCCTGCGTCTCGACGACCGGAATGCCGTGCCGCTCGGCAAACTGCCGCAGCGCCTCCCAGGCCTGGCTGTAGAGCACACCGCCGCCGGCGACGATCAGCGGCCGGCGGGCGACACGCAGCTGCTCGACCGCGCGCTGCAGCTCGCGAGCGTCGGCCATGGGGCGGCGCAGGCGCAGCAGGGCCGGTTGCAGAAAGTCTTCCGGGCAGTCGAAGGCCATGGCCTGGACGTCCTGGGGCAGGGCCAGGCAGACCGGGCCGCACAGCGCCGTATCGGTCATCACCTGGATCGCGCGCGGCAGCGCCGTCAGCAGCTGCTCGGGCCGCATCAGCCGATCGAAATAGCGGGTCACCGGACGGAAGCAGTCGTTGGCCGACAGATCACCGTGGTGAAAATCCTCGATCTGCTGCAGCACCGGGTCGGGGGCCCGCGAGGCGAACACATCGCCGGGCAGCAGCAGCAGGGGCAGCCGGTTGACGTGAGCCAGCGCCGCGGCCGTGACCATATTCGTGGCACCGGGGCCGATCGAGCTGGTGACGGCCATGATGCGCTGGCGGTGCTGCGCCTTGGCATAGGCAATGGCCGCATGAGCCATGCCCTGCTCGTTGTGCGCGCGGTAGGTCGGCAGCGCCTTGCGTTCGGCCCACAGCGCCTCACCCAGACCGGCCACATTGCCGTGACCGAAGATGGAGAACACGCCGCCGACATAGGGTTGCACCGAGCCATCGGCCAGCTCGATGCGCAGTGCGGCCAGATGGCGCACCAGCGCCTGGCTCATCGTCAGGCGAACTGTCTTGCTCACGCTGCCACCTCCGCACGAGCGTCACGCCAGGCCTCGACCAGGGTGGCGAAGTTGCCGCCGACTTGCCGCATCAGGCCCTCGTCATCCAGCCCGCCGCGCAGCCAGTCCAGCGCGGGCCCGGCCCACAAGCTGCGGCCGACCATGAAGCCCTTGACGATGGGATGGCGGGCCCGGCCAAAGCCCTCGGCCAGCTCGGCCAGCGGCTTGTTCAGGCCCAGTATCACGGCGCCGCGGCAGTGCGGGTCGCGCTCGGCGATCAGCGCGGCCAGTGCCTCCCAGCCGGCCGCCGACATCGGTGCGAGCTTCCACCACTCGGGCTTGAAGCCGAGGTTGTAGAGGCGCTTGATGCTGCGCAGCACGGCCGTATCAGCGGTGCCGGCCGGCGTCATGGCCGGCGGAGAGATCACCTCAAGCAGCAGCTCATGGCCGCTGGCCCGCGTTGCGTCCCAGACCTGGCGCAGCTGGAGCTCCTGGGCCAGGCGCAGGTCGGTGGCGTCGTCCGGGTGGTAGTGCACCAGGCATTTGACGACCTGCTCGGCCGGCCATTGCTGCAGGCGCGTGGCCAGCGAAGCGCCATGCTCGAAGCGCAGCGGTCGCGAGCCCGGCAGCTCGACGGGCCGGCCCACCCACCAGCCGCGACCGGTGGCCGAGGCCAAGGCGTCCTCGCCATAGACATCGTCGATCAGCACGCCGACCTGGCCTTGCAGGCGATGGCTGTGCTCGATGCGCTCGGCCGCGCGCACCAGCAGTTGCTTCAATGCTGGCAGGCGCGCCGGGTCGGCGCCGGCCTGGCGCGCCAGCTCGAAGAACTGGCTGCGGTGGTCGAAGGCCAGCACGCACAGCTGGGGCCAGGCCTTGCGCGCCGCGGTCGCACGGTGCAGATGGGCCAGCTGCGCGTCGGCATCGACCCGCGGCAGCCGCTGGCCGCTGAACCAGTGCTCAAGTTCGGCCGGTGTCGGCATGGCCGGTGCGCAGGCATGGCGCGAGACGACGATGGCGCCGCAGGCATTGGCCAGGCGCGCGGCCTGCTCGAAGCCCTGGCCGCGCAGCAGGCCGGTCATCAGGCCGGCGGCGAAGGCGTCGCCGGCGCCCAGCACATTCATGACCGCTATGCGCTCACCGCGCACGGTGACGGCGTCGGTCAGGCGCGCCGGGATCTCGCCGTCAATGAAGCAGCAGCCGGCCGCACCGAGCTTGACGACCAGCGCCGCCTGGGTGACGGCCCGCACCGCCCGCAGCGAGGCCAGCAGATCGCCGGGCACGCCACCGGCAATCAGGAACTCCTCCTCGGTGCCTATCAGCAGATCGAACTGCGGCAGCACCGCCTGCAGCCGCGTGGTCACGGCTGCATCGGCGACGAAGCGGTTGGCGCCCTCGCCGCGGGCCGTCAGCCCCCACAGCACCGGGCGGTAGTCGATGTCGAGCACGCGCAGCACGCCGTGGCGCTGCGCAAAGCCCAGAGCCCGCTCCGAGGCGGCCAGCACGGTGGGCGTGCTCAGGTGGGTGCCGGTGATCAGCAGCGCGCGGCAGCCGGCGATGAAGTCTTCGTTGATGGCGGCGGCATCCAGCGCCATGTCCGCGCAGTTCTCACGGTAGAACAGCAGCGGGAAGGTGTCGCGGTCCTTCAGGCCCAGCAGCACCAGGGCGGTCAGGCGCTGCGCATCGATCTGCAGCTGCGAGGTGTCGCAGCCCTCGCGCTGCAGCGTTTCGGTCAGGAAGCGGCCCATCTGCTCGTCGCCGACGCGCGAGATCATCGCCGCACGCAGGCCCAGCCGCGCCGCACCGAAGGCGATGTTCGCCGACGAGCCGCCCAGGTATTTGGCAAAGCTGCTCACGTCTTCGAGGTGGCTGCCCAGCTGCTGGGCATAGAGGTCCACGGCCAGACGGCCAAGGCAGGCCAGGTCATGGCGGCGGCCTGTAGGGAGGTCGGAAAGTCTCATGGCGGGGCGATACAACAGAGGGTCGGACGGCGGCGGGCACGGCTGCACCCGCCGCCGGGGTCGGAACGATCAGAACGAATGCCGCACGCCCAGCTGGTAGGCGTTGACCGTGGCGGCGTTGTCGGTCCGGGTGTCGGACAGCGAGGCGTACAGCGCGGTGCGCTTGCTGAGGAAGTGGAAGTAGCCCAGGCCGTAGACCTCGGTCTTCACATTGACCAGCTTGCTGCGGTTGTAGAGCACGCGGGCCTCGCCCTCGGGCGTGACCTGGTAGCCGGCGCTCAGCTGCAGATCGGTCTGCTTCTTGTTGCCGCCGACGCGGGTGGACGTGGCCCAGGTGCCGAGCAGGCGGAATTTGTCGAAGGTGTAGCGGCCGCCGATGCCCCGGGTCTGCACATTGGTCGGGCTGCGCTGGGTGGACAGGCTGGCGCTGAGGCCACCCATCTCGTAGATCAGCGAGACGCCCTGGCCCCGCACGGTCTTGGCCACGCCTTCGCTGGGCGACACGCCGACATTGATGCTGAAGCCGGCCAGCACGGGCGAGGTGTAGTTGACGGCGTTGTCCCAGATCTTCTGACCGCCAGCAATGCGCGAGTAGCTGGAGGCAACGGTGTCGCCGTCCCAGACCTCGTAGTCGCTGCCGGTGGCATCGTCCAGCGGCGACTTCTGGTGGCCCAGGCGGACGTCGCCAAAGCGGCCCTTGATGCCGACGTAGGAGTAGTACCAGAACGGGCCCGAGCGCGGCTGGCCGGTGTCGCCCAGAAAGCGATGCTGCAGATAACTGTAGGCCTTCATGCCGTCACCGAGATCATCCTCGGCCTTGAAGATGATGCGGTTGGCCGAGCCGTGCGTCAGCTGCCAGACGCCGGGCGAGCTCTTGACGACGCTCTGGTCGATGCGGCCGGTCAGGCTGACCTGGGCCTGGGCAGCACCGAACGGCAGCAAGGCCGCCAGGGCCACGGCGAGTTTTTGATGGGTTTGCATATGTCTCGTTCTTTCTGAATTTGGTTTTAAGTTGATTACAGCTTCAGTGCCCGTGCCAGGCTGGTGGCCTTGGCATCCCGGCTGCTCAGAGGCTTGAGTCCGAAGCGCTCCTCGATCAGCCGCAGGATGGACACGGTTTCGTACGGGGTGTGATCGACCCGGCCGCCCTCGCTGAACGGCGAGATCACCAGCGCCGGGATGCGCGAGCCCGGGCCCCAGCGGTCGCCCTTGGGCGGCGCGGCGTGGTCCCAGAAGCCGCCGTTCTCATCGGTGGTGACGATGACGACGGTGTTCTGCCACTGCGGGCCATTCATCACCTCCTGCACGATGGCCACCGCCTCGGCATCGCCATCGGCGACATTGCCGCGGCCTGGGTGCATGTTCTTGCCGCCGGTGGGCTTGTAGAACGACACCGGCGGCAACCGGCCGGCACGGGCGTCGGCGATGAAGTCCTCGCGATCCTTGAGGTGCGTGGCCCGCTGCGCCGGGCTGTCGATGAAGCGCTTGAAGAAGGTGAAGGGCTGGTGGTGGTAGGAGAAGCTCGACAGCCCCTTGCCCGCCGCCGTGGCCGCCACCGCGCGCTGGTAGTCCTGGGCGTAGTAGGCCCAGGCAATGCCCTTGTCGCTGAGGCGGTCGCCAATCGTCGGCAGGCTTTGCGGCGGCAGCAGCGCCTGCTTCTTGGTCGGGTCGTAGAGCCAGGTGCCCTGCATCGTGTTGACCGCATGGCCGTCGGTCGTGACATAGGCCTCCTCGTGGCTGCCCGGCACATTGCCGGCCTCGTCCACCGCCTTGATGGTGGCCGGGGCGTCGGGGAACACCGGCGTGCAGGCGCAGACCAGCCAGAAGTGGTTCAGGAAGGAGCCACCAAAGGCCGACTGGAAGAAGTTGTCGGCCAGGGTGAAGCGCTGGGCCAGCTTCCACAGGCCCATCTGGCTGCCGTCGTAATAGCCCATCAGCAGGCCGCCGCTATTGCCCTCGGCAACGAAGCGGTCGTTGCGCCCGCCATTGATCTGGCGCTGGTTGGCGTAATAGGCGTGAATGGGGCTGAACATGGGCTGGTTCAGCGCCACGCGCGGCTCCAGTGCAAACGGGCCGTTGGGAATGGGATCGAGCAGCCGCGCATCGGGCTTGCCGTTCTTGTCGGCCAGCGGCACCGGCAGCTGGGCATAGGGCTTGCCGTCCCTGTCGGTCTGCACGGTGCGGCCCTCGGCCCTGGCCTGGGCCAGGCCGTTGGCGCCGGGATAGAGGCCGAACAGATGGTCGAAGCTGCGGTTCTCCATGTAGACGACGACGATCTGGCCGATCTTGGCGAGCCTGGGATCGGGGGCCGGGTCTTGCGAGGAAGTGGTCGGCGTGTTGGCGCAGCCCGCCAGCTGCAGGGCGACGGCAGCGGCCAGCGCCGCGGCGCTGAGTCTTGCTTTCATTGGATTCTCCTTGGGAGCGAAACGCTGCGACTCAGGGCGCCGGCGTGTGGCCGTAGCAGGCCTTCAGCTTCGTGTAGTCGTAGAAGTGGCTGTTGGCGGCATAGCGAGCGCCATCACAGTCGGCCTTGAAGTCGGTTTCCTTCTCGTTGAAGAGCATCTTCACGAGCAGGGTGCCGCTGGCGTTGCGCACCACGTCCCACTGCATATTCGCCGCCATCGGCGAGACATAGTCACCACGCCAGGGGTTGTTTTCGTAGCTGTACATGGTGGCCAGCGGCACCTGCTGCAGCACGTTCTTCAGGCCCATCTTCGAGGCGAAGGGAATGATGATCTCGGCATGGGCGAAGCGCAGCTTGGCGACCTTGCCCAGCTGGCCCTTGGCGATGGCATCAACCTGGTTGAAGAAGTCATCCTCCAGGTGCTGGGCCATCTTCCAGGTGACGCTGCCCTTCTCGGTGATGCCGGGGCCCATCTTGTAGAAGTCGGCCGCGTCCTGGGTGAAGGCAAAGTACTTGGCCTGCTCCAGCGGCATATAGGGCGAGAAGTCGACACCGGCCTCGGCCTTCATCGCCGGAGCGATCACATACAGCTCGTAGATGCGCGAGGCCGCCTCGGCCAGATTGCCGATGGGCGTTTCGCCGTCACCGCTGAGGGTGCTGGTGAACTTGCCATCGGCACTGCTGTAGGTGAAGCTGCCGGTGTTGGCAAAGCTGTAGGCGCCGGACTCGATCTTGTCGACGAAGGCCTTGGTGAACAGGCGCTCCAGCACGACGCGGCCGGCCGTCTTGGCCGCCGGGTCGGCGAGGATGGCCGCCTGCTTGGCCGCCAGGTCGGCGTCCTTCAGCCACTTCTGGAAGGCTAGGCTGTCCTGGTAAGTGGTGTAGAGCGGATCGGAGGCGTTGCTTACCAGATCGGTCGCCGCCACCAGCTTGTGGAAATAGAGCAGGAAGCGGTCGGTGCCGGCCGGCTGCGCCACCGGTGCACTGACCGGGTAGGGGCCGGGCGCGGCCGGGTAGCTGACCAGCTCGGCCAGCTTGGGCTGCGTGGCCAACATGCCCTTGACGAAGAAGGCGCCGCTGTCCACGGCACGGTCCACGCCCGAGGTCACGACCTCGATACGCCGAGGGCTGGTGGCGGCCGTGCCGACCACCTGCTCGAACAACGCGGCATGGCGGCTCAGCAGGCGCTTGGCCAGGTTGGTGTGCTCGTCGATGCCGACTTGCGTCTCGTTGCCGTAGCCGGGTTTGCTGATGCCAGGCACGCCGTAGCCGAGCAGGAAGTTGGCCTTCATCAGCTTCAGGACGTCGGGGCCCAGCTTCAGGCCCAGATCGGTCAGCGCCCCCTCGGATGCCGCCTTGAGCCACATGTTGTAGACCGCCAGGTCGTACTTCAGACTGGACAGGCCGCGCGAGCCATGTCGCGCCACCAGTTCGGTGAAGACGGTGCTGAAGCCGCTGGGCGGCGCCTCGTAGCTGGCCGCGTCCTGCTGCGGCGCGTAAGGCGTCTTGGTCTGGTAGTAGAAATTGGTCGGCGCCGGCGGCGGTGCAGGCGGAGGCGGGGTCTGTGTGCTGGTGTCGTCACCGCCACCGCATGCGGCCAGTCCCGCCGTTAGTGCGGCGGCGACCCAGAGTCGCGAGAGGATTGCTGTTGTCGTCATGCCATGTCTCCGTAGGCTGCCCGCCTTGATTGATTTGTTGGCCCGGGCGGTATCGGGCAGGTATCGCAAAGGCAATGCACACGTGTGCATTTCAGGGCTCAAAAAAGCGCTGGCAATTTGTTGGACTGCAGCGGCGGGCTGCAGGACTCCGGGGCGATCAGCGCCAGCAACTGCGGGTACAGCGCCGGCCCGGCGGCGATGATTGGATTGCCGTGCTGCAGTCCCCCATCAGCCAGAAAATCGTTGACGACTCCGCCAGCCTCCTGCAGCAAGACGATGGCCGCCAGGCAGTCCCAGGCGTTGATATGCGGCTCGTAGTAGCCGATCAAGCGCCCCGCGGCCACATAGGCCAGCATCAAGGCACCCGAACCATTGCGTATAAACATGCCTCCATCGGCCAACACACGGCCAAGAAAGGGCACGAAGGCATCAACCGGCACCCGATGTGAGAAGCCCACGCCGAGCACACCCTCACTGACCCGGGCGGCCGAATGCACCTGCAGGCGCTTGGCATTGGCAAACGCGCCCTGCCCTTGTGCGGCATGGAACATCTCGTCGCTGTTCGGGTCGTAGACGACGCCGATGACCGGCCGCCCCTGGCACAGCACGCCGATCGACAAGCACCAAGCATGCATGCCCTTGACGAAGCAGGCAGTGCCGTCAATCGGATCAATGACCCAGAGGAAATCGGCATCGCCGCGGTCCAGGCCGCCTTCCTCGCCGAGGAATCCATCGGCGGCGAAACGGGCCAGCACTTGCTGGCGGATAAAGGCCTCGGTGTCCTGGTCGGCGGCGCTGACCATGTCCTGCAAACCCTTGGATTCGATCACCAGCTCATCGCGGCGGCGGAACATCTCCAGCGCGCGCAAGCCGGCCTCGCGGGCCACGCTGCGGGCCAGTTCATAGCGATCCTGCAGCAGCATCATGCCTGGCCTCCGACAACGCACAGGCCGTGGTCTGCGAAATCGATGGCGACAGAGGATCCGACCGCCAGGGGGCGGCGCACCTCGGCCTGACGCACGAACAGTTCTCCCAAGGGCGAGGCCAGGGTGTATTGCATCTCGGTGCCGAGGAAGGCCGCGTGCAGCACCGCCCCCACCAGTGGATCGTTAGCAGCAGCCGGGCGCAAGCGCATCGCATCGGGGCGCACGGCAACGCGCACGGCGCCACGATAGCGCCGCGGATTGGCCAGTTGCAGCTTAATGCCGCCGATCTCGCAGGCCTCGCCCTGCAACTCGCCCGCCACCAGATTGGCGTCGCAGATAAAGTCGGCCACGAACTCATCGGCCGGGGTTTCGAACAGGTCACGCGGGCTGCCCTGCTGGGCTACTTTCTGCTTGTTCATCACAATGATCTGGTCTGACACGGCCAAGGCTTCTTCCTGGTCATGGGTTACGTAGACGGCGGTCAGCCGCAATCGCTGCTGGATCTCGCGGATCTCGTCGCGCACACGGCGACGCAGCTTGGTGTCGAGGTTGGACAGCGGCTCGTCGAGCAGCAGCACCTGGGGTTCCAGCACCAGCGCGCGCGCCACCGCCACGCGTTGCTGTTGCCCACCTGAGAGTTCGCTCGGCAGGCGTGGGCCGAAGTCGGCCAGACCTACCAAGCGCAGGCCCTCGATGGCGCGCTCCTTGGCCTCCGTCTTGCGGGCTCCGCCCACTTCCAGGCCATAGGCCACGTTTTCCTGCACCGTCATATGAGGAAACAGGGCGTAAGACTGGAACACCATGCTGACATTGCGCTCTATGGCGGACTGACGGGTCACGTCCTGTCCTCCAATCAGGATGCGCCCACGGCTGACGTGTTCCAACCCGGCGATCAGTCGCAAGGTGCTGGTCTTGCCGCAACCGCTCGGACCCAGCAAGGTGACGAGATCGCCCTTGGGAATGCTGAACGAGACGTTGTCGACGGCGGTGACCGAGCCGTACTGCTTGCTCACCTGATCGAAGACCAGGGCCCCCGAGGCCAGGCCGGCCGTCATCGCGGAGGAGTTGTCGGCTTTCATGATTGAACCTTCTTCAAAACGAATTCACTGGGGGTCGCCGTGGCTTGAGGCGCCGCGCCCTGTACGCGCTCGACACGCCGCAAACGGCGCTGGCCGACCAGCTTTTGCGCAACCAGCACGCACAGCAGCATGACGACGATCAGCGCGCTGGCGTAGGCAATGGCAATGCCGTACTGGCCGTTCTCGACCAGGCCGACGATGTAGGCCGTGGCCATGTTGTATTTCGCGCTGACCAGGAAGATCACGGCGCTGATGGAGGTGATGGAGCGCACGAAGCTGTAGACCAGGGCCGAAGTCAGCGCCGGTCGCATCAGCGGCAACACGACCCGCCGGGCGGTGGTGAAGCTGTTGGCACCCAGCATGGTCGAGGCCTCGTCGAGGCTGCCGTCCAGTTGGCTCATGGCCGCAACGCCACCGCGCAGTCCCACCGGCATATTGCGGAACACAAAGCACAACACCAGGATGGCGCCTGTACCGGTCAGCTCGATCGGTGCCGCGTTGAAGGCCAGGATGTAGCTAATACCGATCACCGTGCCCGGTATCGCGAAGCTGAGCATGGTGGCGAACTCGAATGCTGCCTTGCCGGCAAAGCGCTGACGCACCAGCAGCCAGGCGGCAAGCAGCCCCAGGGCGGCGGTCAGCGGGGCGGAGATGCCGGCGATGGCCAGCGTGGTGAACAGCGAGTCCCAGGCGGTACCGACCCAGCGCAGGCCCTGCTCGCCGAAGCTGATGCCGAAGGCGTCGCTGTAGTGGCGCAGGGTGAAGCTGTTGTCGCGGCCCCATTGGTGGACGAAGCCGCCGGCCAGGATCATGCCGTAGAGCACCAGGGTGAAGGCCGTCCACAGACTCACCAGCAGGGCGAGCGCCATGGACATGCGCTTGTCCAGTCCGGCATGCTGGCCGTTGTCGGCCTTGCCGGTGACGGTGGCGTATGACTTCTTGCCCACCCAGCGCCGCTGTGCCACGAAGGCTGCAACGGCGAAGCAGAGCAAGATCAGGCCGAGACCCGCGGCACGGCCGGCGTCGTTCTGCGCGCCGACGATGGCAAAGTAGATCTCGGTGGACAGCACTCCGAAATTTCCGCCCAGCACCATCGGGTTGCCAAAGTCGGCCATGCTCTCGATGAAGGCCACCAGGAAGGCATTTGCCAGGCCCGGACGCATCAGGGGCAACGAGACACGCCAGAATGTGGTCCAGCGCGAGCCACCCAAGGTCTGCGACGCCTCCTCCACAGAAGGGCTCACGCCCTCAACCACGCCGATCAGCACCATGAAAGCGATCGGCGTGAACGAGAGCAACTGCGCCAGCCATACGCCATAGAAGCCATAGAGGCCACGGCCTGGCGCCACGTCGAACCAGGCCGAGACCCAGCCGGTGACAACACCGCTGCGGCCAAACAGCAGGATCAGCGCCAACCCGATCACAAAGGGCGGGGTGATGATGGGCAGCACCGTCAACGCGCGCAGAACCTTCTTGAACCGAAAGCCGGTGCGCGTCATGACCAGGGCGAATGCAAGACCCAGCAGGGTTGCACCTGCCGCGGTGCTGAGCCCCAGAAACAAGGTGTTCCAGGCCACGCCGCAACGCTGCCCGCCTGCCACGCACGCCAAGGACCAGACGCGGGCGTCGGTGGTGCGTAACCACAGCGCGGCCAAGCTGAAGGCGCCATCCTGCTCGAAGGCACCGACCAGCACACGCAGTACGGGAAACATCACGAACAGGCCAACCAGGGCTACCAGCAAGGCAATCACACCGCAGACGAAAACGTCCCCGCGGCAGGCGCCGCGCCAAGCTGCGCCGGTGCTCAGCATGAACAACGTGCAGATCGCGTACAGGAGCGCGCCCCAGCCGAGCCCCGGCCGATCGGCTGGGGCAGCGCCCCAACTCAGCCATCCCAACCAGGCCAAGGCCGCGACGGCCAGGGCCATCAGGACCGCACCAAGCGCGGGCCGCGCAAGCCTGGCCATGTCCAGCAGACCGGCCACGATCGGCAGCAGCAGCAGCGGCAGCAGTTCCAGGCGGCCCAGCCCCAGCACCTGCCAGGCTGCAGTGGCGGTGGCCCGGTCCCCGGGCCAGCCGGCGCCCAGCCACTCACCAGCCAGAAGTCCGGCCTCCTGCTGGTGCCAGGGCAGCAGCAGGCTGCTCAGCAAGGCCAGCAACAGCCAGACACGCAATGATTTGTCCACGACGGCGCTCCTTGTGGCTGCTCAGCGCGGCAGAGAGAAGATCTCGTCGTCCCAGCGCCTGAGCAGACGCTTGCGTGTCTCCTCGCTGCCGTACTTGGCGAAGTCGTAGTTGATCGTCTTCACCGTTTCCAGGCGCGGCGCACGCGGTGGGATAGTGGCGGCCTTGTTCGAGGGCACCTGGAAGGCATTCGCCTTGACTGCGAGAGACTGCACGTCGGCGCGCAGCGCGAACTCGTAGAAGCGCTTGGCACTGGCCATGTTCTTCGCACCCTTCACGATGCTCATCGAACCGACTTCGTAGCCGGTGCCCTCGCAGGGCGACACCACTTCAACCGGGAAGCCCGCGACCGTTTCCTTCAGCAGGTCATGCTGAAAGGTGATGCCCACGCCGATCTCGCCGCGTGCCAGCGCCTTGGCCGGCGCCGATCCGCTCTTGGTGTACTGATTGACGTTGTCGTTCATCTTCTTCATGAAGGCGAAGGCCTCGGCCTCGCCCTGCAACTGCACCAGGGTCGCGATGGCGGCGTAGGCAGTGCCCGAGGAGTTCGGATTCGGAATCTGGATCTCGCCCTTGTAGGCCGGGGTGAGCAAGTCCTTCCAGCACTTTGGCACCGGCGCGTTGTTGCGCTTGAGCACCTCGGGGTTGTATCCAATACCCAGCAGTCCGGCATAGACGCCTACGGTACGGTAGCCAGCGATCTCGGCCTGCTTCTGCGCCCAGGGCTGCAACTTATCAAGTTGCGGCGATTTGTAGACCTCGGTGTAACCGGCAGCTGCGGCTTGCAGATGTGGATCGCCCGTGCCGGCCCACCAGATGTCGGTCTTCGGGTTGCCAGCCTCAGCGCGGATCTGCGCGAAGATTTCGCCAGCGCTTTTGCGCACCATCGACACCTGAACACCGGTCTCGCTTTCGAAGCTGTTACGCATCAATTCGCACCAGTCGTTGTCTGCGGCGCACAGCACGTTCAATCGCTCTGCGGCCTGGCTGCTCAGCGGCACGGCCGAAAGGGACGCGAGCAACAGCCCGCAGATCCATTTGATCTTCATCTTCGTCTCCGGAAAGAGGCTGGCATCGCTGGCCAGCGTCTGTTTATCTTGCAGGTTCTTTTGATTGCACACGTGTGCACTGCACACGTGTGCAATGTACTGCCCAGGCCCGGATCAGCAAGTCAGGGTCTTCCCTAGACGGGTGGCGAAACCAGCCGACGGCGGCGCACCGGCGCCTTAGCCGGCTCCGTAGATTCAATGGACGGAATCTGGGTCGACCGGCGCTCGACCAGGCTCACGGGAAGTTCCAGCGTGCGGCTTGGCATGTCCGGCGCACCCATTCGTTCAGCCAGACAAGCCACGGCACGCTCAGCCAATGCACCAATGTCCTGACGAAAGGTCGTCAGCGCGTAGGCCTCGTATGCGGCCATCGGGATGTCGTCGAACCCGACCACTTTCACGTCTTCCGGAACGCGCAAGCCATACAGCGCGCGTACGCCATCGATCAAGCCACATGCCAGCGCATCGTTGGTACAGAACACACCATCGGGCCGCGCCGAAGGCTCGGCGAACAGTTGTCGCGCGACTTCGAACCCATGGGCATAGGAAACGCCTCCTGCCGTGGCCTGGCGTAGCTTCACAGCGCCGCGCCTGACCTGCCCCGCGAGAGCTTTCGCAAAAGCAGCACCACGAGCACTGGGGCTTAGCGTGCCGGTCACCACGTTCAGAAAGACCAAGTTGCGAGCGCCTGCTCGACACAAGACCTCGGCAGCCAGTGCCCCGCCCTGCCGGTTGTCGCTGTTGATGACATCGACACCTTCGAGCAGCGGCTCGCGGTTGATCATGGCAACAGGAATGCGCAGGCGCAGATACTCCTTGGCCAATTGAATCGGCGGCGTGCCGGAAGTCAGAATCACGCCAGAAATTCGATACTGCATCAACTGGCGCAAGCTGTTCGACAGTTGCTCCGGCTCGCTCGCATCCATCAGCAAGGGCGCCTGCGACCGAAGCGCCAACTGGTGCGTCAATGGGCCGAGCAAGCTCAGCAGGAATGGGTTGTCAAACCCCGACACCACCACACCAACCAAATTGCTTTGCTGCTGGATCATGCTGCGCGCCAGCATATTCACCTGGTACCCCAAGGCTTCAGCCGATTTGAGTACCTTGGCTCGCGTCTCGGGGGCGACGCTCGCCCCTTCAGTGAACGTGCGCGAAACCGCTGATCTGGAGACGCCGGCGTGGCGCGCAACGTCGGCGGAAGTAACCCAAGCAGAACTTTTTTCCGAACTCATAGAGCTGCCAGCAGCCTCAAGCAAATCACAGATGCCTGTCAGCTTACACGCTTGCGTCAACTGGCACGGAGTCTGAGCGCCGGCTGCTTCCTTCTCAGGCGCCGCTCAACTACCGCGACTGCGCGGTCGCAACCAACCTGATGCCGAAGTTCGGCGGACTTCGGCTCCGCAGCGATTTCTGTCGGTGGCCAGCTTTGCTGTTCTTATACGGCAAGGTACTGGGGGAGAGCTTGCCTTGGATGCAGGACATCGGTCGCCCGTGCAGTCAGCGGCGAATTCCGGTGGTACTGACTCGCGCGGAATTGGGCCAAATCTTTGCACTGATGGAGGGGGAGCATGTCGTCAGCGCTCAGCTGACCTGGGCATTCTCGTGCAACAGAATCTCTTCGCTGCCTTGGCCGCAGTAATAGCGGCCTAGGAGCTGTGGCCTGGCGCGGCGCCCTGTTGCGGAGGCGCTTCACGGCGCGGGAAAATGGGCTCCGCTTGGCAGATGATCGCCGCTGGCTGCCCAAAGTTGGAACTCCTCTGCAGGCATAGGCCTTGCAATCAAGTAGCCCTGGGCAACGTCGCAACCGAATGACTGCAACTGGCGCCAGCATTCGATGGTCTCGACGCCTTCGGCCACCAGGTTGCGACCGAGGTCGTGGATCAGGTCGATGGTGGACTTCACGATGTGGCGCAGCAAGTCCTCATCTCGAAGATTCCTGGCCGACAGGTTGACGGCAACCGGCCCGTACCGGCATGCTGCCGTAGGGCCAGAATGAAATGGGGCCCGTAGGCGGCATGCCGGTGCGGGTCCGGTTGAGCAAAGGGTTAGGCAGAACGTTCATAGCCACCTGTCGGAGGGCTTCTTTGGTGTATGGCGCCAAACAAAACGAGCAACCAGTGAGAGTGCCGAGGCTAACGCAAGCCATAGCAGTACCGGACCGCCGGAACCTAGCACCCACCATGCCGCTTCAGCCAGCCATGCCAACCTTCCGCTGTACGGAGGCGGCTCTGGCCGGAACCAGGCGTTGATGCCGAATCCCAGCGCTATTGCAGCTAGAGCCGCCATGACACGGACAAACCAACGTGACGAAACGACTGCTGGGCGAATAGCTAGCTTGAGCATAAGAGCGCGCCTCTGGCCACAGTGATGCCTAACGTTGAAGGTGAGCCGCGAGCGGCGGCTTGCCGACGCGAGTCGGCTCGAGCGACTGGTTAGGCGGCTGGGTGGCAGAAAAACTCATGGTTTGGGCTTGCTTGCGCGAATAGCCGCTAGCTCGGCAGTGAGCCAACTCTTGCTCTCTACCGCACCCGACGTCCCGCACTTGACCTTGTAGGGCTGACCAGATGAACTGCTCTTCGAGGCCGCAAGTTCAATGAACTGTTCTGTATTCTGGATTGTGGTCTTGCCCTCGAAATACTCGAGCTTGCGAAGCAGATGGGTCTTCGCATCAGATGCGTTGTACCAAGACCCGTTGCGATTGAACTGGCATCCAGAAGCCTGAAGCCTTGACACCAGGGCATCAACCTCAGCTCGAACCGGCGCTGATGTTGGCGCTGCAACGGCAACAAGGCACGCGAGACCAGCAATGGAGGCAAAGAACAGGCGTTTCATATGACGTCGTGCAGCCTAACGTTGAAGCTGAGCCGCGAGCGGCGGCCTGCCGACGCGAGTCGGCTCGAGCGACTGGTTAGGTCTCACGCTACAGACTCCCGCGCCGGATCGGTAAGCGGAAATGCCCCGCCCTCCTTTAGGCGGGCAACAAGGCGGTCATTGCCTTCAGCCTTCGCGAGATCCCTCTCGGCTTCTGAAATTCCGACCACTTGAAGAAGGTCCACACGGCCTGATCCGAGATTGAAGAACGAGGGAAAGCAAGAAGGTTCCGCAACCACTACAAAGCGAAGACAAGAGGAAACATCGCCGTTGATTGGCCCACCCAAAGGAACTCTTGCTCCATAGTCAAGAGGTTCAGCATCGCCAAACCGCCTGTGCGCTAGAAGGATGTGGTACGCGAGGAGCTTTTGCAAGCAGCTGATCGGCCAGTCGGCTTGGGCAGGCGCTTCAAGCACTAGTTCAGTTCCGATGCCCGAGTACGCGCCGGGGTCGTATTCAGATGGCTCTTCATCCCATGGATTCGAGGTGCCGGATGTGAGGTACAGCCATGTGCTTCTGGTTGCCGTGGGACCGAACTCGAACACACCGTGATGTAGCCAACGAGGGTCAATTTCGTACTGATCGAATACGTCGGAGAAAAGCTCGGCGGACAGCGCGAATACTCCGCGTGAGACCTGACCGAAGAGGTTCGGATATACCGCCTCTTCTCGCTGCTTCCAGACAGACTCCAAAGATGACATGAACTCTCCCATGAGACCTAACGTGCAAGCTGAGGGTCCGGAGCCAGCTGGCCGCGCGGAGCTGAAAATATACAGGCAGCGTAGCGCGGCCAGCTGGCGGAGGTCCACTCGAGCGACGGGTTAGGCCGCACCAGCCGCCAGCCGCAAAGACTGCTCGATTTGATTGAAGGCAGAGTTTGGCGCCTCATAGTTCTTGCAGTCGTAGTCGTGCAACGTGAGCTGAACAGCATGTTCTGGGCTACTGGATACTACTGACAGCACTCGATAGTTTGCGGTTTCGTCCCACATATCCAGGCGTGACCAGTACAGATCACCTCGCTGACAGCCAGAAAACTCAGTGACTTGCCAATCCGAATTCGGATCTGCTTCGAACCCTCGGCGGTGCACCTTCTGGATGTATTCGGCCAGGCTCTGTGCTGATGGTTCTGCTGGTTCTGACTTGATCGTCTTCTGATAGAACCCCATCGTTTCATCTGGAGCTTCGATGTAGGAAACGCCGATGCCTGAGTCCTTGATCTCCCACCCGTCGGGTACGAAGAACTCCCAGCGTCCGATTTCTGCTGTTGGCATAGTGGAGTTGCCTATTGGTGCGGTCTAACGTTGAAGCTGAGCCGCGAGCGGCGGCTTGCCGACGCGAGTCGGCTCGAGTGACAGGTTAGGGCTCACAGTCGCACCTAGTTCAGCCAAGGTGATCTCCATCGGCCGCGTCCAGAAATGCCGACACCTCAGACTTCGCGCTAGCCCCGCGCGCAAGGCGCCATACGGCAACAGCACAGACCAAGACGCCAACTCCAGCGGCAAGAACCCATTCTGCCGACGTCAGCCCAAGCGGCATTAGGAACGGAGCGTAGGGACGCAACGCGAATGCCGAGACAAGGAACGCGCCAAGGCCCAACAAGAGCGCTGCGCCAGCTTTCACCAATGTCGATTGCAAGCTCAACATTTCAATGAGCCCTAACGTGAAGGTGACCGGCCGCCGCAGGCGGTCCGGTTGACTGGCATGTTATGCATGGCCGCTGCTTCGTTCGAGCCAATACAGCCCGTCGTGGTGGCCGACGAGAGCCATCGAACAGCCAGGCAAGGAGACCTCCAAATCGCCGCCGGGTTGTTGCCCCTCTTCCATCGAAGAAAGGATCAAAGCCTCGAGTTCATCGACCGACATACGCACTTCAGTTCGAATCTCCGTCTTGTTCTTGAACCTGGTGCGAACAACGGTGATCGTCTCTCCAGGCGGAAAAGACGCGAGCACGGCTCGAACCTCTTCGCCGGACAAGAAGCGGGGCAGGTTAGCTTGATGCATAACGTTGGAATTCAGCCGACCAGCCAGCGCAGCTGGCGCAGGTCGGCTGCAATGACGGGTTATGCGGCGGGCGCCGCATTCAGTAGCCGAACAAGCTTGCCTTGACGCGCAGCCGCTGATATTGACTCAAAGATTTGCCGGACATCACCGCTACCGACTTCTTCTAGCGATTCGAAGGTTTCAGTGACAACAACCGCCTGAACACGGCCGGTGAGTTGGCTGGAGAGTGCTAGCCAGCTAGTAGCTGGCCCATCCGCATTGCAGCGGGTGCAGCGTGTGAAGTAGCTGCCATGCTGAACGAACGCACCCATCGCATTCGCGCCGCAACTGTCACATACAGGCATATCAGACTCGTTGATCACGATCGCTGCTTCCTAGAGCCGCATAACTTGGATATATGGAGACAGCAGTGACGCATAACTTGGCGCACTGTCTCCCTAACATGTCCGATGCGGCAGGGCTGCAAGCGGCTTGCAGCTTGGCTTTGGGTGGCATAAGCTGTACAGAACAACAGTATTAAATAACAGGCAAAAGCAGCACCCAGATTCTGAGCTGCACTTCATGCTGGATTGCTTGGTAGCAACCCACAGTGGGGGCAGCTTTGCGCATTGGAGATGCACGTGCGCGACCCGTCTATCGCACCGATGGGGGAAATCAGGAGCAAGGCGCCTCGCCCAGCCGTCCGCTCGGCTGACCTGCCTCCGCTAACGTCGCCGCGGCTATTGGATCAGCTGCGCGAACGCATCCGTTTCCTGCATTACAGCCGCAGTACCGAGGATGCCTATGTGTTCTGGGTCCGTGCCTTTATCCGGCATCACGGGCTGCGGCATCCACGAGACCTTGACGGCACTGCTGTTGAGTCCTTCCTCAGTTGGCTGGCCAGCGAACGCCAAGTGGCGCCGGCCACACACCGACAGGCCTTGTCTGCCCTTCTATTTCTTTACGGGAAAGTGCTTGGGGTGCAACTGCCATGGATGTCGGAGATTGGTCGCCCGCGCCCCCAGCGACGTTTGCCGGTGGTCATGTCGCGCGACGAGGTCGCCCATGTCCTGTCCAGGCTGGACTCCGAGTGGAGGCTATTCGGGCAATTGCTGTACGGCACTGGCATGCGCATCACCGAAGGCCTGCACTTGCGTGTCAAGGACATGGACTTCTCGCACGGCGCCATCATTGTTCGCGAGGGCAAAGGGGCAAAAGACCGAGTGGTGATGCTGCCAAAGTCACTGGAGCCTGGCTTGCGTGAGCAGTTGGCCAAGGCCCACGCGGTGTGGCTGCAAGATCAACAAGAGCAGCGAGGCGGCGTCGAGATGCCGGATGCCCTCGACCGGAAGTATCCACGCGCCGGGTCAACCTGGGCGTGGTTCTGGGTATTTCCTCAAGACCATCACTCGGTGGACCCTCGCAGTGGGATCGTTCGGCGGCATCACATGTACGACCAGACTTTCCAGCGGGCGTTCAAGCGTGCAGCCAACGCCGCCGGCGTGACCAAGCCAGTGTCACCGCACACGCTCAGACACTCATTCGCAACGCATCTTCTTCAGTCTGGCTACGACATTCGAACGGTCCAGGAGTTGCTCGGCCATTCTGATGTCGCCACAACCATGATCTACACCCACGTGCTCAGGGTTGGAGGCGGCGCCGTGCACAGCCCCATAGACGTTCTACCCAGCACTGTGATGCCGCAAAGCGGCCGTTCATGAACTTCGCCTATCAGCCTAGAGCTGTCTCCTGCATCGGATGGGCGAACTTCCGCTCCTGGCCGAGAACCGCTGACGGCCAAGTCGGAACTCTTCGTCAGTCGAGATCCTTGAATGTCCTCGGTTGCATCATCACCTTCCCACAGATCCGCGCTCATTGCCGAACGCTATAGCAAGCCGCCTACATCGCAAAGCACTTGATATCCCCGACTGTTGCGACGGGCAGCGAAGGCTGGAGGGCTTCATTGCAGCGGGAGCGGGCCTTGAACAACGGCGACCGAACTCACGCTTCCTGACACCAACCAGCCATTGGGTCTGGTGTAAGGAGCTGACCCTCCCACGCCCTGAGGGCCAATGCGTTGACGAATTAGGACAATTGCCCTATTCTCGTCAACGCTAGGTCAATCGTCCTAACTGCGGATATTCATGAGCACTCGCGAATGTATTGTTCAAGCGGCTGACGCTCTGTTCTACGAACGCGGCTTTGAGCGCACCTCCTTTGCGGACATCGCCGAGGCGGTGCAGATTTCGCGTGGAAACTTCTACTACCACTTCAAGACCAAGGACGAGATCCTCGACGCAGTCATTGCGGCGCGGACGATGCGCACGCAGTGCATGCTTGCCCAGTGGGAGGCTGAATGTGAGGGTCCGCAGAATCGCATTCGGCTCTTCGCGGAGTTATTGATTCGCAACCAGGCCAAGATCATGAAGCACGGCTGCCCGGTTGGCGGCCTGTGCATGGAGTTGTCCAAGCTCGGTCACGCCGCTCAGGATGGTGCCAATGCCATCCTTGACCTTTTCCGGGCCTGGCTGCGCCAGCAGTTCGAACAGATGGGGCGCAAGAAGGACGCCGATGCGCTGGCGCTTCACCTGCTGATGCGCAGCCAGGGCGTAGCCACGCTGGCACAGGCGCTGCACGACAAGCAGTTCGTACAGCACGAGGTAGACCAGATCATGTCCTGGGTCCAGTCCTGCGCGCCCAGCACCAAGCGCAGGGTTGCCTGACATTTTTACAACGAGGAGGTTTCATGTTCGTGGTGTTCCTCAAGTTCTCGAGCAAGCAGTCGCAGGCAGCGCAGCACATGAATGGGCACAAGTCCTGGCTGCAGCAGGGTTTCGATGACGGCGTGTTCTTGATGTCCGGCAGCCTGCAAGCCAGGCAAGGTGGCGCGCTGCTGGCGCATAACACGTCTCGAGAGGCGCTGGAGGCGCGGGTCCGGCTCGATCCATTCGTGACTGAAGGCGTGGTGACTGCGGAGATCACCGAATTCATGCCCGCCAAGGCTGATGCCCGGCTGCAGTTCCTACTGGAGCCAAACTGAGATGGGGTCGACGATTGCCGGTCCCGATGGGCACCCTCGATGTGCCTGGTGTGCCGCGGCGCCGGAGTTTCTCCACTATCACGATACCGAGTGGGGCTTCCCGGTCTCGAGCGATCAGCGCCTGTTCGAGAAGCTCAGTCTCGAGGCATTCCAATCGGGTTTGAGCTGGCGGACTATCCTGGCCAAGCGCGAGAATTTCAGGGCCGCCTTTGATGGCTTCGACTTCCGCCGCGTCGCGACGTTTGGTGAGACGGATGTCGAACGCCTGCTGGGCGATAGCGGCATCGTGCGTCATCGCGGAAAGATCGAGGCAGTGATTCACAACGCCCGCATGGCCGAGCAGCTTGCCGAGCGGAATGGCTCTCTGGCCGCCTACTTTTGGGGTTTCGAACCCGATACAGAGCAATTGGCTGCACCTCAGTCGGCATCGACGTCCACCGCCTCGGTGGCCTTGTCGAAGGATCTGAAACGCTCAGGCTGGAAGTTCGTAGGTCCCACCACTGTCTACGCCTTCATGCAGGCCATGGGCCTCATCAATGACCATGCGGTGGGGTGCGCGATCCGAAGCAGGGTCAACGCGGCGCGCGCGGCATTCCGCCGCCCCGGCCGCCCACGCTGAGATCATTCGATCAAACCACCTCCTCCCATGGCGCTGACAACCGCACTGCACCGTGGATGATGCCCACCATCGAGTAGGTCTGCGGGAAGTTGCCCCACAGCTCGCCTGTGGCCGGCGCCAGGTCCTCACTGAGCAGCCCCGAGGAATTCCGGCGCGCCAACATCGCCTCGAAGGCTTCCCGGGCCTGTGCATGGCGGCCGATGCGGGCCAGTGCGTCGATGCGCCAGAAGGAACAGACATTGAAGGCTGTCTCGGGAAATCCGAAATCGTCCTTGGCCTCATAGCGCCTCATGTACGCTCCATCGCACAGCGCATGTTCCAGCGCATGGACAGTGCTGACAAACCGTGGATCCTTCGGCCTCAGAAACCCGACTTCGCCCATCAGCAGCACGCTGGCATCAAGGTCGGTGCCACCAAAGCTTTCGACGAAGGCCTGCCGCTTCTCGTTCCAGGCGCACTCGACAATTCTGGCGTGAATGGTCTGGGCGCGTTCGCGCCAGCACTGGGCCCGCGCGGGCAGTGCCAGGCTGTCCGCCACATGGGCCAGGCGATCGCAGGCCGCCCAGCACATCAACGCTGAGGAGGTGTGAATGCGCGCGCGGGTGCGCAGTTCCCAGATGCCGGCATCGGGCTGGTCGTGCAGGCGCCAGGCCTGCTCCCCCATCAACTCCAGAGCAGCGAAGTCGCTCGCGTCACCGCGCCGGAACAGTCGATGATCGTGGAAGGCCTGGGCAGCACCCAACACCACGCTGCCATACACATCGTGCTGGAAATGCTCCTGGGCCTGGTTGCCGATGCGCACCGGCCCCATGCCGCGGTAGCCGCTGACATGGGGCAGCACGGATTCGGGGAGATCCGGCTCCAGGCCGATGCCGTAGAGCGGCTGTACATGGCCGTTCTTGGCGCCACGCACCACGTTGTAGAGCCAGTTCAAGTAGCTCTCCATCGTGCCCACCTCGGACAGGCTGTTGAGCGCCCGCACCACAAAGAAGGCATCGCGCAACCAACAGTAGCGGTAGTCCCAGTTGCGGCCGCTGTTCGGTGCCTCGGGAATGCTGGTGGTCATCGCCGCGACAATGGCACCCGTCTCCTCGTACTGACACAGCTTGAGGGTGATGGCAGCCCGGATCACCGCATCTTGCCATTCCAGTGGCAAGGCCAGGCGATGCGTCCAATGACGCCAGTACAGTGCCGTCTGTTCTTCGAAGCTGCGGGCGGTCTCCTCGATGCCCTCGCCCAGCGTTTCGTCCGGCCCCAGCAACAGGCTGACGGGCCGGTGCAGCGCGACCCAGGTGCCATCGACCAGATAGGTCAGTGGCACGTTGGTGGTCAGTCGCAAGGTGATCTCAGGCAACACGTAGCGCAGATGGTGGCTGCCGCGCGTAATGCACGGCTGCGCCCGTCCCCAGTCCCCACGTGGGCATACTCGAAAGCGCACCCGAGGGTGGCCCGAGATCGGATGAATCCGGCGCACGAGCTGCGCAGGGCGGTAGGGCCGGTCCCGCGTGATGAAGCGTGGCGCAAAGTCGACCAACTCGATACCCTGGCCCTGCGCATCCCATAGGCGCGTGCGGACGATGGCCGTTCCCGGGTCATAGCATTGCTCCGCGCGCGCAAAGTCTTCGAGCTCGACACTGAAGGCACCCTCGGCATCGATGCCCTGCGCCGAATGCAGCAAAGCATCGAAGACCGGTGTGCTGTCGAAGCGCGGCATGCAGCACCAGACGATGCGGCCTCGCTCGTCAATCAGTGCGCTGACGTTGCAGTTGCCGACCAACGCCAGGTTCAAAGAGGCCTGTTGGGCGGGAGCATTTGTCGTTGCTTGCATGAGGGCCTTCCTCCGTTGCAGGAAAACTTGCCGATGGAGAGGCATGTATATTGGCACAAATGTAGTTTTCACATGACGACGACAAGTCACGATCCAAGACCTCCCGATGAAGACCCTTCGCCTGCAGCTCAGGTTCCTGCTCCCGCTGGCCTTGACCCTCGTGGCTGCGGCCTATGTCGCGGTGCCCCTGCTCGACCAGGTCACGCTGCGCTGGTTCTCCCGCGACCTCAACAGCCGCGGCGTGCTCGTGGCCAATGCCTTGTCCGACTCGGTCGCGGAAGCTCTGCTGGCTGGCCGGCCGGAGCGGCTTGAGGCATTGTTCGATCGCACCATACAAGACGAGCGCCTGTTTGCCATTGCCGTTTGCGACGTCGACGGTCGCGCCTTGCAGAGCACGCGCGCATTCCCGGCGGACCTGAGCTGCACACGCAGCGTCGAACTCGCAGGCCGCCCAGACCCCCGTCTGGACTTGGCTGGGGGCGCGGTCCATGTTGGCGTTCATGCAGTTATGGGCTTGCGACAGTCGCTCGAGGAGCCAGCAGCGGCAGCATCTGCCGCCGCCGAGCCTGCAGCGTCTTCTGCTGAGTCCGCGGCCGAGGTCGAACCGGTCCGTCCACCGCCGGAACCCGTGCTGGTCGGCAGGCTGGTCCTGCTCCACGACCTCAGTTTCATCGAGAAACGCAGCCAAGACACGCGTCGATACCTGATTGGCTTCATTGCCAGCCTGGGTTTCTTGATCGCCCTCATCACGGTGGTCGTGGCACAGCTGAGCTGGCGCGGCTGGGTCAATGGCGTGCGCGCGGTGATGCGGGGCGAGGGGCTGGTCAGTCCCTTGCTGCCACCCCCCGAACTGGCGCCCTTCGTCGACGACCTGCGCGCCAGCCTGCGCGACCTCGAGGACGAGTATCGCCGCATGCAAGGTCCCGAGGTCGACTGGACCGGTGAGCGCCTTCGGATGCTGCTGCATACGCAGCTGCGCGGCGATCAGGTCATCGTGGTGTCGAACCGTGAGCCCTACATCCATGAGCATGGTCCTGGCGGCATCGTGGTGAAGCGGCCGGCCAGCGGTCTCGTGACGGCCGTGGAGCCCGTCATGAGGGCCTGCTCGGGCACCTGGATTGCGCATGGCAGTGGCAGCGCTGATCGAGACGTGGTCGACCGCGCCGATCGTGTCGGCGTGCCGCCGGGCCAGCAGGACTACCAGTTGCGCCGCATCTGGTTGACGCCTGAAGAGGAGCAAGGCTACTACTATGGCTTCGCCAACGAAGGCATGTGGCCGCTATGCCATGTGGCCCATGTGAGGCCGGTGTTCCGCGAGTCTGATTGGGAAGCCTATAAGAGCGTCAACCAACGTTTCGCCGATGCCGTGGTGGCAGAAGCGCGCAGCGAGGATCCGGTGGTCCTGGTGCAGGACTATCACTTTGCCCTGCTGCCGGCCATGATCCGGGCCAAGCTCCCCCACGCCACCATCCTCGCCTTCTGGCACATCCCATGGCCAAACCCGGAGTCCTTCGGCATCTGCCCATGGCGCCGGGAGATCCTGCAGGGCATGCTGGGCAGCACCATCCTTGGCTTCCATACGCGTTTTCACTGCAAGAACTTCATGGAGACCGTCGATCGGTATCTGGAGGCTCGCATCGAGGACGAGCACTCGACGATCAGCTTCCAGGACAAGGAAACCCTGGTCGAGAGCTACCCCATTTCGATCGAATGGCCTGACGAGGCCGTTGCTGCAGCTTGGCCTCCGATCGCCGAATGTCGCCGCCGCGTGTCTGAGCGCCTGCAACTGCCGGCCGTCATGCGTCTGGCCGTCGGCATCGACCGTTTCGACTACACCAAGGGCATCATCGAGCGGCTCAATGCCGTGGAGCGGATGCTGGAGAAGGCCCCGGAATGGATAGGCCGCTTCGTGTTCGTCCAGGTGGCAGCGCCCACGCGCGCGGCGCTCGACGAGTACCGCAGCTTCCAGGAGCGTGTCGAGCGCATCACCGAGCGGATCAATTCACGCTTCTCGAGGCCTGGCTATCAACCCATCCATCTGCTGGCCCAGCACCATGAGCCTGAAGCAGTGAATGAACTATTTCGTGCGGCTGACATCTGCGTTGTCACGAGCCTGCATGACGGCATGAACCTCGTCTGCAAGGAGTTCGTGGCCGCGCGAGATGACCAGCAAGGCGTCCTCGTGCTGAGCCGCTTTGCCGGAGCGGCTCGCGAAATGACCGAGGCGCTGATCGTGAATCCCTATCACGTCGAAGAGACGGCCGATGCACTGCTGCGCGCAGCCCTCATGCCGGCGGCCGAACAGCGTGAGCGCATGGCCAGCCTGCGCAGCACGGTGCGGGAATTCAATGTATTCCGCTGGGCCGGCCGCATGCTGTCGGACGCAGGCCGTTGGCGCCTGCGAGCGCGTGTGGAAGCCAGGGTCCGACGGCTCGGCGGAGGGTGAGGACCGGGTCTCGATGCTGCATGTCTTCAGTCCCCAGGGTGAGGCGCATCTCGCGGCCACGATGTGTGCCCGACCTCTGCTCGCTTTCGATTTCGACGGCACGCTGGCGCCCATCGTGGCCCGACCCGACCGGGCGCGCATGGCCCCTGGCGTCGCAGCGCGGCTTAGCAAGTTGTCGGAGCATCTGCCCGTGGCCATCGTGACCGGGCGGGAAATCGCCGATGTCCGCCCCCGGTTGGGATTCGAGCCCGAGTTCATCGTTGGCAGCCATGGGGCCGAGAGCGAAGTCGGCAGTGACGATGCGCCATGGCGTTCTGCGCTACAGGACGCTCGCGTCTGGCTGCAGTCCTATCGGCCCGAGCTGCAGCAGCTCGGGGTTCAAATGGAGGACAAGCGCCATTCCATCGCCCTGCATTACCGCCTGGCCCCGGATCCGGAACGCGCGAGCCGCAGGCTCGAAGAGATCCTGCGTGGAGCCAGCCCTGCGCTGCATGTGTTCGGCGGCAAGCGGGTCTTCAACATCGTCGCCGCCATGGCTCCCGACAAGGCAGATGCCGTGCACCGCCTGGCCCTGCTGGCGCAACGCGAAGCGGCGGTCTTCGTCGGCGACGACCTCAATGACGAACCCGTCTTCGAGCGCGCACCGCCAAGCTGGTTGACCATCAAGGTCGGCCGGACCGATCCACCCTCCAGGGCACGCTTCTATCTGGACAGCCCCAACGAGATGGCCATGCTCCTGGATCGCATGATCGTGTTGCTCGGCGAGCGGAGCCCTTGACGATTGTTGGCTACGCGGCCGCTGACTCGCGCTGTACCGGGGCAGCATCAAGGCGGCAAAGTTGCGCCTGTGCAAGCGCCGAGTACAAGGGCACGCTGATCCAGCGCGAGATCAGGTTGGCGCCGAGCGCACCGGTCATCAGGCTCAGCACCATGGCATGACCATCGACCATTTCCATCACGATGATGAAGGCCGTCAACGGCGCCTGGGTCACGGCCGCGAGGAAGGCCGCCATGCCGATCGCGATCAGTGGCGCCGAGCCCTCGTGCATGCCGGCCAGCAGCGCCATGTCATTGCCGATGCCGGCACCGATGGCCAGCGAGGGCGCGAAGATGCCGCCAGGTACGCCTGACCAGACCGCCAGCCAGGTCGCGACGAGTCTCAGCGTGACATAGAGCATGGGCATGTCCATGTGGCCTTCAACGAGGCGGCGCGTGTAGCCGTAGCCACTTCCGAAGGTGGCACCATCGCTCACCAGTCCGACCACCGCAACGACCAGCCCGCAGGCAGCCGCGAAGCGGATCGGATGGCGGTGCTTGAGGCGGCTGAAGTAATCCTGGCCGCCGACCATGCTGGTGTGGAGCAGTCGCGAGAGCAGGCCGCCGGTCAGGCCACAGCCCAGCACCACCAGCAGACCGGGCAGCAGGTAGTGCCAGCTCAGCAGCCCCACATGGATTTCGCCAAAATAGCTGGCATTGCCATAGGCCGAAACGGCCATCAGGCCAGCCAGCACGATGGCGGCCACGATGAGCCCGCTATTGCGCTCCTCCAGCTTGCGTGACAGTTCCTCGATCGCGAACATCACGCCAGCGAGCGGCGCGTTGAAAGCGGCTGCGATGCCGGCGGCCCCTCCGGCCACCAGCAGGCCGTGATGGTTGATCGCTGATCGCTCAGGCAGCCAGCGGCCAGCATGCTGCATCACGCCAGCGGCAATCTGGACCGAGGGGCCTTCTCGCCCTATGGCCAGACCGCCGAGCAAGCCGCCTGCGGTCAAGAGGATCTTGGCCACGCTCAATCGCAAGGACACGAACATGGCGCAACGTTCGCGATCGACCGCGGGCGACAGGGCAGCCATCACCTGAGGAATGCCCGACCCGGACGCGCCCGGCGCAAAGCGGCGCGTCATCCAGACGAGGCTCGCCGTGCATGCCGGAACCCAGACGAGCGGCAGCCACGGGCTCCAGTTCCTGAGTGCAAAGAATCCGCCCAGCGCCTGTTCGCTGAGCCAGGTGAATGCCACCACGGCCAGGCCCGCGCAGGCCGCATAGGCCAGCACGACGGCACGGCCCACCCACTGACGCCAGTCGGCAAGGTCGCGGTGAAGGGCCGTCACGAAGTCAGGTTGTTGCATGGGAGGGACCGGCGTCCTGTGGTTGCAGGGCACCCTTGCGGAGCCCATCACGACATGCACATGTCTTGCCTTCAGCAACAAAAGCAATAACATTTGCACAAATGCAATTAGTGTAAGCTTGCGCGCCGGCCGATCAGCCGCCGGTCATGAAAACCAAGCGAACTACTGGAGACATCGTGCGTCGTTCACTACTCATCCTTGGCTTGATCTCAGCCCTTCTGGCTGCCTGCTCGAGCACCCCGGTCGCGCCTCTTGCGCCCGCAGCCCCTGTGGCGTCGGCTCCGGCGGCTGCACCGCCAGCCCCTGCGCCCAAGCCCGCGCCTGCACCGGTGGCGGCGTCGCGCGTCGTGCCCTTGCACCTGGATCCCAGCAGTGCGCTCAGCCGCGAGCACAGCGTCTTCTTTGACTTCGACAGTTCGATCATCGGTAGCGACTACGCTGGCGTGACCGAGCGCCATGGGCATTACCTGGCACAGCAGGGCAATCTGAAGGTGACCGTGCAAGGCAACACTGATGAACGCGGTGGGCGCGAGTACAACCTGGCTCTGGGCCAGCGCCGCGCGGAAGCCGTGAAGTCGGCGCTGAAGCTGATGGGCGCCAAGGACGGGCAGATCGAAGCGGTCAGTTTCGGCAAGGAAAAGCCCGTCGCCATGGGCCACGACGAGGCAGCCTGGCGCCAAAACCGACGCGCGGACATCGTCTATCTGAAGTAACGCGTGAGGCAGCCTCGCGAAGACTCGAGCCTTCGCGAGACGGGTCTCCCGCAGTGGGAGTCCTAACGGGATTTGGGCGCCTCTTGGGGCGCCCATTTTTTTGCCGAATATGATCGCCGCATGATGAAGAAGGCACGCACCCGCCCCAGCAATCCCGAAGTCCAGGACGAGGCGGCGATTCGCGTGTTGCGGCAGTTCAGGCAGATCTTCAACGCCGTCAAGACGCACTTTCAGCGCGTCGAGAAGAAGGTGGGCCTCGGCGGCGCGCAGCTGTGGGCACTGGGCGTCATCCGTGACCGGCCGGACATTGGCATGGGCGAGCTAGGTAAGGCCCTGAACATTCATCAGTCCACCGCAAGCAACCTGGTGAAGTCGCTGGTAGAGCGCGAGCTGGTTGTCGCTGCCAAGACCGGCAGCGATCGTCGGGCCGTCAGCCTGCGACTGCTGCCGGCAGGTGCCAAGCTGCTGAAGCGCAGCCCGGGCCCCTTTACAGGCGTGCTGCCGGAGGCGCTCGCCGCTCTCGACGCAGAGTCGCTCGATCGGCTGGAAGTGGATCTGGCGCGACTGATCGATGTGCTTCACGCCGACGAGCGCGGCGGCAATATTCCCCTCGGCAATCTCTGAGCGCCCCGCGAGCTCCGCGGCTCGCCTGCGATGAGCGCCCCCGTCGAACTGATACATTTGTGCAAATTAATATTTGCATGACGCCGCTGCCCGCTTTCGCGAAGGCCGCATGTTCAGCAGCCATTGATCGTCGTTAGAGGCCTGGGACCATGGTCGCGAGGATTCTTGTCGCCGTCGGCTTCGGCCGCAGCACTGGCGTCGCAGTCGCCGATGGACTGCGCTTGGCGAGCGAGTTGAATGCGCAGGTCACTTTTGTTCACGTCGTGACGGCATTCGATCTGCCAATCATTGAGGCACCTGCGCGTGCCTACCTCACGCGCGATGGACTGCAGGCTGGGCTGGGTGCCGCAGCAGCTACCATCTTCGCTTCCGCGATGGCGCAGGCGCAAGCCCAAGGCGTTGACGCCAGATGCGCCGCAATCAGTGGCGTCTCGATTGCCCGGCCTCTTTCCGAGTTCGCGTGTGATCAAGGCTGTGAGCTCATCGTTGCCGGTTCCAGCAAGCGCACCTTGTGGCGCCGATTGTTCGGCAGTTCGGTTGCCAGGGGCCTGGCAGACGTCACCGATCTACCCATCTGGGTGAGCGGTCAACACCCCTGGCGGCAGGGCAGAAACTTCGCATCGCGGCGGGCGCTGGCGCCGAGATGAGCCCTCAGCTGGCTACACTCTCGCCGGGTGCTGAACCGATCCCCGGGGCAGCAGGTAGATCGCGCTGGTCGGGCCGCCACGCGGAACTGTCACGACCAGGCACCCGGTGCCCGATCAGACCATTCAGTACTTTGCACTCGCCGTCTTTGTGCTGACGCTGGCACATACCGGGCAATGATGCTGAACATGCTGGCGTTGCTCGGCGTGCTGTTGACGGCGCTCTATTTCATCGGACTGGCCGCGGTGGCTCTTGCAATCCCCGAGAGGGCGGGACGATTCTTGCTGAGCTTCGCGGAGACTCCATTTGCGCACTTCGTCGAAATGACCCTTCGCCTGAGGTCTCCGAGCTGAGACGGCGAGGAGAGGCTCTTCATGAACTTCCCGAGGTCCACAACAAGTTCAGCTGGACGTGCCGGCGGAACGTTTGCCACTGCCCTGACGCAGGCGGTTGGCGTGCCGCCGCACTTCGCTTGCCGGCAATGGTCCGCCGTGCCCCATGAAGAAGCGAAGGGAACCTTCCGCTGTCAAGCGATCCAGGGCGTCGGCAACACGCGATGGGTCGTCTTCGAAAGGTGGACGTTTCGCCCGCCCCGTCAGCGCAATCCCGCCCAGGAGAATTCCGGATGAGATGAGATCGCCGACAAGCGCCTGGCCATCGTCCAGCGCGACGCTCAACGATCCGCAGGTATGGCCGGGTGTGGAAACAACCGTACCGGCGACGCCATACGGCCGCAGGTCCAGCGTCTGGTTTCCCGAGAGCAGGATGTCTGGCTCAAAGGGCTCGTAGGCACGTTGGATCAGGCCGGTGCGATAGAAGAGCCGGCCGAATGCCCCAGTTGCACAGAACGTCATCCGCTTGTGCTGCCTGTAGTGATCCAGATCGCCCTGATGTGCACAGACGGGAGCCCCGGTCAGCGCCCGGATCCTGCCTGCATTGCCGGCATGGTCAATATGGGCGTGCGTGACCACGATCAGCTTGACGTCCGACCAAGCCAGATTCCGCGCCCGCAACGCTTGCTCCACGACATCCTGAGTGTCAGGTAGACCGGCGTCGACCAAGATTGCGCCGTCAGTGCCCAGCACAAGATGCGCGTTCACGAGTCCGAAGGGAAGGATGGGAATGCGCACGACTTCCTGACGCACTCTCATGCCGTGCCTTCCACGGAGCCATTGCCAGTGCTCGGCAGCCTTCCATGAACCCATGAGGTGACTTCGCTGAGTGGGACGTGTTCCGCGGCGGCACGCGCGTAGAAGGCGCGCTCGATGCGGCCGTCCGCGCCTATGAGAAAGTCTGCGGGCATTCTGTCGATGGGGCCATCCACGCGTCCGGGCAAGAAGCCCCGGAAGAAGGCGCGGAAGGCATGGAACACGTTGGCTGGGGCCAGCAGCCCCGCCCAGCTCCGTTCAACGCCATAGAGACGGTAGAGATGCATCTCCGGGTCTGGAATGAGGGAAAACGGCGAGTCCTGTCGACCCACGTACTCCCCCATGCTCTCGGCGCTGGACTGGAAGACGACCAGCATGACGAGCCCCGCTCTCGCCAAACGCTCATGCGCAAGCACCATATCGCGCACCCTGAGGTTGCACATCGGGCAAGACGCGTAGCGCATGAACGAAAGGAGTACCGGCCGCCCCTTGAAGTCAGAGAGTCGGATGGACTGGCCGAACATATCGGCGGTGACGAACTCAGGCGCCAAGGCGCCCTCTTGAAGTGGCATGGTCAACCTCATTTGGACGATCGACCAATATTATCAGGACGATCGTCCAAATTGCAATCACCTTTTGGACGATCGTCCAGATACAATTCGCCCATGAGCAACTCCTCAACCACACGTGATCGCGTTGTCGACGAAGCCCTGCGCCTCTTCGCCACGCGTGGATTCGCCGCCACATCGATCGCAGATGTGGCTGAAGCCTCCGGGCTCTTGAAGGGCAATCTGGCGTACTACTTCAAGTCGAAGAAGGATCTGCTGGATGCTGTTCTCGACAAGAGATCCAAGACGCTATGGACAGAGCTCGTCGAGCCCGCGCAGGAGGGTGAGGACGCCCGGACCACGATCACGCGGCTGCTGCAGCATGTCAGGGACACTGCCGAAGAGCTAGCACTCTATGGTTGCCCTGTCGGCGGCTTGTCTACCGAATTGGGAAAGTCCGACGCCGACCTGCACTCCCCCGCGGCCTCACTGCTCTTGCAGCTTGAGAACTACTTGCGTGAGGCCTTCGCTCAGGTCCTGCCCAAGGCGCAGGCGCAGCGAGCTGCTGAACACCTGCTCTCCGTGTTGCAGGGTGCCGCGGTGGTCGCGCAAGCACGGCGTGACCCTGGCGTCGTTCATCGTCAAGTGGATGAAGCAACGGCCTGGCTGGGCACGGTGCTGCAGACTCCCAAGCAGCAGCGGGTGCGTGGCAAATAGACGGCGAGCGCGAGGGGCTGCTGGTGTCCCCGGATCGCTTTGCCAACTTTGCATTTCGGCGGCGCTGGCAGCGAGATGAGCCCTCAGCTGGCTACACTCGCGCCGGGTGCTGAGCCGATTCACGGGGCAGCAGGTAGATCGCGCTGGTCGGGCCGCCACGCGGAACTGTCACGACCATGCAGCCGACGCCCGATCAGACCATTCAGTACCTTGCCCTCGCCATCTTTGTGCTGGCACTGGCGCATACCTTCGCCGCCAAGCAGTTCGAACGCCTTTCCCACCGCTTCCCCAAACATGCAGGGCTGTTCCACCTGCTCGGCGAGGTGGAGGTCGTCTTCGGGTTCTGGGCGATCGTCCTGGTCCTCGCGATGGCCGGCATGCAGGGCGGGACGCAGGCGCTGGCCTATGCGGAAACGCGCAACTACACAGAACCGCTCTTCGTCTTCGTCGTCATGGTGGTGGCGGCTTCGCGGCCGGTTTTGCGCACTGTGGTCTGGGCAGTCGATGCCTTGGCCCGTCTGTTGCCGCTACCGACGCCGATGGCCAGCGCCTGGTTGGGCCTGGCGGCGGTGCCGCTGCTGGGTTCGCTGATCACCGAACCGGCAGCCATGACCATCGCCGCGCTGATGCTGGCCCCGCAGGTGTTCCGTCTCCAGGTGCCCGAGAAGCTGAAGTACCTGGCACTCGGCGTCCTGTTCGTCAATGTCTCCATCGGTGGCACGCTCACCTCCTACGCCGCACCGCCGGTGCTGATGGTGGCCACGACCTGGCACTGGGACAGCGCCTTCATGTTCGCGCATTTCGGCTGGAAGGCAGCGCTGGCTGTGCTGGTCAACGCCTCGGTCGTCACGCTGCTGCTGCGCAAGCACCTGGTCATTGGGGGGGGAAGCGTCGCGCCGGAAGAGGCCGTGCCCCTGCCCGTCGTGCTGGTGCACCTGTCATTGCTCGCTGGCGTCGTGCTGCTGGCCCATCACCCGGTTGCGTTCCTGGGCCTCTTCCTGATGTTCCTCGGTTTCAGTCAGGCCTATGAGCGGCACCAGAGCCCGCTCATCATCAAGGAGGCGCTGCTCGTGGCATTCTTCCTGGCTGGCCTGGTGGTACTCGGCGGGATGCAGGCCTGGTGGCTGCAACCCCTGGTGTCCAGCCTCGAACCCTTGGCCCTGTTTTTCGGCGCGCTCGGCTTGACAGCCGTCACCGACAACGCGGCGCTGACCTACCTGGGCTCGCTCATCACCAGCATCTCCAGCGAGGCCAAGTACATGCTTGTGGCGGGCGCTGTTGCCGGTGGCGGCCTGACGGTGATCGCCAATGCACCCAACCCGGCGGGCGTGGCCCTGCTCAAGCGGGGCTTCGAGGACGAGTCGATCGGCGCCGGCGAGCTGCTGCTTGGGGCGCTGGGGCCGACACTGGTGGCGGCCGCGGCCTTCTTGCTGCTGTGAGCACCGCCCCTCTGGTCATCGTGCTGCTGACGGGCAGCTACTTCATCGGGCTGGCGCTCCTGGCCGTCATGGCCCCTGCGAAGGCCCGGCGTTTCCTGTCGGGCTTCGCGGGATCGGCGCTCGCGCACTACGCCGAGCTCTCCCCTCGCCTCGTCGCGAGGTGCCGCATTCGTGCTCCAGGCACCGTACATGCTGCTCACAGATGCCTTCAGCTTGTTTGGATGGGCTCTTGTGGGGACGACAGCTTGCCTCCTGGTATTGCCATGGGGATGGCATCGGCGCTTCGCACAGATGGCGGTCCCGCGTGCGCTTGAACGACTGGGATGGATGGCTGTCGCGTCATTTGCGCTCGGCTGCCTAGTGCTGTCCTGCGCCGTGCTGGGGCCGGCTGGCGCACCAGCGTGACATGCACGAGCGGGCTGCCTGAGAATGGCGGACACGCTCCCTCCAGACAGCGACCAAGCCTGAAATGCAAGCGGGGTGTAGGGCGGCGCGGGAGGCTTCCATGTCCACCAAGGGGAACTCATGAAGATCCATGGCCAATGCCATTGCGGCAGCATCAGCTTCACTGCCGAGGCGGACCCATCGAAGGTCGTTGTCTGCCATTGCACGGACTGCCAGACGATGTCGGGTGCACCCTATCGGGCCGTGCTGCCCGTGCCCGCTCAAGACTTCACGTTGACAGGCACGCCGAAGGTCTACATCAAGACCGCGCAGAGCGGCAACCGTCGCGCTCAGGCCTTTTGCGGAGAATGCGGCACGCCGCTGTATGCGACCTCGCCCGATGCTCCCGCCGTCTATGGCGTGCGTCTCGGATGCGTTGCCGAGCGTTCGCAGTTGGAGCCAGTCAAGCAGATCTGGACCGCTTCGGCAATGCCATGGGTCCACGACCTTGAGAACCTGCCGGGAACGCCAGGACAGTAAAGGCCTCGCGCCACGAGCCGCGCTGCGGGGCCGCCATTCAAGCTCATGCAGCTGACAAGACCCAGCCCCCAGACGCCAGCAAGGAAAGCATTGCCCAATCATTGCCCTGGCCCATCGCGAAGCGTGACCCGATGCCTTGAGCACAATGGTTCAGGAAAGCACACATGCCCTTCGATCCCCACCTCGCCGACTTGATGCGGAGCGCGCTTACGGGTCGCCCGGGCATCGAGGAAAAGAAGATGTTCGGCGGCTACTGCTGGATGCTGCGCGGCCACATGCTGTGCGGCGTTGAAGTCGGCAGGTTCATGTTTCGCGTCGGCAAGGACCTCGAATCCGAGGCGCTCGCCCGACCGGGCGCGACACCGATGGACATCACGGGACGCCCGATGCGGGGCATCGTCTGGGTCAACGCCGACGACGCCATGGACGTCGGCCTGGACACCTGGATAGCGCTCGCTGCGAGCTTCGCCGGATCGCTGCCCCCCAAGTAGCCTTGCGCCGTGGCCTGCACGGACCCAAGGCCGACTCCAAGACTGGCGCACGGCAACGGCGCGCCGCCGTTCCGTCCAGCGAAACATTGCATTCGGCTCGGTGGCCATTCTGTTTTCTGACGTGCTCAACCATAGTTCGGTCACTCACTGCAGCGCTTGCAGCGGGGTCAACGACACCGGACCGAACCATGAGCCGCGCCTACTCAGACCTTGCCTTCACGCCCACCGTGCGTGCCATGCAGACCCGCATGGGCAGCCGGTCGTCCTACGCACGCCTGGATCAGGCCGGGGATAGACGCGATGCGCTGACTGAACGCGAAGCCGAGTTCATCAGCGAGCGTGATGGCTTCTACCAGGCCACCGTGAGCGAAACCGGCTGGCCCTATGTGCAGTTCCGCGGCGGCCCGGCCGGCTTTCTGAAGGTGCTGGACGCCAAGACGCTGGCCTACGCCGACTTTCGCGGCAACCTCCAGTACATCAGCGTCGGCAACCTCGAAGGCAACGATCGCGTGTCACTCATGCTGATGGACTATGCGAACCAGCGACGTCTGAACATTCTTGGCCGGGTGCGCCTCGTTAGCGCGACCGAGGATCTGGCCTTGCTGGCCCGACTCAAGCTGCCGCAATACCGGGCCCAGGTCGAGAGGGCCTTCGTCATCACGGTCGAAGCCTTCGACTGGAACTGCCCGCAGCACATCACGCCACGCTTCACCGAAGCCGAGATCGAGCAGGCCGTGCAGCCGCTGCGCGTCGAGCTCGAGCAGGCGCGCAGCGAACTGGCCCGACTGCGGGCCGCGTCGCCACAGCGGCCCTAGTCGGGCGCCCCCTCTTCCAAGCCAGTCCCGGCGCGAGGCCGCCGGGGCGGGCGAACTCGTCCCGCCTCAACCCCAGGAGTTTCACCATGCACATCAAGCAAATGCTCACCAAGGCCCGTTCCGACGCCGCCATCACCCCGGTCGAGGCGCGCGACGCCATGCTCGGCTGCTTCGTCACCATTCATGGCGAGACGCTCAAGCGCGGCGCCGCACTGCTGGGCAAGCCGCTCAATGACGATCAGGCCGAGCACCATGCCACCGTCATCATGAAGGGACTGCTGGGTCCGCAATGGGATCGCCCGACCAAGGCGGCCCTGGCCGATGCACGCATTCGCATGGACCAGAAGATGAACTTCTCGCAGGCACCGCAAGACTTGCAGGACCTGCACGAACAGGTGTGCAACCTGATCGTCAGCAAGACGGCCTGAGGCCGCTGCGAGCGCTTCAGCCGGGCGGCGCCAGCCGCTCGCGCAGCCGCTCGATGGCCAGATCGATGAAGGCCCGCGCCTTGTGCGAGGCGTGGCGACCTTCACGATGCACCAGATGCACCGGCAGCGGCGCGAGTTCATACGGCTCCAGCACCAGGCGCAGCTCGCCGCTACGGACGAGGCCGTCGACCTGGTAGGACATCAGTCGCGTGAGCCCGAAGCCGCCCACGGCGGCCGCGATGGCTGAATCATTGGTCGTGGTCAACATGCGCGGCGCGAGCTTCACCGCCTTGACCTCCCCCTCCACCTTGAAGCGCCACTCCGGCGCCGGCGTCACGGCATTGGCCGAAATCAGCGCGTGGCCCAGCAAGTCCTCGGGCTGCCGCGGCTCGCCGTGTTCGGCCAGATACCCCGGCGCGCCACAGATGACGCGGCGCACGCTGCCGACGCGAATCGCCTGCAGCGACGAGTCCGGCAACTCACCGATGCGCACGGCCACATCCACCCCTTCATCCGTCAGGTTCACCACCCGGTCCAGGAACCAGCAGGAGGCCGTGACCTCGGGATATCTTTGCAGGAACTCGGTCACGACCGGCGTGACATGCAGCGCGCCGAACATGACCGGCGCAGTGACGGTCAGGCGCCCGCGCGGCGCGCCATGCAGGCCGCTGACCGATTCATCGGCCTCCGCCAGCTCCGCCAGGATGCGACGGCAATCCTCCACGTAGCGGGCACCGGCCTCGGTCACGCGAACCACCCGCGTGGTGCGCGTCAGCAGACGTGCGCCCAGGTGCGCCTCCAGCTCGCTGATGGCCCGCGTGACGGCCGGGGGCGAAATGCCCAGCTTGCGCGCCGCGCCGGCAAAGCCGCTGGCATCGACCACCGCCACAAAGACATTGATGAGATGCAGTCGGTCCAACTGTTCCTCCAGCCGTAACGGTGTATTGGATCTGGCGGTGATTCTAATCATCAGCCGATTCAACGACAGTTCAGTCATTCGCTGGACACCCAGTGAATGCCAAGCCGAAATCACTCATCACCCCACCGGAGTTTGAACATGTCCCGCCTCAGCATCCCCACCGTCGAGCAATCCCTCCAAGCCGCCAAGCCTCTGCTGGCCGCGGTCGAGAAGCAACTGGGCGTCGTGCCCAATCTGATGAAACTGGTTGGCCAGAGCCCGGCCGCACTGGAAGGCTATCTGTCGCTGAGCGGCGCCCTGGCCAAGGGCAAGCTGAGCGCGCAGCTGCGCGAGCGCATTGCGCTGACCATTGCCGAGTACAACGGCTGCGACTACTGCCTGTCGGTCCACAGCTACCTGTCCACCAACCTGCTGAAGATCACAGCGAGCGAAATCGACGCCGCCCGCGACGGCCGCTCGGACGATGCACGTACATCGGCCGCCCTGCACTTTGCCCGCCGCGTGGCCGAGTCGCGAGGCCGCGTCTCCGATGCCGACCTGGCTGCCTTGCGCGCCGCCGATTTCGACGAAGCCGCCGTGCTGGAAATCGTGTTGAACGTGGCGCTCAACGTGCTGACCAACTACGTGAACAACGTGGCGCAGACCGACGTCGACTTCCCCCTGGTCACGGCCAAGCTGGCGGCCTGAGCACCCGAAGGACGGCCTGGCCGTCCTTTCCCACACTATTTCCCATTCGCTGCCATCATGACCACGACGAACGAAGCCCCACGCCCGCCCTTGCCACCGTTCACCATCGAGACTGCGACACAGAAGGTCCGCATGGCCGAAGACGCGTGGAACACGCGTGATCCGCAGCGCGTGGCACTGGCCTACACGCCGGACAGCCGCTGGCGCAACCGCAGCGAGTTTCCGCGCGGTCGCGAACAGATCCGGCAACTGCTCGCGCGCAAGTGGGCGCGCGAGCTGGACTATCGCCTCATCAAGGAGCTCTGGGCTCACGAAGGCAACCGGATCGCTGTGCGCTTTGCCTATGAATGGCATGACGACGCCGGCAACTGGTTCCGCTCCTACGGCAACGAGAACTGGGAATTCGATGCGGGCGGCTTCATGGCCGTGCGGCACGCCAGCATCAACGACATGCCGATCCAGGCGCAGGAGCGCCTGTTCCATTGGCCCCAGGGTCCACGCCCCGTCGACCATCCAGGCCTCAGCGAATTGGGGCTTTGAACGATCCCAGCCGAGCAGGCTTGGGACTACCATGGTTGCCGGCTCTGGCCCGCAACATGACGCACAGAGAAATGACGAGTACTGAACCGCAATTGAATGAAGTACTGAGCCTGCGCCAGGAACTGGCGGGCCAACGCCAGGCGCTGCTGGCCAGCCTGCTGGTCTCTGCCTGGATGGTCGAGGCGCGCGACCCCTATACCGGCGGCCACCTCTGGCGCGTGGCGCGCATGGCGCACGCCTTGGCCCTGGAGTCCGGCAGCACGCCGCGCGAAGCGAGCCGCATCGCGATGGCAGGCTTTCTGCATGACCTGGGCAAGGTAGGTATCCCAGACGCCATCCTGCGCAAGCCGGGCCGCCTCACCGACGAGGAGTTCGCGACGATCAAGACCCATCCACGGGTCGGGGCCCGCATGCTGTCGGGCCATCCGCTGGCCGAGTTGGTCATCGGCGTGATTCATCACCACCACGAAATGCCGAACGGACACGGCTATCCCATGGGCATGGAGGGCGCTGAGATTCCGCACGATGCCCGCCTGGTCGGCATCTGCGATGCATTCGATGCGATGACGAGCACGCGACCCTACCGCGCAGGCATGCCCATCGCCAAGGCCCTGGACATCATCGAGTCCGAACTGGGCAAGCAGTTCGATCAGGTGCTGGGGGCGAAGTTCGTGCGCATGGGACGCGACGGAGCCTTCGACGCCATCGTCGGCCACAGCGACGACGGCATTCCGCTGCAACATTGCCCGGCATGCGGCCCAACGCTGGTCCGCACGCGCGATGCACGCGCTGGCGACCATCTGGGCTGCCCGGCTTGCACGGCGCGCTTCACGTGGACGAGCACCGAGCAGGGGCTGCAAGCCGTGCCGACTGGCGAGCACGCACCGGCGCAAGAGCTGGAGCCTGGTTTGGACCGCGCCCAGATCGAAGCCCTGGTACTCGATTGGGCTGACGCAATCGCAGGCAACTAGAGGTGCCGGCTCAACGATTTCGAGAACACAAAATATGCGCTGCTTCTACTTGTACGTCGGCATCCTGACATCCGCACTCGTCTGCGCATGCGGCAGCCTGCCCGACCCTGGCGGACACCCCGTGGTGTCTCTGCCCTTGAACTTTGCCTGGGTGGATGGTCGCAAGGTCGAATACGTCACCACGGACATCTCCGATCCAGCGATGGCGAAAGCGCTGGGCGTCAACCTCGTTCCCCGCTTGGCCCAGGCCGTCCCGGCGCAAGGCCGGCCCTCGCTCGTCGAGCGGGTCTACAAGTTCGTGGACGACTCGCAGATCACCGTTTTCCAGTCGGCGCCCTCGCCGACAGGCCCGAGCAACGCAGACGCCTCCTACAGTCCGCTGTGGCGCATGGTGCTGGTACGGTGGAACAAGTCAGCGCAGGCCCGAGAGATGAAATCGGAGGAGCAGATCCTGCGTGCCGTTGACGCCAATGAAGTGTCGCTTGAGATGACGAACATCGTCGTCAACTGTCCGATCACGCGGTCCGTGGACGGCCTGGCGATAAAAGGAGCACGCTAGCGCCGCGAATTCGGCAAAGGCCCGCGCTGCTCCCAGCCACTGTTTGGCAATTGCGTCAGTGACTGGATCTGACCAGAGCGGCCGTTCACCCCCTCGGCCTCGAATGACCGAGATCAGCGGCGGATTCAACCGGTCATCGCAACACATTCGCTGAATCGCTCAGCGGGCGTTTGGAAGCCGAGCGTCTTGCGTGGC
>NZ_JBYTBE010000039.1:0-47971 GCF_058788955.1 Roseateles sp. FW301-B2
CCGACACCCCCATCCCCGCCACCCCGGCGGCCAGCGGCGCCTACAAGTTCCCGCAAAGCGTGGCCTCGGGCGACCCCAAGCCCGATGGCGCCCTGCTGTGGGCGCGCGTGCTGCCCGCCAGCGCCGACGACATCGCCGTCAGCCCCGCGGCCGGCAACTTCCAGGTCAAGCTGCGCATCAGCAGCGCCAACCAGAGCGCACTGCTGGGCAGCAACACCGCATTGGCCGGCAGCATGGACGCCGAGGCCGACGTGCCGGTCTACGCCCTGTATGACCACACGCTGCGCCACCGCATCAGCGGCCTCAAGCCGGCCACGGTCTACTACTACCAGTTCAGCGCCGGCGACGCGCGCTCCAAGGTGGGCCGCTTCAAGACCGCGCCCGCCAACGACGCCGACATCGACAGCCTCAAGTTCGCCTACATGACCTGCCAGGACTGGAGCGTCAACCACTGGGCCGGCATGAGCGCGCTGGCGCAGGAGAACCTGGACTTCATCGTCCACCTGGGCGACTACATCTACGAGGCCGTGGGCGCCGATTACCAGCAGGGCGGCGTGGAGCCGGCGCACGGCGCGCTGATCCTGCCGCAGGGCACGCCGCTGCCCTCGGGCGGCCGCTATGCCACCGTGATCGACGACTACCGCTACCTCTACAAGCGCTACCGCAGCGATGCGCGCCTGCAGGCCCTGCACGAGCGCTTTGCCTTCGTGGCGATCTGGGACGACCACGAGTTCTCCGACGATTGCTGGCAGGACCGCGAGACCTACGACAACGGCAGCTACTCGGCCACCACCGGCGGCGACAACACCGCCCAGCCCTCGCGCCGCCGCGCCGCCAGCCAGGCCTGGTTCGAGTACATGCCGGCCGAGATCAGCTTCACGCTGGACCCCGGCTATGGCATCGGCAATATCCGCATCTACCGCGACCTGAAGTTCGGCAAGCTGATGCATCTGGTCATGACCGACCAGCGCCTCTACCGCGCCGACCACATGATCCCCGAGGCCGCGCTCAACCCGCTGACCGGCCAGCCGCTGGGCCAGATCGGCGCCCGCTACATGGTGCCCGAGACCTCGCTGTACGGCGTGGAGGCGCAGAAGATCGCCGCCGGCGCGGCCTTGCCCGACCCCTACAGCCTGGTGAGCGTGCTGGGCACGGCGCAGCGCCAATGGTGGATGGACACCATGAAGAACTCCACCGCCACCTGGAAGATCTGGGGCAACGAAACCTCGCTCTTGAAGATGAGCGTGGACGGCGCCAAGATCCCCAGCGCGCCGGCCGTCTTCAAGACGCGCTTCATCGTCAACGCCGACCAGTGGGACGGCTTCAACGCCGAGCGCAAGCTGCTGATGAACCACCTGGTGGCCAACAAGGTCAGCAATGTGGTGGCGGTGACGGGCGACATCCACGCCTTCTTCGCCGGCGTGGTCTGGGACGACTACAACGCCGCCAACCCCAAGCCCGCGATGGTGGACCTGGTGACGGCCGGCATCTCCAGCAACAGCTTCTTCAGCTATCTGCGCGGCGCCGCCGCCACGCCCGCCTTCGCGCCGGTGCAGCCGCTGGTGGAGATCAACGAGGCGGTGGCCGAGGGCATCGCGATCCAGATGCTGTCGGCCGCGATCGCGCTGGGCGCCGGTGTCACCGACCTCAGCAACACCGCCGCCATCCAGGCCGCGGTGGTGGCCGCGGTGGGTGCGGGCCTGATCCCGCTGGCCGCGGTGCAGCCCACCCCGGGCCTGAGCACGGCGGTGATCAACACCCTGGACGAGACCCTGGCCGGCCAGATGGGCGGCATGATCGCCGGCACCATCGCCGGCCTGGCGGCGAGCTCGCGCTCGGCCGCGGCGATGACGCTGTACGGCCTGATCGCACAGAAGCTGGCCGCCGCGCTGGGCGTGCCGGTGAGCTTCGTGCCCGCCAGCGAGGTCGTCAAGCGCCTCAACCCCTTCGCCAACAGCACCACCGGCGCCGCCCCCGCGGCCAACAACCCCTGGATCAACCACGCCGACACCGAGGCCCAGGGTTTTGCGGTGGTGAGCCTCAGCAAGACCGAGCTGCTGTGCGAGTTCCGCAAGGTGAATCGCCTGAGTGCCGGCAGCGCGCCGCTGACCCCGGTGGCCAGCGTCAAGCGCCTGAAGGTGCTGGCGGGCAAGGCTGAGGTGCTGCCCGGCTGATTCCGCCCAGGCTGCAGCCCAGCCGCCCAAAGCGCCGCTTGCTCGCAAGCGGCTCGCCGCAACGCCGCGCCGTGGAGACACTGCGCGGCGTTGCGCTTTCAGGCGCCATCAAAACAAACCGAGGACTCTTTACCCATGCTCAAGCTCACCGGCCTGACCCATGTCTACGCCAACGGCACCAAGGCGCTGGACAACGCCACGCTCGACATCCCCAAGGGCATGTTCGGCCTGCTGGGCCCCAACGGCGCCGGCAAGTCGACGCTGATGCGCTGCATCGCCACCCTGCAGACGCCCAGCGCCGGCAGCATCCAGTTCGGCGACATCGACGTGCTGAAAGCCCCGGAGCGCCTGCGCGCCACGCTGGGCTATCTGCCGCAGGACTTCGGCGTCTACCCGCGCGTCTCGGCCTATGAGCTGCTGGACCATCTGGCGGTGCTGAAGGGCATCGCCCACGCCGGCGAGCGCCGCGACACGGTGGAGACCCTGCTGGCCCAGGTCAACCTCTGGGACGTGCGCAAGAAGGCGGTGGCCGGCTATTCGGGCGGCATGCGCCAGCGCTTCGGCGTGGCCCAGGCGCTGATCGGCAAGCCCCAGCTCATCATCGTCGACGAGCCCACCGCCGGCCTCGACCCCGAGGAGCGCAACCGCTTCAACAACCTGCTGGCCGAGATCGGCGAGAGCGTGGTGGTGATCCTCTCCACCCATATCGTCGACGACGTGGCCGACCTCTGCCCGCGCATGGCGGTGATCAGCGCCGGCCGCATCGTGCAGACCGGCGCCCCGCAAGACCTGACCCTCACGCTCAAGGGCCGGGTCTGGCGCCGCACCATCGAGTCGAGCCAGCTGGCCGGCTACCAGCAGGACCTGACGGTGATCTCGAACCGCCTGCGCGGCGGCCAGACCGTCATCCATGTGCTGGCCGACCAGCTGCCGGCCGCCGGCTTCGAGCCGGTGGAGGGCGGGCTGGAGGATTTCTACTTCGCCACGCTGGCGCAATCGCGCCGCGCCACCGCGCCGCAAGCCTGAGGAGCGCGCGATGCTTGCCAAGATTGCCGCCTTCGAGGCGCGCTACCAGCTGCGCTCGCCGCTCTTCGCGGTGGCCTTTGTGCTGTTCTTCCTGCTGACCTTCGGCGCCGTGACGATCGACGAGATCCAGATCGGCGCCAAGGGCAATGTCAACGTCAACTCGCCCTACGCCATCCTGCAGACCCTGGGCACCATGAATCTGCTGGTGATCTTCGTCGTCACCGCCTTCGTCGCGAACGTGGTGATACGCGACGACGAGACCGACTTCGCGCCGATCCTGCGCGCCACCCGCGTCAGCAAGTTCGACTACCTGCTGGGGCGCTTCCTGGGCGCGTTCGGCGTCGCCTTCCTGGTCTGCTGCGCGGTGCCGCTGGCGATGCTGGTCGGCTCGGCCATGCCCTGGCTGGACGCCGAGAAGGTCGGACCCCTGGTGCTCTCGCACTATGCCTGGGCGCTGCTGGTCTACACCCTGCCCACCCTGCTGGTGATGAGCGCCGGCTTCTTTGCCCTGGCCACCGCCACGCGCTCGATGATGTGGACCTATGTCGGCGTGGTCGCCTTCATGGTGCTCTTCATCACCAGCCGCGTGATGCTGGCCGACCCGGCGCTGGACACGCTCTCCTCGCTGGCCGATCCCTTCGGCGTGGGCGCGCTGAGCCGCGTCACCAAGTACTGGACCAGCGCCGATCGCAACAGCATGCTGCCCGCCCTGCAGGGCGTGCTGCTGTGGAACCGCCTGCTCTGGCTGGGCGTGGGCACGGCGCTGTTTGCGCTCGCCTACGGCCTGTTCCGCTTCGAGGCCAAGGGCGCCAAATTGGCCAGCGCCGCCGGCAAGGCGGCCGGCGACCCGGCGCCCGCGCCCAAACCGCTCGCCAGCCCCAGCCAGGGCGGCCGCGCGAGCTGGCTGCAGTTCAAGGCGCTGACGCGCTTCGACATGGCCTTCGTGTTCCGCAGCCCGGCCTTCTTCGTGCTGCTGGCGCTGGGGGTGTTCAACGCCATCGGCGCGATCTCGCTCACCGGCGAGACGCGCGGCGTGGCCTATCTGCCGGTGACGCGCGCGGTGGTGGAGGGCCTGCTGGGCGGCTTCACCCTGATCCCCATCATCATCGCCGTCTACTACGCCGGCGAGCTGGTGTGGCGCGACCGCGAGCGCCGCATCCACGAGATCGTCGATGCCACCGCGGCGCCGAGCTGGGCCTTTCTGGCGCCCAAGGTGCTGGCCATCACGCTGGTGCTGCTGGCCACCCTGGTGGTGGGCGTGGCCACCGGCATGCTGTTCCAGCTCTATCACGGCTACACCCGCTTCGAGCCGGGCGCCTATCTGCTGTGGTTCCTGCTGCCCAGCCTGATCACCGCCTTCCTGCTGGGCGTGCTGGCGGTGTTCGTGCAGGCCCTGGTGCCACACAAATTCGTCGGCTGGGCGCTGATGCTGGTCTACACGGTGCTGGGCACCACCATGGCCAATATGGGCTTCGAGCACAAGCTCTACAACTACGCCGACACCGCCAGCGTGCCGCTCTCCGACATGAATGGCATGGGCCATTTCTGGATCGGCCGGGCCTGGCACCAGGGCTACTGGCTGGCCTTCGCGGCGATGCTGCTGGTGCTCACCCACCTGCTGTGGCGCCGCGGCGCCGAGACCAGCCTGCGCCCGCGCCTGGCGCGCCTACCGGCGCGGCTCAAGGGCACGCCGGGCGTCCTGCTCGCGCTCAGCACGCTCAGCTGGCTGGGCCTGGGCGGCTGGATCTACTTCAACACCAACATCCTCAACGAGTACCGCACCCAGCCGGCCGAGGAGCAGCGCCAGGCCGATGCCGAGCGCGCCCTGCTGCCCTTCGAGAACCTGCCCCAGCCCTCCATCACCCATGTGACGCTGAAGGTCGATCTCTACCCGCAGCAGATCCGCGCCATCGCCACGGGCAGCTACCAGCTGGAGAACCGCAGCGGCCAGGCCCTGAGCGCCGTGCATGTGCGCTTCGATCCGAATCTGAAGGTACGGCAGCTGGAACTGGACGGCGCCACGCTGGACAAGGAATACCCGCGCTTCGGCTATCGCATCTACCGCCTGGCCACGCCGATGCAGCCGGGCGAGCGGCGCGCCCTGCGCTTCGAGTTCCTGCGCGAGGAGGCGGGCTTCGTCAACAGCCAGCCCTTCACCCGCATCGTCGCCAACGGCAGCTTCCTCGACAACTTCGAGCTCACCCCGGTGCTGGGCGTGAGCCGGCGCATCTTCCTGCAGGACCGCAGCAAGCGCCGCAAATACGGCCTGCCGGCCGAGCTGCGCGTGGCCAAGCTGGAAGACCAGGAGGCCAACGCCCACCACTACCTGCGCCACGACAGCGACTGGGTGACGGCCGACATCACCCTCAGCACCGATGCCGACCAGACCCCGCTGGCGCCGGGCTACACGGTCAGCGACACCATCACCAACGGCCGCCGCACCCTGGTCACCAAGACCGAGGCGCCGATTCACAATTTCTTCTCGCTGCAATCGGCGCGCTACGCGATCCTCAGGGACCAATGGGTGGGCCGTGAGCCGGTGGAGCTGGCCGTCTACCACCATCCCGCGCATGCCAGCAATGCGCCGCGCATGCTGACGGCGATGCGCACCTCGCTGGAGCTGTTCAGCCAGTCCTTCTCCAACTACCAGTTCCGCCAGGCCCGCATCCTGGAGTTCCCGGCCTACCAGCGCTTTGCCCAGGCCTTTGCCAACACCATGCCCTACTCGGAGGCGATCGGCTTCATCCAGGACTTCAAGGAAGACAAGGCCGACGAAAACATCGATCTGGTCAGCTATGTGACCGCGCACGAGTTCGGCCACCAGTGGTGGGCGCACCAGGTGGTGGGCGCCGACAAGCAGGGCATGACCCTGCTGTCGGAATCCTTCGCCCAATACTCGGCCCTGCTGGTGATGGAGAAGCTCTACGGCCGCGAGCAGCTGCGCCGCTTCCTCAAGCTCGAGCTGGACCGCTATCTGCGCGAGCGCGGCGGCGAGACGGTGGAAGAGCTGCCGCTGGCGCGCGTGGAAAACCAGGGTTATGTGCATTACCGCAAGGGTGCGCTGGTGATGTACTGGCTCAAGGAGGTGCTGGGCGAGGAGGTGCTGAACCGCGCGCTGCAGAAGCTGCTGGCGCAGTACGCCTTCAAGGCCGCGCCCTACCCCGCCTCCAGCGACTTCCTGCGCCTGCTGCGCGCCGAGGCCGGCCCGCAGCATGAACAGCTGATCGCCGATCTGTTCGAGCACATCACGCTCTACGACCTGAAGGCCAATGACGCCAAGGCGCGCAAGCGCGCCGATGGCCGCTACGAGGTGACGTTCAGCGTCGAGGCCAAGAAGCTCTACGCCGATGGCAAGGGCCGCGAGACCGAGGCACCGTTGGACGAGGGCTTCGAGATCGGCGTGTTCAGCGCCGAGCCCGGCAAGCCCGGCTTCAAGAAGAGCGCGGTGCTGTTGCTGGAGCGGCGCGCGCTGAAGTCCGGCAAACAGCTGTTCAGCCTGGTGGTGGACCAGGAGCCCAAATGGGTGGGCGTGGATCCCTACAACATGCGCATCGATCGCAACTCGGACGACAACCTCAGCAAGGTGGCCTTGCAATAGCGCTTGCCTGCCCTGCCGAATGACATTAAAGTGATATCACCTTTATGGGAGAGATCACATGCAAGTGCGGCAGGAGATTCGTTCCGAGAAAGTGGCCAGCACGGCCAATGGCTATGCGGCCGTGCTGCTGGGCCTGTTGGGCATTGCCGGCGGCCTGGCGCTGCTGGCCACCGGCGCTGAGGCCGGCACGCTGGCCCGGATACTGGGCGGGCTGGCGCTGCTGATCGCCGCGGCGATCGCCCTCGCCGGGCTCTATATGCAGCAGCCCAACGAGGCGCGCATCCTCACCCTGTTCGGGCATTACAGCGGCACCGACCGCCAGGACGGCCTGCGCTGGGCGAACCCGCTGAAGCTCAAGCGCAAGCTCTCGCTGCGCGCGCGCAACCTGAACGCGCCCACGCTGAAGGTCAACGACAAGCGCGGCAATCCGGTGGAGATCAGCGCCGCGGTGGTCTGGCGCGTGCAGGACACCGCACGCGCCATCTTCGAGGTGGACGATTTCGAGGCCTATGTGCGCATCCAGGCCGAGGCCGCGATCCGCCATCTGGCGGCCCAGTTCGCCTATGACGAGGGGGATGACCTGGATACCGGCGAAACCACCTTGCGCGCCGGCCAGGACGAGGTGGCCGCGGCCCTGGTGGCGCAGCTGCAGGAGCGCTTCGAGCAGGCCGGCGTGCGCGTGCTGGACGCCAAGATCACCCACCTGGCCTATGCACCCGAGATCGCCCAGGTGATGCTGCGCCGCCAGCAGGCCGACGCCATCATCAGCGCGCGCAAGAAGATCGTGCTGGGCGCGGTGAGCATGGTGGAAGAGGCGCTCAAGGGCCTGAGCGAGCGCGATATCGTGGTGCTGGACGACGAGCGCAAGGCGGCCATGGTGTCCAATCTGCTGGTGGTGCTGTGCTCCGACAAGGAGACGCAGCCCATCGTCAACACCGGCACGCTTTACAACTGATCGCCCCTAGCCCCGCATGGCCAGCCCCGACAAGAAGAGCTTTGCGCTGCGCCTCGATCCGGCGCTATGGGCCGAGATCGAGCGCCTGGCCGCCCAGGAGCTGCGTTCGGCGAACGCGCAGATCGAGTACCTGCTGCGCGACGCGCTGGCCAGGCGCGGCATCAAGCCGGCATCACAGAGCATCCCGCGCGGACGCCCGCCCGCAAGGCGCGAACCCGGAACGGATTAGTCTGTTCAGCCCTGCGGCCGCTCGCCGTACCAGGCCTGCCAGGGCTGCACCCGCACCAGCTCGCCCTGCGCATGGCGCCGCAGCAGCTCGTGCAGCTGCGCCGGATTGAGCGGGCGCGAGAGGCCGAAGCCCTGGAACTGGTCGCAACCCATCTGCACCAGGCAGTCGCGGTCGGCCTCCATCTCCACGCCCTCGGCCACCACCAGCATGTGCATCGAATGGGCGACGCGGATGATGGACTCCACCAGCATGCGGCCGTCCGGGCTGCCCGCCAGGCCGTTGACGAAGAGCCGGTCGATCTTGAGCTTGCGGCAGCGCATGCGGCGCAGATAGGCCAGCGAGCTGTAGCCGGTGCCGAAGTCGTCGATCGCCAGCACATAACCCTGACTCTGCAGGGCCAGCACGATGGAGTCGGGCTTGTCCAGATCCTCGAACACCGAGGACTCGGTGAGCTCGAACTCGAGGCTGGCCGGCCCCAGGCCCAGCTCGCCGAGCAGGCCCAGAAAGCGCTCGCGCTGCTGGGCGCGCCGGCATTGGCGCGAGGACAGATTGATCGCCACCGGCGGGCAGTTCAGGCCGGCGGCGTGCATGGCGTCGAGATCGCGGCGCAGCACGCGCAACGCATGCAGGCCCAGCTCGACGATCAGGCCCGAGGCCTCGGCCACCGGGATGAACTCGGCCGGCGAGACCCAGCCGCGCTGCGCATGCTGCCAGCGCGACAGGCCCTCGAAGCTGAGCAGCCGGCCCTGGGCATCGAACAGCGGCTGATATGCCAGCTCCAGCGTGCCCGCCTGCAAGGCCTCGCGCAGGTCCTGCTCCAGGCGCAGGCGCGCGCGCTCGCCCTCGCCGAACTCGGGCGAGTAGAGCTGATAACCATCCTTGCCCTGGCGCTTGGCATGCACCATGGCAGCATCGGCGCATTGCATCGCCTCGGTGGCATTGCCGGCATCGCGCGGCACCAGGGCCACCCCCACCGAGGCGCTGACGCGCAGCCAGTTGTCGCGGTCGCCCACCGGCTGCGGCAGCAGGCTCAGCACCTGCCCGGCCATGCGGCGCGCCTGCTCCTCGTCCACCGGCGCCTCCATCAGCATCGCGAACTCATCGCTCGCCAGGCGCGCCACGGTATCGCCCGAGCGCGCCAGGCTGCGCAGGCGCTGCGCCACCGTCTGCAGCACCAGATCGCCGCAGGCATGGCCGTCGTTGTCGTTGATCTGCTTGAAGTTGTCGAGGTCGATCACCAGCAGGGCCAGGCCCTGCCCATGGCGCGGGCCGCGCTGCACCGCGCGCTCCAGCGCAAGCCGGAAGGCCTCGCGGTTGGGCAGATCGGTGAGGGCGTCGTTGAGGGCCAGATAGCGGGTGCGGCGCTGCGCCTCGCGCACATCGGCGCGCAGGCGGTGCGCGGCCAGCCAGGCCAGGCCCAGCGCCGCCACCAGCATGCCCGAGGCCACGCCGACGAAACGCAGCAGGTCGATCCAGATGCCATCGCGGCGCGCCTGCACCACCAGGCGCCCGACGCTGGTCTGGTTGGCCTGCACCGCCGCCACGACCTCCTGCTGACCCGCCATGCGCTCCAGCCAGCCGCGCTCCAGCCGCACGCGCTGATAGCCGCTCAGCGTGCTGCCATCGGGGCGGAACAGCACCGCGGTGACGACCTCGGGCGCATCGTCGAAGGCGCTCAGGATCTCGGCCGCGTCGTCGCGGTTGTCGAACACCATGGCGGCCGAGGCGGTGCGCGCCACCAGATTGACCTGGGTCTGCAGATCCTCCTGGAAGCGTTCGGCCAGGGCCAGGTATTGCGCCAGCGTGAGCAGCAGGGCAAAGGTCAGCAGCGCGCCGATCGCCAGCATGGCATCGCGCTGGCGGTAGAAGAACTGCTGCAGGTCGAGGTTTTTGATCATCGTCAGGTTCAGGCCTTGCGCACATAGCGGGCCAGCCGCAGCAGCTTGGTGCTGATCTCCAGGCCGGCGCGGCGCGCCGACTCCAGGCCGATGTCGAAGACCACGCGGCCGTCCTCGATCTGCAGGCTCAGCATCGCGCCCAGGCTCAGCATGGCCGGCGCCTCGGTGACCAGCAGCACCGGTTTGTCGGCCACCGCGGCGCGCGGCGCATCGAAGCCCGCGCCCACCAGCGCGACATGGCAGCCGCCCAGCTGCTCGCCGCGCACGCGCCGCAGCTCCAGCGCATGGCCGTTGACGCGGCGGCCGGCCAGGCCCTCCAGCGCGGTGGCCAGCGGCCCCTCATCCGCCAGGCACAGCTGCAAGGCCTGGCCCTGCGGCAGGGCGGTGCCGGGCCATTCCACGAACAGCAGGCTGCGGAACACGATCTGCGCCTTCAGCTCCTCGGGCGGCAGGGGCTGGGCACTGGCTGCCGCCATCGCCAGCAGCTGCGCGCACAGCAGCGCCCATCCGCGCGGCGGCCGGCGGGGGGTGAGGCGCAGTGCGGACAAGCCCATGGTTCAGAAGCGGATCTGCCAGTCCAGATGCAGGGAGCGCCGCGGCCGCGGCAGGCGCGTGGACAGCGTGTCGGGCGGCGCGGGGTCGTAGTTGGCGCGATCGGTGGCGTTGAGCACCCGCAGGGCCAGGTCTTGCCCCCGCCAGCCGGTGTAGCGCAGCACCGCGTTGAGGCTGTACAGCGCCGGCACCTCGCTGCGGCCGAGGCGCTTGTCCATCGCCAGCCACTCGGTCGCGAGCGTCCAGTCGGGCCGCAGCGGGGCGATCAGATGCCCCTTGAAGAGCCAACGCGGCGAGTTGCTGAGGCGCTCGCCGCGGTTGCGCGCGTCCGCCAGCGAGAGATTGGCGCGCCACTGCCAGCCCGAGGCACGCCGCTGCTCCAGGCCCAGGTCCAGGCCCTGGGTGCGCACGCGCGAGAGGTTCTCGTAGCGCGACAGGCCCTCGTCGCCCTGCAGCGGCACGAACTCGATCATGTCGCGCATGCGCGTGACATAGGCATTCAGGCTGAAGGCCAGGTCGGCGCCCAGCGCACGCTCCCAGGCCAGCTCCAGCGTGCCGAGCTTTTCCGGCGCCAGGCCGGGGTGGGCCAGCTGGGACACATCGTCGGCATAGAAGCGCTCGGCCAGGTTGGCGGGCCGGAAGGCGCGCCCGGCCATCAGCTTGATGGACTCGTCCTGGCGCGGCCGGTAGACCAGGGCCAGGCGCGGCGACCATTGCGCCGTGCGGTCCTGCACGCGGTCCAGGCGCAGCCCGGTGGTGAGCTGCCATTGCTCGGAGAGATGCCAGGAGTCCTGCGCGAACAGGCCCAGGCTGCGCAGCGGCTCGTCGCTGTCCAGCAGCAGGCGGTAGGGCTGCTCGTCGAAATTGCGCTGCACGCCATGGCGCAGCAGGCGCGCATCGACGCCCAGTGCCAGCTCATGGTTGAGCCAGCCGCGCCATTGCGTGCGCGCCTCCAGGCCCAGCCAGCGCGCCACCGCCTCGTCGCGGTTGATGAGCAGCGGCGCGTCCTCGGTCTCGCCGGCATAGACATAGCGGCCATGGAAACCGCTGCGCGCCAGCGAGAGGCGCAGGCTGCGGCGCCAATCGCTCACCCAGGCACCGTCGTAGGCGATCTCGCCATACAGGTACTGGTCGCGGTAGTCGGTGCCCGGCGCGCCCGGCAGGGTGCCATAGGGCGCCACCGCGATGGCCTTGCTGCGCACCATGCTGGCGGCCGAGACGCGCCAGGCGCCCAGCCGGTATTTCAGGAAGGCGCTGCTGTAGGACAGGCCGTCCAGGCCGCCCAAGCTGCCGGCGGGCAGGCCCAGCTCGGGCAGCTCCAGGGTCTCGCCACGCGCATGCTGCAGGTTCAGGCCCACGAAAAGGTCGCCCCCGCCCAGCTCGGCACTGCCGTACTGCAGCATGGCGCGGCGCTCGCCAAAGCTGCCCAGCGAGCCCTTCAGCGTCCAGCCCGGCGCATCGGCGCCATCCAGGGTGACGAGGTTGACCACGCCGAACAGCGCATTGCCGCCGTACACCGAGGAGCCCGGGCCATGCACCAGCTCGACGCGCTTGACCCAGTCGGCCACCAGGGGGAACTCGAACTCGGGCAGGGCCTGGTCGTAGAGCGCATCGTTGACGCGAAAGCCGTCGATCGCCACCAGCAGGCGCGCGTTGTAATCGCCCGGCCGGTTGAAGCCGCGCACGCCCACGCTGGAGTACTGCCGCGTGCTGCTCAGATAGATGCCGGGCAGGCGCTCCAGCATGTCGGCCACCGTGACATGGCCCAGCTGCGCCGCCTCCTGGCGCCCGAACACGCTCACCGCGGCCGGCGCATCGAGCAGGCTCTGGGCAAATCGCGAGGGTCCGAGCACCTCTTGGCGTAACAGGCTTTCGAGTGCGGCTTCGTCGTCCGCCGCGGCCTGGGCAGTGTTCGCCAGCAAGGCCAGCGATCCCAAACGCAGCAGCCCCAGGAGAGCATGTCTCATTGATTTTTTTGGGCCTCAGCGGACCCTTGGCAGCTGAGCAACTACTCTACGGCCTGCGCTACGGAATGTCACACGCGAAGCGTGCTCAGCCGCGATTTTGTTCCTGTTGCGCCGCATTGCTGGCGGCGCCCTTGGCGGCAAAAGATTCACGTAAGCGTTTTAGTTTCTCGCGCGGGTCTTCCTTGATGCTGCTTTCGTGCAGCTTCATCTCGGCGATGAAACGGCTGGGGATGCCCATCACCAGCTCGCGCGCCTTCTTGCGCCGGCGCAGGGTGCTCACCGCCAGCGTGGTGCGCGCGCGGGTGATGCCCACATACATGAGGCGGCGTTCTTCCTCGAGGCGCTGCGCGGTCATCTCCTCCTCGTCGGCCTTGAAGGGCAAGAGCCCCTCGTTAACGCCGGCCAGGAACACATGCGGCCATTCCAGGCCCTTGGACGCATGCAGGGTGGTGAGCACGACCTGGTCCTGCTCGTCGCCGCGCTCGGCCAGCGAGAGGATCACGCTGATGGTCTGCGCCACCTGCAGCACGGTCTGCTTGGGCTCTTCGAAGCTGCTGCCGCCGTCCTGCGTGATGTGGCCGCCGCAGCGCTTGGCCACCCAGTCGACGAAGTCCAGCACATTGTTCCAGCGCGCCGCCGCGGCCTTCTCGTTCTCTTCGTTGTCGTAGAGATGCTGCTCGTAGCCGATGTCCTTGAGCCACTCCATGAAGAGCGCCTTGGCGTCCTCGCCGCCCTCGGTGTGGCGGGCCTTGTACTCGAGGTCGTTGATGTAGCGGCCGAACTCGTGCAGCGAGCCGATCGCCTTCTTGCTCAGCACGGTGATGAGCGAGTCGGAGAACAGCGCCTCGTACATGCTGACCTTCCACTTGCCGGCGAACTGGCTCAGCGAGCCCAGCGTCTGGTGGCCGATGCCGCGCTTGGGCGTGGTGATGGCGCGCAGGAAGGCGGGGTCGTCGTCCTGGTTCACCAGCAGGCGCAGCCAGGCGCACAGGTCCTTGATCTCGCTCTTGTCGAAGAAGCTCTGGCCGCCGCTGACCTTGTAGGGGATCTCGGCGCGGCGCAGCGCCTGCTCGAAGATGCGCGCCTGGTGGTTGGCGCGGTAGAGGATGGCGAAATCGGCGAACTTGACTGCCGCACCGAGGTTGGCACGGATCGCCTGGATGCGTGCCACCGCGCGCTCGGCCTCGTGCTCCTCGCCATCGGCTTCCAAGAGGGCCACCGGCTCGCCGTCGCCGAACTCGCTCCAGAGCTTCTTCTCGAACAGCTTGGGGTTGACGGCGATGACGTTGTTGGCGGCGCGCAGGATGTTGCCGGTGGAGCGGTAGTTCTGCTCCAGCGGGATCACCTTGAGCTGCGGGAAGTCCAGCGGCAGGCGCTTGAGGTTTTCGATGGTGGCGCCGCGCCAGCCGTAGATGCTCTGGTCGTCGTCGCCCACCGCGGTGAACATGGCACGCTCGCCCACCAGCTGCTTGAGCAGGTCGTACTGCACCGCGTTGGTGTCCTGGTATTCGTCCACCAGCACATAGCGCAGCTGATCCTGCCACTTGCCGCGCGCCTCGGCGTCCTCGGTGAGCAGCTTGAGCGGCAGGCTGATGAGGTCGTCGAAGTCCACCGCCTGGTAGGCCGCCAGGCGCTCCTGGTAGCGGCCCATCACCACCGCGGCGACGCGCTCGTTCTCGTCCTTGGCGGCCTTCATCGCCTGTTCGGCGTTCAGGCCCATGTTCTTCCACAGCGAGATGGTCCATTGCCAGGAACGCGCCTGGTTGGCATCGGTGGTGCCGCCGGCATCGCGCAGCACGCCCAGCACATCGTCGCTGTCGAGGATGGAGAACTGCTCCTTCAGGCCCACCCGCGTGCCTTCGGCGCGCAAGAGCCGCACGCCCAGGCTGTGGAAGGTGGAGATCGCCAGGTCCTTGGCGGCGCGTGCGCCCACCAGCTGCTTGGCGCGCTCGCGCATCTCCTGCGCCGCCTTGTTGGTGAAGGTGATGGCGGCGATGTTCTTGGCCTGGTAGCCGGCCTGCAGCAGGCGCGCGATCTTGGTGGTGATGACGCGCGTCTTGCCCGAACCGGCGCCGGCCACCACCAGGCAGGGGCCGTGCAGATGGTGCACCGCCTCGAGCTGGGCGGGATTGAGGGTTTCGGCCATGGCGGGAACGGGAAAGGGAAATCTAGGCGGTGCGCCGGCCGCGCATCATATCGGGCGGGGCTTGCAGGCCCAGGCCCAGCAGCAGCAGCGCCTCGAACACAAAGGCAGCGCGCGGCGCATCGACCAGGCTGTCGAACAGACCCACCACCAGAAAGCCCAGCAAGGCCGCCGCCAGGGCCGGTGCGAGTTCATGCTTGCGCGCCGCCCCCAGGCTGAGCCTCCAGAGCGCCATCAGCAGCAGGGCACTCCACAGCCCCAGCCCCACCAGACCCTGCTCGAACAGCACATGCAGGGGCAGGCTCTTCATATGCCAGGGCAGGTGCAGCTTGTCGCTGGAAAACAGCCAGTACGCCAGCTCCTCGCTGAAGTCGCCGTTGCGCAGCAGTTCGCGCCCTTGCGCGTCGCTGAGCTGCAGGTCCGACACCATCAGCATGCGCTCGCGGCTGGCCAGGGCCACCGAGAACACCACGGACTCGGGCGCATACCAGCGCCCGCCCCAGGACGCGCGTTGCCCCAGCATCAGTGTCAGGTCTTGCCATTGACCCGGCTTGGCCTTCACCGCCACGTCTTTCTCGACGCAGCCATCGTCATAGAGCAGATGCTTGTTGCACAACTCGGCGTGAAAGCTCAGGTCCTGTTCGGCGCGCAGCCTGGCGCGCAAGGTGATCGGGCCCTCGGGAGCGTCGATACGCTGCGAGACGCGCAGCAACTCGCCCCAACCCAGCGTATGGGTGCCGCCGGTCAGCGTCAGCGCCGTCTTGCCCTCTTGCGTCACGACGCGATAGTCGCCGGGCCGCTCCTTGTCGCCCGAGGCCAGGAAGTTGGCCGAGGCAAAGCGCCCCGCGCCGCGCCCCCACCACAGCTGGGTGCTGCCGTCCAGCAAGCCCAGACCTTGGCGCCAATGCTGTTCGCGCGTGCCCATGTCGCGATCCGTGCTGCCCAGGCGCGAGCCCAGATAGGCCCCGCCCAACAGGCTGCCCACCAGCATGGCGCCCAGCAGCAGCGCGCCCAGCGCGGCACTGCGCACGCGCCAGGACAGGCCTTCCAGTTGCCAGCCCGGCCGCCCCGCCAGCAGCGGCGTCAGCGCCAGCCCCAACAGGGGCCAGGCCACCGTGCCGAGCTCGACCGCACCGGACCAGCTCCAGGCCACCACCGCCACCTGGCCCAGACTCCAGTACCAGGCGCCCCACATCAGCAGCTCGCGCAGCACGCCCAGGCGCTTGGCACGCAGGCCCAGCAACAGGCACAGCAGGGCCGACAGCAGGCTCAGCACATAGGCGGACTTGGGCACGCGCTCGGCCACGCCGGCCGAAGCCAGCGTCAGAAAGATGCCGAGCACCGCGCCGCTGAACAGCACCAGCCCGCGCTGCTGCGGGGTCCAGTCGCCGCCCTCGCGGCGCGTGCCCAGCAAGGCCATCAGGCTCAGCATCAGGGCCAGCACCACCCTATAGCCGCCCGTCGGGAAGAGCAGCCAGGCGGCCATCAAAGCCAGTGCCAGCACCAGCGCCAGACCGCGCAGGTCGACCACCTTGTACGCCAGCTTGCGCGGCACGGCATGGGTGCGCCACCACAGCGCCAGCAGCAGCAACGCGCCCAGCAACACCGCCAAGTAAAGCCCGCGCGAGAAGCTGGTCAGCACCGCGTAGGCCGCCAGCAGGGCCAGCAACAGCAGGGGCACGAACAGGCGTGGCGAGCGAAACCTCAGCAGGCCCGCCAGCACAAAGGGAAAGCCCATGGCCAGCGCACCGTCCAGCGTGGCGCCGCCCACATGCATCTCCCAGAAGCTGCCGGTGGTGCGGTAGTCGGCCGAGAAGTTGAGCAGCCCGGTGTAGGCCCAGCGCTCCGCCAGCGCAGGCAGGCTGGCGGCCAGCAGGTACAGGCACAGCGAGGCGATGACGAGCCGGTCCAGGCCAAGCCCGCCCCGCTCGGCCAGGCGCGCCGCGCGACTCCACACCGGCAGCAGCAGCAGCGCCCAGAAAAAGGCCTTCACCGCACGCAGGCTGTTCATGGGCTCCAGATAGCCCTGGAACCAACCGAAGCTGAAGCCGCCAGCGTCCTCCAGGCCGCGCTGCGCCGCCAAAGCCAGGCTCGCGGCATAGGCCAGCAACAGCAAGGCCTGCCCGGGCGTCCACAGCAGCGGACGCGCGCTGGGGGGATGCAGGCCCGGCCGGACCCGGGCACGTGCCAGATAGCCACCCACCGCCACCGACAACACCAGCAGGTCCATTTCCTCAAAGCTGATCCAGCCCGTCCACGGCGCGAAGCCGAGCAGCGGGATGGTCGCCAGCATCAGCCAGGGCCAGCGATCCGCCCAGCGAAAAGCCGCCGCGCTGCTCAAGAGCAGCAAGGCCGCGGCCAGCGCGGGCCAGCGCGGGTAATGGCCGGACAGCCAGAGTCCGGCGAGCAGACAAGCCAGCGCCATCAGCCCGGGCATGAGCCGCCAACGCTGGGAGCCGATGGGAATGGATGGGTTCATGCGCGTGCCAAGCTCCTGTGCGGCGCATGATAGCCAGCCGCCGCATCCTATGATGCCCCCACCTGCCGCAGCGGCCTCCGCGCCCACTCTCTGCATGCACGATCCCAGCCGCCGCCGCTATCTTGCCGCCGCCCTTGCCGCCGGCAGCGCGCCGCTGTTCATCCGCCATGCCGGCGCGGCCGAGGCCGGGCAGCGCTTTGCGCTTGGCATCGCCTCCGGCTGCCCGCGCCCGGAGCGGCTGGTGCTGTGGACGCGGCTGATGGGCGAGGATCTGCCGGCCAGCGTGCCGGTGCAATGGGAGCTGGCCGAGGACGAGGCCTTCGGCCGCATCGCCGCGCGCGGCAGCGAGACCGCCCTGGCGGAGGATGCGCACAGCGTGCATGCCGAACCGCAGGGCCTCAAGCCCGACCGCTGGTATTGGTATCGCTTCAGCGCACTGGGCACGCGCAGCCCGGTGGGGCGCACGCGCACCGCGCCGGCGGCCAATGAGGCGGTGGCTTCGCTGCGTTTTGCGATCGCCTCCTGCCAGCGCTGGGACCATGGCGCATACGCCGCCTGGCGCGACATGGCCGGGCAGGAGCTGGACCTGGTGCTGTTCCTGGGCGACTACATCTACGAATACGCCAGCCCGCTCACCAGCAATGCGCCGCGCCGCCATGCCGGCGGGCCCTGCCGCACGCTGGCCGATTACCGCGCCCGCTACGCCCAGTACAAGTCCGACCCGGCGCTGCAGGCCATGCATGCGCGCGCGCCCTGGATGCTGACCTGGGACGACCACGAGATCGAGAACGACTATGCCGCCGGCCAGTCGCAGACCCTGGACCCCGGCTTCGCGCGGCGCCGTGCCGACGCCACCAAGGCCTACTGGGAACACCAGCCCTTCCCCAAGGCGCTGCGGCCGCAGGACACCGAGCTGCGCATCGTCGACCAGCTCGACTGGGGCCGGCTGGCGCGCCTCATCACCCTGGACGATCGGCAGTGGCGCGACCCGCAGGCCTGCCCCAAGCCCGGCCGTGGCGGCTCCAACACGGTGGCGCTAGCGGATTGCCCGAGCTTGCTGGCCCCCGGCCGCACGCTGCTGGGCGCCGCCCAGGAGCAATGGCTGGCGCGCAGCTGGGACGCCGAGCGCCCCTGGAACCTGTTGGGCCAGCAAACCCTGATGACGCGCATGAACTGGGGCACGGCGGCCAAGCCGAGCTACTGGACCGATGGCTGGGACGGCTATCCCGCCGCGCGCCAGCGCCTGCTGCAGGGCATGCGGGCGGCCGGGGCGCGCAACCCGGTGGTGCTGGGCGGCGACGTGCATGCCAACTACGTGGCCGATCTGAAGCTGGATTTCGACGACCCCAAGGCGCCGGTGCTGGCCAGCGAGTTCTGCGGCACATCGATCAGCAGCCAGGGCCTGCTCAACGAGCGCGTGCAGCGGGCGCTGGCGCAGAACCCGCATATCCGGCTCGGTCGCAGCGACGAGCGCGGCTACATGCTGTTCCAGCTCACGCCCGGGCGCCTCGAGGCCGAGTTGCGCAGCGTGCTGCAGCCCTGGGACGCGGCCAGCGAGATGCGCGTGCAGGCGCGCTTTGCGGTGGAGGCCGGCAGGCCCGGCGCGCAGGAGGCCTGAGCGCTCAGTCGTGCGACGGCTGTGCCGCCGAGGCCGGCAAGGCGCTCAGCAGGCGGGGCTGCGCGCGCTCCTGCAGATCGCGCCAGACCTCGGCGCTGGCGCTGGAGGCGGGCGGCGGCAGCTCGGGCTTGGCACGCCGATGCTGATAGGCCAGCCAGGCCAGCGAGGCGCACAGGCTGATCGCCGCCAGCACCACCAGCCACCGGGTCCAGGGCCGCGGCCTGCGCCGCCGGCTGGGCGCGCTGGGCATGGGCTCGGCCTCGGGCAGCAGGGTGGGCACGGGCGTGTGGGCCAGCGCCGAATGGCTCTCGCCCGCCATCCAGGCCTGGATGTCGCGGGCCAGCGCCTGCGGCGATGCGTGGCGCTGCGCCAGCGACTCGGCCACCGCCTTGTGCAAGAGCGCATCCAGGCTGTAGCGCTGCGCACCGGTGAGCGACAGCCAGGTGGCGAGCGAGCGCACCGGGGCGTTCTGCGTTTCCTGCTTGGGCAGGCGGCCGTTCACCAGCAGGCACAGCAGCATACCCACCGCAAAGGCCTCGCTGGCATCGCTGGGCGGCAGGCCCGCGGCCAGCTCGGGCGCCACGAAGGGCCGGGCCGCGCTGCAGAAGGGGGCGTCCAGGTTGTCGGCGGCGTCGAACTGCGACACCAGGCCCTGGCCCATCAGATAGAGATGCTGGGCCGGCGTGAGCCACAACATGCTGGGATCGAGCTCGCGCAGCACCATGCCCTGCTGATGCGCGCTGTCGAGCAGCTCGCACAGCTCCAGCACCAGTTGCAGGCGCTTGTTGAGCGGCAGGTCCATGGCCGCGGGCAGCAGGGGCTGGCCCTCCACCCAGGCGAGCACCAGATAGGGCAGGCCGGCCGGGGTGAGGCCGCTGTCCAGCGTGGCGATCAGGCCGGGCCGGCCGAATTCGCCGCCGTCGGCCTGGCCATCGGCGAAGCGCAGCAGCACGGCCTTGGCATCGTCGGCATGGTGGAACACCAGCACCGCCGCATGATCATCGATCGCCAGCGCATGCTCGGCCTTGTACCAATGGCCCGAGGCGCAGGCCTGCAAGGGCTGGACGATGCGCCAGACGCCCAGGCGCTCGCCCTCCGGCAGCAAGGGCACGGCGGCCGGTGCCGATGGGCTGACGGGGTCGGGGTCGCTGAGGTAGTCGTCGCTCATGGTGAACCCCGCATATTAGCCGCCCGGGCTGGCTGGCCGGTCCCCGCTTTCAGCTTCCGTTCATGCCCGGCTTGCGATACTCGCCAGCCATGCAAGCCATCCTCGCCGTCACCCTGCCCTTCTTCGCCCTGGTGCTGTGCGGCTATCTGGCGGCGCAGCGCGGCGTGCTGGCGGAATCGGCCATCCCCGGCCTGAATGGCTTCGTGCTGTTCTTCGCCCTGCCCTGCATGCTGTTCCGCTTCGGCCAGAGTACGCCGCTGCTGGAGCTGCTGAACCCGGTGGTGCTGGGCATCTACCTGCTCGTGGCGCTGGCCGTGGTGGGCATCACCATCGCGGTGAGCCTCTCGGAGGCGGTGCATCTGAAGGACGCCGCCTTCGGCGCCCTGGTGGCGGCCTTTCCCAACACCGGCTTCATGGGCGTGCCCCTGCTGGTGGCCCTGCTCGGGCAGGCCGCCGCGGGGCCGGTGATCTGCACCATCCTGGCGGACCTGTTCATCACCAGCTCGCTGTGCATCGCGCTGGCGCGCGCACACGACGCCAATGGCGCCGATGCCCTGCGCATGGCGCTGCGCGGCGCGCTCTCCAACCCGCTGCCCTGGTCGATCGCGCTGGGCGCCGGCTGCACCCTGCTGGGGCTGCAACTGCCGGGTCCGCTGAACTCGGTGATCAAGATGCTGGCCGATGCGGCCACGCCGGTGGCGCTGTTCACGATCGGCGCGGTGCTGTGGCGCGCCGGCCAGCATGCGCACCGCCGCACCCCCTGGCAGCGCTTCCTGCCGGTGGCCCTGATCAAGCTGCTGCTGCACCCGGCGCTGGTGTTCGCGCTGGGCCTGGTGGCGCGCCGGCTGGGCGCCCCGCTGTCGGATTTCCAGCTGACCGTGCTGACCCTGGCGGCGGCCCTGCCCAGCGCCAGCAATGTCTCGCTGCTGGCCGAACGCTATGGCGCCGACAACGGCCGCGTGGCGCGCATCATCCTGGCCTCCACCGCGCTGGCCTTCCTCAGCTTCACCACCCTGGCCTGGCTGCTCGGGGCGCAGCCGCACTGAGGCACACTGCTGGCCATGCTGACGCTTGCCCGCTCCCTGCTGCTCGCCGCCGCCGCGCTCCTGCCCATCATCGGCCTGGCGGCGCCGGTGCACACCGGCTACCAACAGCCCTCGCCCGCGGTGCGCGAGCTGCTGGACGCCGCGCCGCTGCCGCGCTATCTGATTTCGCCCGACAAGCAACACCTGGCGCTGCTCGAGCAGCGCCGTTACAGCAGCCTGGAGGAGCTGGCCCGCCCCACCCTGAAGCTGGCCGGCCTGCGTTTCGACGCCGCCACCGGCGTGCCCGCCGGCACGCCGCAGATCCAGCGCCTGCGCCTGCGCGCGCTGCTCAATCCCGAGGCGCCGGAGCGCAACGTCGAGCTGCCCGCGGGCGGCCTCATCCACAGCTTCAGCTGGGCGCCGGACGGCCAGCGCTTCCTGATCGAACGGCGCAGCGACGCCGGCAACGAGCTCTGGGTGGGCGAGACCGCCAGCGGCCGGCTGCGCCAGGTGCCGGGCCTGCGCCCCAGCGAGGTGCTGGCGCCGGGCGAACTGGCCTGGCTGAACGCGCATGAGCTGGTGCTCGCCACCATCCCCGACCGCCGCGGCGCCGCGCCGGCCGCCCCGCGCGTGCCGAACGCACCGGTGGTGCAGGAGAGCCTGGGCCGCGCCTCGCCCGAGCGCAGCTATGCCGACCTGCTGAAGTCCCCGCATGACGAGGCCTTGTTCGAATTCCACGCCCGCGCCACGCTCACCTGGGTGGACCTGCACAGCCTGCAGAGCCGCGACCTGCCGGCCACCGCGATGTTCACCAGCATCAGCAGCGTGGGTGAGGGCCAGTACCTGCTGACCGAGCGCATCACCCGCCCCTTCAGCTACACCCTCACCTACGACGACTTCCCCACTGTGGTGGAGCTGCGCGGCCGCGACGGCAAGCTCTTGCGCGAGATCGCCAAGGTGCCGATGCGCAACGGCATCGCCATCGACGCGGTGCAGGCCGGGCCGCGCGTGTTCTATGCCTCGCCCAACAAGGACGCGGCGATCTACTGGGTGGAAGCGCTGGACGGCGGCAACCCGAATGCGCGCGTGGCCTTCCGCGACCGCGTGATGCGCCTGGACCCGCCCTTCACCGGCGAAGCCATGGAGGTGCAGCGCATGCCGCATCGCTTCACCCGGCTGCGCTTTCTGGACGATGGCCAGCATGCCCTCCTGACCGAGGAGGACCGCCAGCGCGCCTGGACCCGCACCTATCTGCTGCCCCTGCGCGGCACGCAGAGCCGGCCGCTGTTCGAGCACTCGGTGCGCGAGCGCTACCGCCATCCCGGCACGCCGCTGATGCGCACCCTGCCGAACGGCCACCAGGTGGTGCAGACCCTGGGCGGCGACAACATCCTGCTGCAGGGCCAGGGCGCCACGCCGCGCGGCGATCGCCCCTTCCTGGACCGCTATTCGCTGCGCGATGGCGGCGTGCAGCGCCTGTTCCAGTCGGCCGACGCGCCCTACGAGCAACCGCTGCTGCTGCTCGACCCGCAGCACCTGGTGACGCTGCGCGAAAGCCCCAGCGAGCCGCCCAACCTCTGGCTGCGCGAACTCAATGCCAGCGGCTATGGCGCGGCCCAGGCGCTCACCCGCAGCAAGGACCCGACGCCGCAGCTGCGCAAGGTGAAACGCGAGCTGGTGAGCTTCAAGCGCGCCGACGGCGTGGAGCTCTCCTTCTGGATGTACCTGCCGCCCGACTACAAGGAAGGCGAGCGCCGCCCCACCCTGGTGTGGGCCTACCCGCTGGAGTTCAGCGATGCTGCCATCGCCGGCCAGGTGAGCGGCTCGGCGAACCGCTACCTCAGCGTGGCCGGCAGCAGCCCGCTGCTGCTGGTGCTGGACGGCTTTGTGGTGCTGCAGGACGCCACCATGCCTATCGTCGGCGATCTGAAGACCGTCAACGACGGCTTCCTCGAGCAGATCACCATGAACGCCCGCGCCATCATCGACAAGGCCGAGGAGCTGGGCGTCTCCGACCCCAAGCGCATGGCGGTGGGCGGCAACAGCTACGGCGCCTTCATGGCCGCCAATCTGCTCGCCCACACCGATCTCTTCAAGGCCGGCATCGCGCGCAGCGGCGCCTACAACCGCACTCTCACGCCCTTCGGTTTCCAGAGCGAGCGACGTTCGCTGTGGGAGGCCAAGGAGCTGTACCTGAAGCTCTCGCCCTTCATGTATGCGCCGCAGATCAAGGAGCCCCTGCTCTTGATCCACGGCGAGGCCGACAACAACGTCGGCACCCAGCCGATGCAGAGCGAGCGCCTCTACCTGGCGCTGGCCGGCACTGGCGGTACGGTGCGCTATGTGCTGCTGCCCGGCGAGGCGCATGGCTACAGCGCACGCGAGTCGGTGGGCCATGTGCAGTGGGAGATGAGCCAGTGGCTCAAGACCTATCTGGGTGACCCGCGCGCGCCCTGATCAGATCGCCAAGGGATCGACGTCCACGGCCCAGCGCAGCAGGCCCTTGTGCTCGCGCTTGAGCGCGTGCAGCTCGGGCATCCATTGCCACAGCAGGCGCTGCAGCGCGCCGCGCGTGGGCGATTCCACCAGCATCTGCAGGCGCTCCACATTCGCCACTCGCGCCACGCTCATGGGTACGGGCGGGTAGACCAGCACGGTCTGCGCGTCGGGCAGCGTGCCGGCATGGCGCGCCGCGGCCTCCAGGAAACCCTGTGCCGCCTGCACCGTGCGTGCCTCGGCGCGCAGCAGGGCCAGGTGTGAATAGGGCGGCAGGCCGGCCGATTCGCGCTCGGCCAGCTGGCTCTTGGCGAAGGCCTCGAAGTCATGCCTGAGCAGCGACTGGTAGAGGGCATGCTGCGGATGCCAGGTCTGCAGCCACATCTCGGAGCGCGCGGCCGCTTCGGCATCGCGCCCGGCGCGGCCGGCCGCCTGCATCAGCAGGGCGAAGAGGCGCTCGGGGGCGCGGAAGTCGCTGCTGAACAGGGCCGCATCGGGGTTCACCGCCGCCACCAGGGTGATGCGGCGGAAGTCGTGGCCCTTGGTGATCATCTGCGTGCCCACCAGGATGTCCACCTCGCCCGCGTGCACGGCGCCCAGCTGCGCCTCCAGCGCGCCCTTCAGGCGCGTGGAGTCGGCATCGATGCGCGCCACGCGCGCCTCGGGCAGGGCCGCGGCCAGTTGCTCCTCCAGCCGCTCGGTGCCCTGGCCCAGCGGCGCGATGTCCTGGTTGCCGCAATCGGGGCAGGCGCGCGGCACGCGCTCGCTGAAGCCGCAGTGGTGGCAGCGCAGCGTGCGGTCGCCCTTGTGGAAGACGCGGTAGGCGCTGCAATGCGGGCATTCGCTCTTCCAGCCGCATTCGCCGCAATGCAGCACCGGCGCATAGCCGCGCCGGTTCAGGAAGATCAGGCTCTGCTCGCCGCGCTGCAGGCGCTCGCGCAACGCCGCCAGCAGCGGTTGCGCAAGCGCCGTGGTGACGCCTTGCTTGCGCGGCAGCAGGTTCATGTCGTAGATGCGCAGGCGCGGCATGGCCCCGCCACCAATGCGCTGCGGCAGAGCCAGGCGCCGATAGCGGCCGGTATTGGCGTGCTGCCAGCTCTCCAGCGAGGGCGTGGCCGAGCCCAGGATCACCGGCACGCGCTCCAGGTGCGCGCGGTACACCGCCAGGTCGCGCGCCGAGTAGCGCGCACCATCCTGCTGCTTGTAGGAGGGGTCGTGCTCCTCGTCCACCACGATCAGGCCCAGGCGCGGCATCGAGGCGAACACCGCCAGCCGCGTGCCCAGCACCAGCTCGGCCTGGCCCAGATGGGCGGCCAGCCAGTTGCGCAGGCGCTGCGCGGGCGTGAGGCCGCTGTGCAGCGAGACGATGCGATGGCCCTGGAAGCGCTCGGCAAAGCGCGCCTCCAGTTGCGGCGTCAGGTTGATCTCGGGCACCAGCACCAGCACCTGGCGGCCCTGGTTCAGCGCATGCTCGGCGGCACGCAGATAGACCTCGGTCTTGCCGCTGCCGGTCACGCCATGCAGGAGCACGGGCGCCGGCCCCGGCGCCGGCCCCGACCCCGATCCGGTCGCGTCGCTGGCGCGCTCGGCGAGCAACAGCGCATCCAGCTGCGCCAGCACCTCGGCCTGGGCCGGGCTCAGCTCGGGGCGCTGCGCGCTTGGCACCTCGTCCTTGGCCTCGGCTTCCACCCACTTGTGCAGCTTCTTCAGCCGGCCCTGCAGCTGCTTAGCATCCAGCTCGCGCAGCTGCGGCGGCAGCACCGAGAGCGCCACCTCGCCGACGCTGCGCTGGTAATAGCTGGCGGCAAAGTCCAGCAGGCGGCGCCAGTTCAGCGTCAGCGGTGGCAGCTCCAGCAGGGCCTGGCCGATCGGGCGCAGCGCCGTGTCCGGCAAGACCTGACCCTCGGCATCCGCATCGGCGGGCAAGGGGTCCCAGACGATGCCGGTGAGCTCGCGCTTGCCCAGCGGCACCTGCACCAGGCTGCCGGGCGGCAGCGCCTGCTCGCTCAGATAGTCCAGCGGCGCGCCAATACCGCTGTGCTGGGGCGCGTCCACCGCCACCCGCAGCCTACAGATCGGATTAGAAACGCCGCTTAAGTCCATGATTCAAAGGGGCTTTCCGGGAATCCACACCAGCCTGTGGATAACTTTGTGGGAAACATATTCAATTTCTTCCCGACACTGCCGTCCGCTAAGCGCACGGCCCGCCAGCCCCGGGCAGAGCCCCGCGGGGCGCCCCCTTTGAAATCAAACACTTAGGCTTCAATCGTGAAAACCCCAAGCTGCAATGCAGCATCTGAAGCCTGCGCCGGTGACATGCCTCAAATTGGGGATAAGTCCGAGCAGGCTGGGCCTAATTCACACCCTGGCCGCAGCCCGAAGCCCGGCCTCAGCGCAACTTGCGCGAGTAGTTGTGCACCTCGTCGACCAGGTGCAGCACATGCTCCGGCGGGGTGTGCTGGCTGATGCCATGGCCGAGGTTGAAGACATGGCCGCCCCAGCCCCCATCGGCGCGCTGCGGGCGCCCGAAGCTGTCCAGCACCGCACGGGCCTGCTCGCGGATCGCCGCGGGCGGGGCGAACAGCACGTTCGGGTCCAGATTGCCCTGCAGGGCCACCTGGTCCTGCACCTGGGCGCGCGCCTTGCCGAGGTTGGCGGTCCAGTCCTGACCCACCACATCGGCGCCGGCGGCGGCGATCTCATCCAGCCACAGCGCGCCGCCCTTGGTGAAGAGGATGCGCGGGATGCGCTGGCCTTCATGCTCGGTCTTCACCTGCGCCAGCACGCGGCGCGAGTAGTCCAGGCTGAAGCGCTGGAACATGCCGTCGGCCAGCACGCCGCCCCAGGAGTCGAACAGCATCACCGCCTGGGCGCCGGCCTCGATCTGGGTGTTCAGGTAGGCGGCCACGGCATCGGCATTGATCTGCAGGATGCGGTGCATCAGGTCGGGGCGCGCATACATCAGGCTCTTGACCTGGCGGTAGTCGTCCGAGCCGCCGCCTTCCACCATATAGCAGGCCAGGGTCCAGGGGCTGCCGGAGAAGCCGATCAGCGGCACGCGGCCGTTCAGGGCCTTGCGGATCGAGCCGACGGCATCGAACACATAGCGCAGCTTGGCCATATCGGGCACGGCCAGCTCGGCCACCGCGGCCTCGTCGCGCACCACTTTCGCAAACTTGGGACCCTCGCCGAGCTGGAAGGAGAGGCCCAGGCCCATCGCGTCGGGCACGGTGAGGATGTCGCTGAACAGGATGGCCGCATCCAGCGGGTAGCGCTCCAGCGGCTGCAACGTCACCTCGGTGGCGTAGTCGGTGTTGGTGGCCAGACCCATGAAGCTGCCGGCCTTGGCCCGCGTGTCGCGGTACTCGGGCAGGTAGCGCCCGGCCTGGCGCATCAGCCAGACGGGGGTGTAGTCGGTGGGCTGGCGCAGGCAGGCGCGCAGGAAGGTGTCGTTTTGCAAGGTGGCACTCATGGCGTGATTATCCGCTGCGATACTCGGCCAGCCTTGATCTGGACACGGTTGGCACCATCTGCCGCTGCGTCATCGAATCCATACGGGAGTCTTGCCATGAGTTCGAGTCTGAAACGCGCCGCACTGATCGGCAGCCTGGCCGCCGCCACCCTGAGCCTGAGCGGCTGTGGCTACAACGAATTCCAGCGCCTGGACGAGCAGGTCAGCGCCAGCTGGGCCGAGGTGCTGAGCCAGTACCAGCGCCGCGCCGACCTGATCCCCAACATCGTCAACACGGTGAAGGGCGAGGCCAATTTCGAGCAGGAGACGCTCACCAAGGTGGTGGAGGCGCGTGCCAGGGCCACCGCCATCCAGGTCACGCCCGAGCTGGCCAAGGACCCCGAGGCGCTGAAGAAATTCCAGGCCGCCCAGGGCGAGCTGAGCGGCGCGCTCTCGCGCCTCTTGGTGGTGAGCGAGAACTACCCCAACCTGAAGGCCAACCAGGGCTTCCAGGATCTGCGCGTGCAGCTGGAGGGCACCGAGAACCGCATCACCGTGGCGCGCAACCGCTACATCAAGTCGGTAGCCGACTACAACGTGCTGACGCGCTCCTTCCCCAGCAATCTGACGGCGATGGCGTTTGGCTACGCGGTGAAGCCCAACTTCCAGGTGCAGAACGAGGCCGAGATCAAGAACGCGCCGACGGTGAGCTTCGACAAGCCGGCCTCCAAGTAAGCGCAAGCGAGGAACGCCATGCGCCGCTGGCTGCTGCCGCTGCTGCTCTGGGCCTGCTGCGCCCTGCCCGCGTGGGCGCAGGAGCTCAAGGCCGTGCCGGTGCTGACCGCGCAGGTGATCGACCAGACCGGCACGCTCAATGCCGCGCAGCGCAGCGCGCTGGAGGCCAAGCTGGCCAGGTTCGAGCAGGAGAGCGGCGCGCAGCTGGTGATCCTGATGGTGGCCAGCAGCGCGCCCGAGGACATCGCCGCCTATGCGCAGCGCGTCGGCGATGCCTGGAAGATCGGCCGGCGCGAGGTGGGCGACGGTCTGCTGATCGTGGTGGCCAAGGATGATCGCAAGCTGCGCATCGAGGTGGCCAAGGCGCTGGAAGGCGCGGTGCCGGATCTGGCGGCCAAGCAGATCATCCAGAACCAGATCAGCCCGGCCTTCAAGGCGGGCGACTACGCCGGCGGCCTGAACCTCGGCGTGGACGCGCTGGCGGCGCGCATCCGCGGCGAGGCCCTGCCCCCCCCCCCGGCCCGGCCTGCCCGGCCAGGCAATCGCGCAGCAGCTCGGCCCCCTCCTCGCTGAGGCGCGCCAGCAGGCTGCGCTTCTCGGCAAAAAAGCTGTAGATGGTGGCGTGTGAATAGCCCACCGCGGCCGCCACCTCGCGCAGCGTGACGGCCTCGTGGCCGCGCTCGGCAAACAGGGCGCGGGCGGCATCCAGGATGGCCTGCTCGAGCGCCTCCTTGTGCGCCGCCCGGCGCAGCTTGGAGGCGCTGGGCGCCGCATCCTCGCCCACGCTCTTGCGCGCCTGCCGCTTCAGCGGCCCTTCCGGCCTCGCCAATTTCTGGCGCGTGCGCGGCACCGGCTTGGCGGCCGGCCGATCCCCCTCTGGTGCGGGCGTCACCACCCCGGTGCTGGGGTGCAAGCCCTTGGCGCCGGTGGGGCGGGCGGTGGGATTTGCGTTTTTGCTAACCATTGGTTAATAATTTGTCACTGGATAAATTTTTACCGCAGGCTCTACCATGCCACAGATTGCCGCCGAACCCACCGCCCATCGCCTGCTGCCGCTCGACCCGGCCGCGCCGGTAGCCCTCGAACTGATGCAGGCCTTGAACGCCGAGCTGGCGGCCATCAGCGGCGACAGCGGCGCCGCACGCTTCGATCCGGACACGGTGCGCGGCGAGCGCGCGCTCTTCATGGTGGCCCTGGGCGCGCAGGGCGAGGGCCTGGGCTGCGCGGCCCTGCGCCCGCTGGGCGAGGGCCATGCTGCCGAGCTCAAGCGCATGTATGCGCGAGCCGGCACGCGCGGCGTGGGCAGCGCATTGCTGCGCCATCTGGAGCTGCAGGCCCTGGATCTGGGCTACCGCGAGCTGTGGCTGGAAACGCGGCCTGCCAACGCGCGCGCCCTCGCCTTCTATCGGCGCCATGGCTATCGGGAGATCGCCAGCTACGGCGACTACGCGCTGCGGCCCGACTCGATCTGCCTGGGCAAGACGCTGGTACCGGCGCTGCTGCTCAACGAGGTGGCGCAGCTCGACGCGCCCCTGCTCGCCCAGCTCTGCGAGCTGCTGATCGACAGCGTGCAGCAGGGCGCCTCGGTGGGTTTTCTCAAGCCCCTGGGCATGGCCGAGGCGCAGGCCTACTGGCAGCAGGTGGCGCGCAGCCTGGGCCCGGCCCAGCGTCTGCTGGTGTTGCAGGAGGGCCAGCAACTGCTGGGTTCGGTGCAGCTGGCGCTGTGCCAGAAGCCCAATGGCCGCCATCGCGGCGAGCTACAGAAACTGTTCGTGCACAGCCGCGCGCGCGGCCGCGGCCTGGCCAGCCTGCTGCTGCGCCGCGCGGACGAACTCGCGCGCGCCGCGGGCTGCAGCCTGCTGGTGCTGGACACCGAGAGCGGCTCCAAGGCCGAGCAGGTCTACCGCCATCTGGGCTGGCAGCATGCCGGCAACATCCCGGACTACGCGAGCACCCCGGAGGGCAGGCTGCACCCGACGGCGCTCTATTTCAAGCAGCTGTAGACATGCAGCTGGCGCCGGGGCTCAGGGCGCCATCGCCTTGAGTGCCCGCACCGCCACCTCCCGCACCGCCTTGTCGGCCTTGGCGTCCTCGCCGGCATTGCTGACCACCAGCACCGCATCCTCGCTGTCGGGCTTCATGGCGATGAGCGCGAACCAAAGCTCGTTGCTGCCGGTGTGTGCGAGGTGGCGTGCCGTCACACCCGCCATGCTGCCCTGCAGCCGCCAGCCCAGCGCGAACTTGCCCCCGGCGCGCGCCGCCTGGTGCAGGAAGCGATAGCTCTCGGGCTTGAGCAGCTTGCCGCGGCCCTGCTCGCCGGCCATCTGGTCGACAGCAAAACGCGCCCAGTCCGCCAGGGACATATGGATGCCACCGGCCGGCGCCAGCACGGCCGGGTTGTCGGCTTCGGGCCCTTCCACCGGCACGCCGGCCTTGTGGCCCAGCGGCTGGCCGCGGTGCGTGGCACCAAAGCCCGCGCTCGCCAGGCCGAGCGGCTCGAACAGCTCACGCCGCATCAGGGTTTCATAGGGCAGGCCGGTGGCACGCTCGGCCACCAGGCCGGCAATCAGCACGCCGCTATTGGAATAGCCATCGGCGCTAGCCACGGCAAAGGCCGGGGTCTGGGCCAGGGCCAGGCGGGCAAAGGCCAGGCGCTGCTCGTGGAGGCTGCGCCGGTCCTTCTGGAACACCGGCGCCCAGGACTCGTCAATGTCCGGCTGCATGCCAGCCTGGTGGGCAAATAGATCGCGCAGCGTGGCCGCGCGGTAGCTGGGCTGCATGTCGGCGGCCAGTTCGGGCAGCAATTGGCTCAAGGGCGCATCCCAGGCCAGCAGGCCGCGCTCCACCAGGCGCGCCACCATCACCGCCGTCATGGCCTTGCCATTGGAGCCGAGGTGCCACACATCGCCTGGCTGCACCTTGTCAGCCGATCCACTCGCGCGCAGACCCAGCACGGCTTGCTCGCGCAGCTGCCCCTGGCGTATCAGCACGGCGCCCATGGCGGGCAGTTTGTGTTCGGCCAAGGCGGCCTGCAGCAAGGCGTCCAGGCCCACGGCCGGGGCAGCGGGCTGGGCAGTTGCGGCAGGCTTGGCAGGCGTGACGCCCGCTTCGGCGGCCACGTCGCCAGCCCAGGCCGTGGTGGCAGCGGCAGCAAGGCACAGGAGGGCGGCGCGCGCGGCCAGGCTCAGGGTCGTGAGTTTTTTCATCTTGGATAGGGTCGCTTGCAGAGAAGAGGCTGGGCAGTGTCCCCATGCGACAGCGGCCGAGCCGTGACAGAGCGACGCAGCGCCCAAGCGTCGGCATGAACTGCCGCGGCGGGCGATGCGCCGTGGGCCAGGCCGCTTAGATCGACTTGCGGTCGCGCCGCAGGGCGACGGTTTCAAACAGGCCCATCAGCCAGCTCATGGGGCAGCCGCGCAGCAGCCGGAGGGCGCCCAGCAGGGCCAGCGCGGCGGCGCCCCGCGCCAGGCGCTCACCCACCGAGCGCCTACAGAACATGGTGGCGCTCCTGCTCGTCCTTGCCAGTGCCGACAGCCGCGGGCTCGGGCGCACCGTCCTTCATCCAGTAGCCGCTTGCCAGCAGCTGCTCGCGCACCTGGGCGCGTGCGCGATGCAGGCGGCTCTTCACCGCCTCCAGGCTGAGCCCCAGCTGGGCGGCCACCTCGGGCGCCGTCAGCTCATGCACATCGCGCAGCAGCAGCACCTCGCGATGGGCCGGGCTGAGCCGCTCCAGCGCGCGCAGCAGATCCAGGCGCAGATCGGTGGGCAGGGTCGGCGCGCTGGGCTGCTCGGCGGGCGCCAGTTCGTCCAGATCCTCGGTCTTGCCGCGGCCGCGGTAGAGCCGGTAGCACTCGCGCTCGACGATGCGGAACAGCCAGGTCGCGAAGGTAGCCACGGTGCGCAGCGCGCCGATCTTGCGGTAGAGCTGCCAGAGCGCGATCTGCACCGCGTCCTCGGCGTCCTCGCTGCTGGCGCAGGTGCGCCGGGCAAAGCGCTTCAGGTCGGGCTGGCAAACGCTCAGCAGGCTGGAGAGCGCACCCGGGTCGCCGCGGGTGGCGGCCTCGATCAGCGGGGCTTGGGCACGGATCATGGTGGCTCAGTTCTTCAGGGCGCGGCGCCCCAGCATCGCACAGGCCGGGCAGAAGCCGACCAGGGCGGTCGAGGCCAGGGTGGCGGCGGCGGCGCCCGCCATCCAGCTCAAGGGGCCGGCGCCGAACCAGCCCATGAAGACGGCCCCGCCCATGAGCAGACCCATGAGGATGCGCAGGGCGCGCTCCCAGTGCGGCAGATTGCGTTTGATGAAGAACATGGTGGCTCGGTTTGGAAGTGATGGACACCGACCTAGAGTGCGAAGGGCCTCAAAAGGATTCGGCATTGCGAAAAGAATTCGCCCGCCCCCGGCCCGCCCCGGATGGCGCAGCGCCAGCGACTGCGCTCTACTTCCGGCATCAACAAAGCGAGAGCATGGAGACCGGGCATGTGGCAGACGCACAGCATCAGCAACCAGGTCGATGACTACGCCGACTACAACCTGTTGGCCACGGACCCGATCCTGCGGCAGGCGCTGGCGCGCGCCGGCGCCGACTGGGCCGAGACGGCCCTGCTCGATTTCGGCGCGCAGCTGGGCCGGCGCGAGAGCTATGCCCAGGCCGAGCTGGCCAACCGCCACGGCCCCGAGCTGAGGAGCCATGATGCGCGCGGCCGGCGCGTCGACCAGGTGGAGTTCCACCCGGCCTGGCATGAGTTCCTGGCGCAGTACCGCGGCCAGGGCCTGGTGAGCCTTGCCTTCGAGACCGAGCGCCGCGGGCGCTGGAGCGCCTTTGCCGCCGGCTTCTACCTGCATGGCCAGATCGAGGCCGGCAGCCTCTGCCCCGCCACCATGACGCAGGCCTGCATCCCGGTGCTACAGAAGGAAGCGGCGCTGTTCGAGCGCCTGCGTGGCCAGCTCTACAGCCGCGCCTACGACCCGCGCGACCTGCCGCTGGAACAGAAGACCAGCCTCTGGGTGGGCATGGGCATGACCGAGAAACAGGGCGGCTCGGACCTGCGCGCCAACACCACGCTGGCCACCCCCCTGGGCGCGGGCGGCCGCGGCGGCGAGTACAGCCTGCGCGGCCACAAATGGTTCTTCTCCGCGCCGATGTGCGACGCGCATCTGGTGCTGGCGCGCACCGAGGCCGGGCCTAGCTGCTTCTGGGTGCCGCGCTGGCGGCCCGATGGCACGAAGAACCCCATCCACATCCAGCGCCTCAAGTCCAAGCTGGGCAACCGCAGCAACAGCAGCAGCGAGGTCGAGTTTGCCGATGCCTGGGGCCTGATGCTGGGCGAGGATGGGCGCGGCATTCCCACCATCATCGAGATGGCCGGCTACACGCGGCTGAACTGCGTGATCGGCAGCGCCGGCATCATGCGGCAGGCGCTGGTGCAGGCCCTGCACTATGCGCGCGAGCGCATGGCCTTCGGCAAGCGCCTGGCCGAGCAGCCACTGATGCGCAGCGTGCTGGCCGATCTGGCGCTGGAAAGCGAGGCCGCGGCGCTCCTGATGATGCGGCTGGCCCAGGCCTTCGAGCGCGGCGCCGACGCTCCCGCCGAGCGCGCCTGGCAGCGCATCATGACGCCGGCCGCCAAGTTCTGGGTCTGCAAGCGCGCCGTCGAACTGAGCGGCGAGGCGATGGAGGTGCTGGGCGGCAACGGCTATGTGGAGGAAGGCGTGCTGGCGCGCCTGTACCGCGAGGCGCCGGTGAATTCGATCTGGGAAGGCTCGGGCAATGTGATGTGCCTGGACGTGCTGCGCGGCATCGCACGCGAGCCGCAGGCCGCCCATGCCCTGCTGGACGAGCTGCAGCAGCTCGCCGGCGACAGCGCGCCGCTGCGCAGCGAACTCGCCGCCCTGCGCGACCTGCTCACGCGCACCCCGGCCGCCGACTTCGAGGCCCTGGGGCGCCAGTTCGCGCAGCGCCTGGTGCTGCTGGCCCAGGCCTGCCTGATGAGCCAGCATGCCCCCGGCGAGGTGGCCGAGGCCTTCATCGCCAGCCGCCTGCTGGACGCGCAGAGCGGGCGCGTGTTCGGTGCGCTGGACACGCGCGGCATCGCCATCGATGCGCTGCTGGCGCGCGCGCTGCCGATCTGAGTCAGAGCGCGGCGAGCGCCTCGCGCAGGGTCTGCTGGTATTGCTCGAAGCGCTGCAGGTCGTTGTGCGCCGCACCGGGCACCAGCACCAGCCTGGCCAGCCCTTGCTGCCGCAACAAGGCCTCGCTGTGCTGGGGTGCGATGAGGCTGTCCTGCCCGCCATGCACCAGCAGCAGCGGCGTGCGCAGCCGGGCCACGTCGGCGCCGGTGTCCAGCGGGTAGCGCAGCAGGCCCGGTGGCACCCAGGGAAAGTGCTCGCGCATCAGCGCCGACATGCTGGCGTAGGGCGATACCAGCACGGTCAGCTCCGGCCCGACCTCCGCGGCCAGCCCCGCCGCTAGGCCCGTGCCCAGCGAGCGCCCATAGATCACATGCTTGAGCCCGCGGTACTGCGGCGCTACGGCGTCCCAGGCGGCGCGCACATCGGCGCGCAGCTGCGCCTCGCTCTCGATATGGCCGCTGCTCTTGCCATAGCCGCGGTAGTCCAGCATGAAGAGGTCGTAGCCGGCGCGGCGATAGAAATCGGCGTTGACGAACCAGGTCTGCAGATTGCCGGCGTTGCCGTGCAGAAAGAACACCAGGCCCTTGGGCCGGGGCAGGCGCAGATGCAGGGCCGAGAGCGTGGCTCCGGGCACGTTCAGCCGCAGGTCCTGCACATCGGCGCCGAGCTCGAAGCGATGGCCGGCGGCCAGCGGCTCGGGCTGGAACAGCAGCTGCTCCTGGCGCCAGTACAGCCAGGCCATGGCGGCGCCATAGGCCAGCAGCAGCATCAGGCCGGCCCCCAGAATGGTCTTGCGCATGCAGCATCCTCCACGCTTGCCCGCAGTCTACGCAGGCGGCGGCCTGCCGGATGCAAGACCTGGGCTACACTGGCTCCCGGATTCAGGAGAGTGCGGCCCGCCCTGCGAGCCGCCGCCGAAGGCGCAAGCTCCCATACTCGCTCAGGCCCCGTACTGGATCCGCTTTCAAGCCGAATGCTGGAGAGTGCCTCATGTGCAATGCATGGGGCCGCCGAAGGAGCAAGGCGCGGGCCGCAAGCCCGGCGCCGAATCTCTCAGGCACCAAGGACAGCGGGAGCGGCGCGCCCAGGCGCACGCATCCCTTTTGGCATCACTTCCGCCAGAGACTGCACGCCTGCGCGTTCAACCCGAACGGAGTATTCGCAATGCATGTCATCGTCCTGGGCGCCGGCGTCACCGGCATCACCACCGCCTGGTATCTGCGCGCGGCCGGCCATGAGGTCACCGTGATCGAACGCCAGCGCGCCGCTGGCCTGGAAACCAGCTATGCCAATGGCGGCCAGATCTCGGTCTCGCACGCCGAGCCCTGGGCCAATCCGGGCGCGCCGCTGAAGGTCCTGAAATGGCTGATGAAGGAGGACGCGCCGCTGCTGTTCCGCCTGCGCGCCGACGCCGCGCAATGGCGTTGGGGCCTGCAGTTCCTGCGCGAATGCACGCCCGGCCGCACCGCCCACAACATCCGCAACATCGTCAGCCTGGGTCTCTACAGCCGCGCCAAGCTGCAGAGCCTGCGCCAGGAGCTGGGCCTGCAATACGACCAGCGCAGCCAGGGCATCCTGCACTTCTACACCAGCGAGGCCGAGTTCGAGGCGGCGCAGGAGCCGGCGCGCATCATGCGTGAGCAGGGCTGCGAGCTGGACATGAAGACGCCCGACGATTGCGTGGCCATCGAGCCGGCGCTGGCGCAATGCCGCGGCAAGATCGTCGGCGGCAGCATGACGCCCAGCGACGAATCGGGCGATGCCCATGCCTTCACCCAGGCGCTGGCGGCGCGCTGCGCGGCGGCCGGCGTGCGATTCGAGTACGAGACCCGCATCCTCGGCCTGGAACAGGGCCGGCAGGGCGTGGAGCGCGTCATCGTCGCCAACGCCGCGGGCGTGGTGAGCCGGCGCAGCGCCGACCGCTTCGTGCTCTGCATGGGTTCCTTCAGCCGCCAGCTGGCGCGCGAGCTTGGCGTCTCGCTCAACATCTATCCCGCCAAGGGCTACTCGGTCACGCTGCCGGTGATCGCGCCGGCGCACAGCTACCAGGTCTCGCTCACCGACGACGAGTACAAGCTGGTGTTTTCGCGCCTGGGCGACCGCCTGCGCATCGCCGGCACGGCCGAGCTGAACGGCTACAGCACCGAGCTCAATCTGGTGCGCTGCGAGGCCATCGTGCGCCGCACGCGCGAGCTCTTCCCGCACATGACCGATGGCCAGGGCGCCCAGTACTGGACCGGCCTGCGCCCGGCCACGCCCTCCAACCTGCCCTATATCGGCGCCAGCAAGGTGGCCGGCCTGTACCTCAACACGGGCCATGGCACGCTGGGCTGGACCCATGCCTGCGGCTCCGGCGCGGCCATCGCCGACATCGTCAGCGGCCGACAGCCAGCGCTGGATTACGCCTTCACCGCCGCGACATGCAGGCCACGGCAGTTGCAGGCGGTGGCCGCCTGACAACAATGTGGCGGCTTTGATCTGACCCCTTGCCGCCGGGCAGCGCATCCTCTACGCTGGGGCCATCCCAGAAGGAGGATGCCATGTCCCCGAGCCCATCGATGCACAACGACGGAGGCGCGATGGCCTCCGACAGCCCCAACGGTAGTCGAGGGGGCGCCGGGGGGCCGGCGGCCCAGGCCGAGATCGCCAAGATCCGGACCCTGGCCCTGCTGGGCCCCGCCGGCGCGGGCAAGACCAGCCTGATCGAGGCGCTCTTGCACCACTGCGGCGTCATCACGGCGCCGGGCTCAGTGGAAAAGGGCAACACGGTCAGCGACCACGATGTGCTTGAAAAGCGCATGCAGCATTCGCTCTATGCCTCGCTGGTGCACATGAAGCACCAGGGCCTGCGCATCCACGCCATCGACACCCCCGGCGCACCCGACTTCGTGGGCCTGGCGCTGCCGGCGCTGGAGGCGGTGGAGAGCGCGGTACTGGTGATCAATGCGCAGAACGGCATCGAGCTGATGGCCTCGCGCATGATGGAGGCGGCGGCGCAGCGCGGCCTCACGCGCATGATCGTGGTGAACAAGATCGACGCCCCCGGCGTCAATCTGCCGGCCCTGCTGGAACAGCTGCAGGCCGCCTTCGGGCGCGAATGCCTGCCGCTCAATCTGCCGGCCGGCGGCGGCACCCGCATCGTCGACTGCTTCTTCAACCGCGCGGGGGAGTCGGATTTCGGCTCGGTGGAAGCCGCGCACCGCGCCCTGGTGGAGCAGGTGGTGGAGGTGGACAGCGCCTTCGTCGACCGCTATCTGAACGAGGGCGACGTGGACGCCAGCGAGCTGCATGCGCCACTGGAGCAGGCGCTGCGCGAGGGCCATCTGATCCCGGTGTGCTTTACCGCCGCGAAGTCCGACCTCGGCATCAGCGAACTGCTGGATGTGGTGGCCAAGCTGCTGCCCAACCCCTTCGAGGCCAATCCGCCCAAGTTCCTGGAGGGCGAAGGCGCCGACGCCAAGCCGCTGCAGGCCGAGCCCGATGCCGGCAAGCATGTGATCGCCCATGTCTTCAAGATCAATGCCGACCCCTACCTCGGCAAGATGGGCGTGCTGCGCGTGCACCAGGGCACGCTGACACGCAACAGCCAGCTCTTCGTGGGCCACGCGCGCAAGCCCTTCCGCGTCTCGCACCTGTTCATGCTGCAGGGCAAGGAGCATGTGGAGGTGGACCAGGCCATCCCGGGTGATCTGGTGGCGATCGCCAAGGTCGAGGAGCTGCACTTCGACGCGGTGCTGCACGACGCGCAGGAAGACGAGCACATCCACCTCGCGCCGCTGGACTTCCCCACCCCCGTGCACGGCCTGGCCATCAGCCCCTCGCGCCATGGCGACGAGCAGCGCCTGTGGGAAATCCTCAGCCGGTTGGTGGACGAGGACCCCTGCCTGAAGGTCGAGCATGTGGGCCTCACCAACGAGACCCTGGTCTACGGCCTGGGCGAGTTGCATCTGCGCATGCTGCTGGACCGGCTGCGCGACAGCTACAAGTTCGAGGTCAAAACCCAGCCACCGCGCATCGCCTACCGCGAGACCGTCTCGGCCCCGGCCGAGGGCCATTTCCGCCACAAGAAGCAGAGCGGCGGCGCCGGCCAGTTCGGCGAGGTCTATCTGCGCATCGAGCCGCTGGAACGCGGCGCCGGCTTCGAGTTCCGCGACGAGGTCAAGGGCGGCACCATCCCCGGCCAGTTCATGCCGGCGGTGGAGAAGGGCGTGCGCCAGGCCCTGGCCAGCGGCGTGGTGGCCGGCTATCCGCTGGTGGATCTGCGCGTGGTGGTGTTCGACGGCAAGCACCATAGCGTGGACTCCAAGGAGGTGGCCTTCGTGACCGCCGGCCGCAAGGCCCTGATCGCCGCGGTGCAGGAGGCCCGGCCCCTGGTGCTGGAGCCCATCGTGCATGTGGAGATCGTCACCCCGGAAAGCGCGATGGGCGACATCACCGGCGACCTGGCGGCGCGCCGCGGCCAGGTGAACGGCACGCGCAGCGCGGTGCCGGGGCTGATCACCGTGCAGGGCCTGGCCCCGCTGGCCGAACTTGCCAGCTATCAGAGCCGGCTCAATGCCATGACCAGCGGCCAGGGGCGCTACAGCCTGGCGCTCTCGCACTACGAGGCGGTGCCGCCCAACACCCAGGCGCAGCTGATGGCGGCGCACAAGGTCAGCGACGAGGAGTAGACAGGGTCTGGCGCGACACTATCTTGCTCACCCTGGGCAACTGGGGTGAAGCCGGCTTTATCATACGCAAATGTGTTCCGCTGCCCGGGACGTCGCCCAGATCCGCTTGGACAACGCGATGCTCCTGTTTGAAGAGTTCGTTGCCGCCACCGTCAAACACGCCGATGCCGCCGCCCTGCGCGGTCTGGAGCGGCGTTTCGCGGAGCGCTTGCAGATCCAACCCAGCTATTGGAGCCAGATCAAGGGTCGCTCGCGCCAGATCGGCGAACGCCTGGCGCGCCAGTTCGAGCTCTTGTGCCACAAGCCGCAGGGCTGGATGGACCAGGAGCATGGCGCCCATGGCCAGCCCGCTGCCGCCGGCCCGGCGCCGCAGGACAGCACGCCCAGCGTGCCGCAGGATGATGACGAGCGCTTCATCGTCGGCCTGGTGCTCACCTATTACCGCCGCCATCCGCAGCGCGCGCGCACGCGCTTGCTGGATCTGCTGGGCGAGGTGCTGACGCCCGAGCCGGCACCGCTCGGCGCGGCCAGTGCCGGCAAGCCCGTGGCGGGTCTCAAGCCGGCGGCCCTGCCGGGTCCCAAACCCGTGCCTGCCCCCAGCCCGGCGGATGAGCTGGACGCCTGGCGCCGCCTGCAGCAAGGCATCGCGCCGCTCAAGCCCAAAAAGCGCTGATAACGCTGACCCCTAATTTGTTTATCAGATCCGATAAATAACACTTGCGCAAGATAATCAATCGTTTATCATTTGCGCAAGTCGCGGATGGTTCACCGCGGCGAGGCCCCTCTTTCCATTGACGCCTTGACCGGGTGCCGCTCGCCAGAGCTCACCATGCCGCCCGCGGGTCCGAACCGGCCCGCCGTGCCCCGCATGTGCCGCAGCTCCGCGCGACGCTAGCGCCCAAACCGAACTCAGCGCCAGGCTGAGTGCTCTCGTTCCCAGTTGACGCCCCGGTGGTCCGTCCGGCCGCTGCGCTTGGCATCGCCCTTGTGTTCCCCGTTGACGCTGCAGCGCCGCAGTGGCGCCGCCGCATTGCCCAGGAGTTTTGCACCCATGACCCAGTTCACCTCACCGCGCCCCATGAACCTGCGCCTGAACAAGCCGCGCAATCCGATCGTCGCGCCCAGCCTGCTGCGCCAGGCCGGACGCCATGCGCTGGGCCATCAGCGCCAGGCCCAACGCCGCGATCTGCACAAGCAGCTGCTGCAACTCGCCAGCAGCGATAGCAGCCCCTGAATTCACCGGCAAGCCTCTGAAGAAGGCTGGTCGGGTTGGAGATCCACCATGAGATTGACCGAATTGCGCGGCCCGCAAGATGCCGCTCAGAGTTACGAAGCCTGGCGCCAGCGCCTCGCCCCCTTGCTGCAATGGAGCAGCGCCGCCTTGCTGCGCACCGCGCGCCGGCTGGCCCGTGTGAAAGCGGCCTATTGCCAGCCCGAGCTGGAGTTGTACGCCGAGGCCGCAGCGCCCGAAGGCGCCCTGGTGGTGCCGCTTCTATCCAAGGACCCAGGCGCCCGACAGCGCAGCAAGACGCGGAGGCAGCATGTACGCGGATTGGCGTGAGCCCACTACCCGGCTGCTGCTGCGCGGCAGCGCCCTGCTGACCCGTACCGCACTGCGCCTGGCGCAGGTGCGGCCGAGGCCGGAACGCAGCATCGTGGAGTTCCATGCCGAGCGCGGCGCCGAGGGCGGCACCTTGTTTGTGAACGGCCAGCGCGTTGGCATGCTCACCGGGGTGCGCAGACTGTGACGAATGTCGCCGGAGTCCGGGCGCGCCGACGCCCGGACTCAAGCCGGCGACTGGGCTGTCGATATACGATGAACGCAAACCTCGCGATGTCGCGGGCGCGCTTGCCACCTCATATCGACATGTCGCTGCCATGAACTACGCGCCGCTCACCCAGCCCCTGCCGGACCTGGCACGTTGGACCGCGCATTTTCGTGGCGAGGAAATCCCCGTGCTGGCCCGCAGCGCCGAGCAGCTGGAGTTCTGGCGTGCCAACGAGGACGATGTGGACGCCAACAGCCTGGGCGAGGAGATCGCTTGCGATCCCCTCATGACGCTGAAAGTGCTGGCCTACGCCTCGGCGCATCGCTCCGCGCGCCTGCTGGCGGATGCCGAAACCGTCACCGCGGCCCTGGTGCTGATGGGCATCACGCCCTTCTTCAACGCCTTCGGCCCTCAGCCCACGGTGGAGCAGCGCCTGGCTGACCGGCCCGATGCGATGGCCGGCCTGCAGCGCGTACTCAGGCGCGCCGAGCGTGCCGCGCGCTTTGCGCTGGGCTTTGCCGTGCACCGCACCGATCCAGATGCGGCGGTGATACACAGCGCCGCGCTCTTGCATGACTTCGCCGAGATGCTGCTGTGGTGCTATGCGCCCGACCTGGCGCTGGAGATCCAGCAACGCCAGCGCCTCGACCCCGCGCTGCGCAGCGCGGTGGCGCAGCGCGCCGTGCTGAACATCGAGCTGGGCGATCTGGAACAGGCGCTGATGCAGGCCTGGCGCCTGCCCGAGTTGCTGGCCCACATCACCAACGACAAGCGCGGCAACGATCCGCAGGTGCAATGCGCCAAGCTGGCCGTGCGCCTGGCCCGGCATACCTCCGAGAGCTGGGAGAACCCGGCCGTGCCCGACGATCTGCGCGAGATCGGCAGCCTGCTGAATCTGGGCCCGGACCACACGCTCAAGCTGCTGCAGGAACTCGACGGCGAACTATGATCCTGCGCCATGGCAGGACCCACCCTCGAGTTTTGGCAGCAGCGCTTTGAATCCGGGCAGACGCCCTGGGATCGCGGCGCCGCACATCCCCAATTGCTGCAATGGCTGGCCGAAGGCCGCTGGCAGGCCGGCGAGGCGCTGCTGGTGCCCGGTTGCGGCCGCGGCCACGAGTTGCTGGCGCTGGCCGCGGCGGGCATCACCGCCACCGGCCTGGACTATGCCCCCGCGGCGGTGACGCTGGCCCGCGAGGCCCTCGCCGCACGCGGGCTTGCCGGCCGCGTGGAGCAGGCCGATGTGCTGCTGTGGCAGCCGGAAGCCCCGGTCGATGCCGTCTACGAGCAGACCTGCCTGTGCGCCCTGCATCCCGATCACTGGCAGCGCTACGCGGCGCAGCTGCGGCACTGGGTCAAGCCGGGCGGCCGGCTGTTCGCGCTCTTCATGCAGGCCCGGCGTGACAGCGCGGCGCAGGGGGTGGTGGAGGGCCCGCCCTATCACTGCGACATCAACGCGATGCGCGCGCTGTTCCCGCAGGCGCTGTGGGATTGGCCGGCACCGCCCTATGCGGCGGTGGGCCATGGGCAGGGCTGGCAGGAACTGGCGGTGGTGCTGACGCGCCGCCCCGATTGAGCCCGGCGGCCGGCCTCAGATCGGCACGGCCGTGGTGTTCTTCAGGCGGTCCAGCACAAAGCTGGTCTTGCAGTCCTGCACGCTGGGGTGCTTGAGCAGGGTCTCGGTGATGAAGCGGGAGTAATGCTGCATGTCCTGCACCAGTACGCGCAGCAGATAGTCCATCTCGCCGGTGAGGGCCGCGCATTCCACCACCTCAGGCCAGGTCTGCACCGCGGCGCGGAACAGGTCCATGGGGTTGCGCTTGTGGCTCTCGGTGTGCTTTTCCAGCCGCACATTGATATAGGCCGTCAGCCCCAGGCCGACATGCTCGGGGCTCACCAGGGCCACATAGGCCGCGATCACGCCCGCCTCTTCGAGCCGCCGCACGCGCCGCAGCACCGCCGAGGCGGAGAGATTGACCTGCGCCGCGAGGGCGTCATAGGTCACGCGCCCGTCGAGCTGCAACGCCCTCAAAATGCGCTTATCAATGGCATCGAGCTGGGTTTCCTTGTCCATTTCTGCATTTTTGCAGTTTTCCTGCGCACCAAAACAAAAGTCGCGCGCCAATCGCATGAATCCTGCAGGCCCCTGGACCTACAGTCTTGACCCATCGCAAGACATCCGCTGCAGGAGACAACATGGCATTCACCCCCTGGGACAACCCAATGGGCACCGACGGCTTCGAGTTCATCGAGTTCGCCGCGCCCGATCCGGCCGCGCTGGGCAAGCTGTTCGAAACCATGGGCTTCACAGCCGTGGCCAAGCACCGCCACAAGAACGTGACCCTGTACCGCCAGGGCGAGGTGAACTTCATCATCAATGCCGAGGGCGACTCGTTTGCCCAGCGCTTTGCGCGCCTGCACGGCCCCTCGATCTGTGCCATCGCCTTCCGCGTCAAGGACGCCGCCTTCGCCTACCAGCGCGCGCTGGAGCTCGGCGCCTGGGGCTTTGACAACAAGGCCGGCCCGATGGAGCTGAACATCCCGGCCATCAAGGGCATCGGCGATTCGCTGATCTATTTCGTCGACCGTTGGCAGGGCAAGAACGACGCGCCCGCCGGCGCGATCGGCAACATCAGCATCTACGACGTGGACTTCGTGCCCCTGCTGGATGCCGAAGGCAAGCCGGTCCCGTCCAAGCCGGTGGGCCACGGCCTAACCTATATCGACCACCTGACGCACAACGTGTTCCGCGGCCGCATGAAGGAATGGGCCGAGTTCTACGAGCGCTTCTTCAACTTCCGCGAGGTGCGCTACTTCGACATCGAGGGCAAGCTGACCGGCCTGAAGTCCAAGGCCATGACCAGCCCCTGCGGCAAGATCCGCATCCCCATCAACGAGAGCAGCGACGACAAGAGCCAGATCGCCGAGTACCTGGACCTCTACCATGGTGAGGGCATCCAGCACGTGGCGCTGGGCACCGACAACATCTACGCTACGGTGGAAGGCATGAAGGCGACCGGTGTGGTGTTCCAGGACACCATCGCCACCTACTACGACCTGGTGAACGAGCGCCTGCCCCAGCATGGCGAGAACCTCGAGGAGCTCAAGCGCCTGCGCATCCTGATCGACGGCGCCGCTCACGAAGGTGCGCCGCACGAGCTGCTGCTGCAGATCTTCACCAAGGAAGTGATCGGGCCGATCTTCTTCGAGCTGATCCAGCGCAAGGGCAATGAGGGCTTTGGCGAGGGCAACTTCAAGGCCCTGTTCGAGAGCATCGAGCTGGACCAGATCCGTCGTGGCGTGCTGAAGGTCGACGAGCCCATCTGAGCGCCGGCGATCGAGCCGCGCCGCGAAACGCCTTGAGGCCTGCGCTCAAGGCGTTTTTTCTTGTGCGTCCTGCAGCAAGGCCATCACTGCGGCGCGCAGGCCGGAGTGAAACAGCAGGTCGAGATGGCCGCAGGCCTGCACGTGATGATTGCGCGCGCCCGGCAAGGCGGCGGTGCCGGCCGGGCAGACGATCTGGTCGGCATGACTGAAGAAGCAGTCGAAGCGCTGGTAGTGCTGCGCCTGCTCCAGCTGCGCCAGCGTCGCCAGCCACGGCGAGTCGCGGCGCATCTGTCGGGCATTGGCCGCCGATGAGAAGCGCGCCATCAGCGTGCCCGCATGCGGCGAGCCCAGGGTGACGATGCGGTGCACGCGGCTGCCGTCATGCCCCGCATGGCGCCACCAGGCACGTGCGGCCAGCCCACCCATGCTGTGCGCCACGATGATGGGCGCACGGCCGCTGCAGGCCTCAAGCCGCCGCAGCGCCGCGTCGATGGCCGGCACATAGGCATCGATGCTGCCGAACGCCGGCTCCAGCGTGAGCGCCATGAAGGGCTGGCCACGCTCGCGCAACTGGCGCATCCAGGGATTCCAGAGTCCGCGGTTGCAGGTGAAGCCGTGCAGCAGCAGCACGCCGCGCTGCGCGCTGTGGGTGGGCAGATGGTCGGGCTCGGCCCGGTCGGCAAAGGGCTGCTGCCAGCTGAACACGCGCTCCAGCGCGCCGCATTCGCGCCACCAGGCGGCGATGGCCTGCCAGCGCCCCAGGCGCGGCACGCCCGCGGCAAGCGGCAAGCCGCGCAGCCAGAAGAACACCGGCAGCAGCGCGATCTGTTGCAGCATCAAGGTCGCAAGGGCCAGGCCGAGCCCCTGCCAGACGCCCCAGCGCGGCAGCGCCCAGGCCAGCGCCGCCGCGGCAAGCATGAGGCGCAAGCCCAGATGCAGGCGTTGCCAGCGCGCATTCACTCCCGCCATCTCGACGCCCTCCTCTAAGCTGCGAGCCAGTGTAGGCCGCCGGCAGCGGCACAATTTGAGTCCAGACTCTGAAGGTGGTCGATGCAAGCCGAGATCCTGGGTTTCCTGCAGCAAGTGGAGGCGGAGCGCCTGCGCCGCGCGGCCGACCCGGCCCTCGAGGCCCGGGTGCAGGCCGTCAAGAGCTATCAGCAGGCGCGCTTTTCGCGCAGCTATGCCGACCTGCTGGCCAGCACGCGCTATGCCGGCGCCGCGCGCTTCTTTCTTGAGGAACTCTACGGCCCGGGCGATTTCAGCGAGCGCGATGCGCAGTTCGCGCGCGTGGTGCCGGCGCTGACGCGGCTGTTCCCCGCCGAGGTGGTGAAGACGGTGCGCCTGCTCGCCGAACTGCACGCCATCTCGGAGCAGCTGGACAGCGCGATGGCGGGCCAGCTGGCCGCGCCCCAGCTCTCGGCCCAGGGCTATGTGAGGGCCTGGCAGGCGGTGGCCCAGCCGCGCTACCGGCAGCAGCAGATCGACCTCACCATGGCGATCGGCGCGGCCCTGGATGGCTACACGCGCAAGCCGCTGCTGCGCCAGGCCTTGCGCATGATGCGGGGCCCGGCCAGCGCGGCCGGCCTCTCGGCGCTGCAGCATTTTCTGGAGACCGGCTTCGACACCTTCAAGGCCATGAAGGGCTCGGGCGAATTCCTGGCCTGCGTGCGCAAGCGCGAAGAGGCGTTTGCGCGGGCCTTGTTCGCTGCCGACGCGGGCGCGCTCGAACTATCTCGCCCCGCTTGTCCCACAGGTGACGATCCACTAGGGCAACTCCCCTAGCTGCGCAGGGCCTGCAACGCTGACCATCGGAGATCGCCGCCGACTACAAGACGAGGAGACATGGCCGCAGTACTCGCAGACAAGCCCTGGTTGAAGAGCTACCCCGAGGGCGTTCCGGCGGAGATCCGCACCGACACCTACCGTTCACTGGTGCAGTTGCTGGAAGAAGCCTTCCGCAAGCATGCCAAGCGCGACGCGGCCGCCTGCATGGAGCAGCGCCTGAGCTTTGGCGAGGTGGACGAAATGTCGCAGGCGCTGGCCGCCTGGCTGCAGGGCAAGGGGCTGGCGCGCGGCGCGCGCGTCGCCATCATGATGCCCAATGTGCTGCAGTACATGGTCGCCATCGCCGCCATCCTGCGCGCCGGCTATGTGGTGGTGAACGTCAATCCGCTCTACACGCCGCGCGAGCTGGAGCACCAGCTGAAGGACTCGGGGGCCGAAGCCATCATCGTGCTGGAGAACTTTGCCGCCACGCTGGAAGAGGCGATTGCCCACACCGATATCAAGCATGTGGTGCTGGCCTCGCTGGGCGACCTGCTGGGCTGGTGGCGCGGCCCGCTGATCAATTTCGCGGTGCGCCATGTGCGCAAGATGGTGCCGGAGTTCCGCCTGCCCACCGGTGCCGGCCACAGCGTGACGCGCTTCAACAAGGCGCTCGACGAGGGCCGCGGCATGCGCATGAAGCCGGTGGAGGTGGGCCCCGACGACGTGGCCTTCCTGCAGTACACCGGCGGCACCACCGGGATCTCCAAGGGCGCCACGCTGCTACATCGCAACGTGGTGGCCAACATCCTGCAAAGCGAGGCCTGGTTCGGGCCCATGCTGGCCCGCATCGGCAACAAGCAGCTCACCACCGTCTGCGCCCTGCCCCTGTATCACATCTTCGCGCTCACGGCCTGCTACATGCTGGGCGCGCGGCTGGGCATGATGAACCTGCTGATCCCCAATCCGCGCGACATCCCCGGCTTCATCGCGACGCTGCAGCAGTACCGCGTCAATATGTTCCCGGCGGTCAACACGCTCTTCAACGCCCTGGCCAACGAGCCCTCGTTCGCGCGCCTGGATTTCAGCGAGCTGGTGATCTCCAACGGCGGCGGCATGGCGGTGCAACAGGCCACGGCGGAGAAGTGGCTCAGCATCACGGGCTGCCCCGTGGTGGAGGGCTACGGCCTGTCGGAAACCGCCCCCGTCGCCACCATCAACCGGCTCGACCTGCACGACTTCAATGGCTCGATCGGCCTGCCCGTGCCCAGCACCGAGATCGCGATCCGCGACGACGCCGGGCAGGACGTGCCGCAGGGCGAGCGCGGCGAAATCTGCATCCGCGGCCCGCAGGTGATGGCGGGCTACTGGAACCGCCCTGACGAGACCGCCAACGTCATGTATGCGGACGGCTTCTTCAAGAGCGGCGACATCGGCGTGATGGACGCCGCGGGCTTCATCCGCATCGTCGACCGCAAGAAGGACATGATTCTGGTCTCCGGCTTCAACGTCTATCCCACCGAGATCGAGCAGGTTGTGAACATGCATCCGGGCGTGCTGGAATGCGCCGCCGTGGGCATCCCGGACGCCCGCTCGGGCGAGACCGTCAAGCTCTATGTCGTGAAGAGCGACCCCGCCCTGGCGGAGGAAGACCTCAGCGCCTTCTGCCATGACCAGCTCACCGCCTACAAGCGCCCCAAATACATCGAGTTCCGCGACGAGCTACCCAAGAGCAACGTCGGCAAGATACTGCGGCGCGAATTGCGCAGCTGACGATGGCGGCCGCGCACGCCTTGCTACCGCCCCAAGTACGCGTGCTGGAGCGGGGCTGGCTGTCGTCCAACTCGATCCTGCTCTTGGGCGACCCAAGCGCCGGGCCCATCCTGATCGACACCGGCTACGCCAGCCATGCCCAGCAGACGCTGGCGCTGGTCGCCGAGGCGATTGCCGGTGAAGCGCGCGGCCTGAGTCGCATCATCAACACCCATCTGCACTCCGATCACTGCGGCGGCAACGCAGCCCTGATGGCGGTCTATGGCTGCCCGGCCTGGATCCCGCCCGGCCACTACCAGGCGGCGCTGGACTGGGACGAGGCGCAGCTCAGCTATCGCCCCACCGGCCAGCAATGCCCCCGCTTCACGCCCACGGCCATGCTGGAGCCCGGCGCCTTGATCGAGCACGCGGGGCTGCGCTGGCAGGTCCATGCGGCGCCCGGACATGACCCGCATTCCCTGCTTCTGTTCGAGCAGCACTCGCGCACCCTTGTTTCGGCCGACGCCTTGTGGGAGCACGGCTTCGGCATCGTCTTCCCGGAAATCGAGGGTGAGGGCGCCTTCGACGAAGTGGACGCCACGTTGACGCTGATCGAGGAGCTGAATCCCCGCGTTGTGATACCCGGCCATGGCGCCGTCTTCGAGAACGTGAGTGCGGCCCTGAGCGAGGCCCGCTCGAAGCTCGCCTTTTTCCGCAAGGAGCCGGCCCGGCATGCCAAGCACGCATCCAAGGCCTTGATCATGTTCCATATGCTGGAAGTGCGCGCGCAGTCTCGTCCCGATCTGCTGGCCTGGCTGCAAGAAAACCCGATCCAGCGCCTTATGTGGGAGCGCTATTTCTCCGAACAGCAGATGCAGGCATGGTGCGACCGCGTGATTGCCGAGCTGCTGGCGGGTGGCGTATTGGCCATGGATGAGCAGGAGCGGCTGTCGATCGCTTGATCGAATTTGCGGCCCTTAAAAGCAAAAACCCTCCGACTCATAGGAGGCGGAGGGTTTGCTTTGGATATTAGCCTGACGATGAC
>NZ_JBYTBE010000040.1:0-46475 GCF_058788955.1 Roseateles sp. FW301-B2
GATTATCGCAGGGGGTGGGGGCGGGAGTGGCGCGCTTGCGTGGCGAGGCCGCGAGAGTTCGACACATAGCCGCATTGATGATGACAAGGCTGCTGCTTTGAATGCCAATCCGGCATTGACTCGGCATTGCGCCTGCGGCGCGGCCGACAGAACGCCGTCGCCGAAGTCATCACCGACAGGAGAGGGCATGGAAAAGTTTCCGCCTTGGGCCAGATCGTGGCTGGCCCCTGACCCAGCGCAAGTGAGTCATGGGCTCAACCTGGCCTTGAAGCTCGCCTCGCCCAGCAAGCTGCCCCTCATGCTGTGGGACATCGTGGTAGCGCAGCCCAAGATCGAGCGGGCCCTGCAGGAACTGAGCTTCCTCCACTTCGCGCGCTTCGTGCCTTCATGGGATGGCAAGGCGCTGATGGTCACCACCTCGTTTGACGGCCCGCTTGAACCCTATGTGATGGACTTTGTCATCGCCTTGGGCGAGGTCTTCGACGCCCTGCTGCTGTATGTCGAGGACGCGCCTCCGCTGCCGGTGCGCGAGTATCCCGATGAGTTCATGGATTTCGTCAGGTGCTGGAACCGGGTGCCCATTGCGCCGGGTGGTTGTCATTGCGACGCGGCGCTTCTGCCCCCGGATTTCCCCTTTCCCATCTATAGCGCCTATCCGAGAAAGACGGTGACGGACATTGCTGGCAAGCGGTGCCAGTTGCTGTCACCGTCGATGGACCGACATGGAGACCCCGTCGACCTGGCAGACGTGCAGGCGAACATCCTGACTGGTTACAGGGCCGAGACGGCGGTGTATCTCTTTTTCTCCATCACCGATGCGGACTTGGCGCGCAAATGGTTGGCCGAGGTCTTTGCAGGTCAGGGCGCGTGGAGTGGCGTGATCAGCGCGGACAGGCAGATCGAGAAGAAACAGGCGCTGATTGCGCAGCTTGGCTTCACCTTTGCCGGGCTCGAGACATTGCTGCCCGATCGGCGCGCCGATCTCGAGCGTTTTCCGGTCGAGTTTCGCGAGGGGGCATTGCGGCGCAGCGAGGCCAACGGCGACGTCGGCCCCAGCGATCCCCGGCACTGGCGGCTCGGCCGCGCCGAGCAAGACATCCACCTGATGGTGGTGCTGTACTCGTCAGAGCCGTATGCAGCGAGAACGATCCACGACACCTTCGTTGACGAGACGGGCGTCCATCAGAACGGTCTGCGCGAGGTGTTTCGACAGAACGCCCACGCCCTGCCCAATAGCTATGTGTATTTCGGCTACCGCGACAGCATTGCCCAGCCACGCATCAGCGGGCAATGCAAACCCGAGACGCCGGACTTCCAGCCCGCGGCGAGCCCCGGCGAATTCCTGCTCGGCCGACACTACAAAAGCATCTACGGCGGCTCCTCGTTGGGGAACTTGCCCGCGGACCTGGCGACGAACGGCAGCTTTGCTGCCCTGCGCATGATGGAGCAGGACGTGAAGGCGTTCAGTCGGATGATCACCCATCAGGCTTGGCGCCTGGCGATCGGCGAGGAGCTGCTGAGGGCGAAGCTGCTCGGCCGTTGGCGGGACGGCGAGCCGCTGTCTCTTAGCCCGCAGGCGCCCGGCGCGACGGGGCCCAGCAACGCTTTCGACTACGCCCCCTCCTGGGAACACCCCGCGGTCTTCAACGATCACGAGGGCGAGCGCTGCCCGGTGGGCGCCCATATCCGCCGCAGCAACCCGCGCAGCGCGCGCGTCGCGGGACAAAGGCACTCGCGTCGGCTGATACGGCGTGGTATGCCGATACGCTGGGTCGAGGATGGTGTCGGCAAGCGTGGCTTGATGGGTCTGTTCATCGGCGCCAGTCTGGAGCGGCAATTCGAGTTCATCCAGCGACAGTGGATACAGGGTGGCGACGCAGCCAGCGGAATTCGGGGTACCCAGGATCCCTTGGCCGGGCTGCGCAGCAAGCCCGTTCATATGGAGTTGCCAGGGATCGGCGGCCTGGAGGTGCCGCCGTTGGTCACCACGCGGGGCAGCCTTTACCTGTTTTTCCCGGGCATCTCGATGCTGCGCGGGCTTGGGCAATCAGCGAGCAGGACGAGCGCGCCGGCGCGTCGATGCGCGGACCGGCCCCGCCTCACGGGTCTGGCTCGCCTGCCGGGCTGGATGATTGCCATCGGGACTTACGTTCTGCTGTTGCGGCTGCATTCCAAGTGCCTGGCCGATGTCGTCACGACCTACCTGCCGCCTCCGCGCCGCGACTGCTCAGCGCGGCACCCTCAATCGCCGGGTGGTATCCGCATGCGTGATGCCGGCTTCATCGCCGATCCGTTTCCGGCCTACAGGCAGTTGCGCAATGCAGGCAGGCATGTCGTGTGGGTGAAGGAGCACAAGGCTTTTTGGGTGCTGTCGCGCGCCGACGCGCAGCGCTTGTTTGACGAGCACGACAACTTTCTTCAGGCTCAGCCGCGCACCAAGCTGCGCGGCATCATCACTATGGACGGCCCTCGCCACGGCGTCGTCCGCAGTGTCGCCGCGGAGGCTTTGCGGGCGTCGACCGCTCACATCGACCAGATCGTCACCGCGGAAATCACGGCCGCACTGGCGGACATCGGCGGCGTCAAGCAGTTCGACTTCATGACTGCGTACGGCGCCAGGGTGCCGCTCCGCGTTCTGTGGCGCTTGGTGGGTTTGAAAGATGCCGCGCAGATCTCCGCATGTCAGCGCCTGGTGCAGACCATGATCTGCCACTATGGCCAACCAGAGCGTCCGGGCGGGGTCGATCAGCTCGCGCTTTACGACGCTGCATTGCGCCTCGGCTGGCGCCTGGGCTGCCAATTCGCGAAGGCCTGGCTGCGCAGCCTGATCCCGATCGGCAGATCCTGCTTCGCCGGTACCCTGATCGGGGAACTCGCGTCGCGGACAAAGCTGCATTTCTTTGGACTCTCCCTCCCACCTTGTCGCCCAGTCCGCTTTCTGGAGGCGGTGGTGACCTTGGTGCAGTTTGCGCTGGCCGGACAGTCGGCCTCCTTCCTGCTGGGCACGGCGACGCGGAATCTCATGATGCCGGATCCGCGTAACGCCCGCATGAGGCCATGGGATGCGCTCGCGGCGCTTCGCACGGCACAGTCCCCAGCCTTCGACTCGATGCTGAAAGGCGCATTGGAGGAGGCGCGCCGGATCGACCCGCCCGTCACCATCGCGGAGCGCTACGCCGCCAAGGGCTTGAACATAGGCGGCGTCGCTGTTCCCAAGGACAGTGCCGTATTCGCCGTCATCGCCTCGGCCAATCGCGATGGAGTGGCGGGAGGCAATGCGGAACAGTTCATCTGGGATCGGCCCACGGGCGCCGGGCATCTATCGCTGGGTCATGGCGTGCACGAGTGCATCGGCCAGTTCGTGCAGGCGCGCATCGTGCCCGAGGCCCTGACACGGCTGATCGACGCGCTGCCCACGCTGCGCCTGTGCGATCCCGATGCGGTGCCGCCCTGGGTCGACAACGTCTATTTCCGCGCGCTGCAAGCCCTGCCTGTGACGCGCTGTCCGTAGGCGATGCAGGCAGGAAGCATGGGAGCGGCGCGGGCCTATGAGCAGTGATCGAAACTGGCATCTTCGGATGTGCGAGGTCGAACGGGCCTGGGAACTGCTGGGCGGCCGCAAGCACATCGATTGGGGCGGGCTGCGGGTCGGGCAGCTCGATACCGGCTACACGCAACACCCGGTATTTGGATTCCCGAACTCACCTTGGATTGACTCGTGGGGTGCGCGTACCTTTCTGCCGGATCCTCCGCCCGGCGCAGGCAGCGAGTGGCCGAGGGCGTTGGTCGGCAGCCACGGCACGATGAGTGCCAGCGTGATCAATGGCGACGACGCGGCGGCGGCCTATCTGGGCGTGGCCCCGCGCGTGCCGGTCGTGCCGGCCAGGATCAGCGATTGCGTCATCATTGATTGGCGGGCCCATGAGTTTGAGGCCGCGCTACGCTATCTGGTCGACCAAGTCCGGGTGGACGTGATCAACGTCAGCCTGGGCACCTTCCTGAAGTTCAGCCCACCCGAGGCCATCCGTCTGGCGCTCGATCACTGCTACGAATGCGGTGTCATCCTGATTGCGGCTGCCGGCAATATGCCTGTTCGGGGCTGGCCGGCATTTCCGGCGGCATTGCCGCGCGCCATCGCAGTGGCCGGTGTCACGCGCCGAGCGCGGCCTTGGTGCATAAGTTCGCGCGGGCGCTGGGTCGATTTCAGCGCGCCCGCCGGTGGAGTCTTGCGGGCCCACACGACAAGGTGCAGCGGCTACGGCTACACATCTTTTTGGGGCGGCACCAGCTTTGCTGCAGCGATGACCTCGGGCGCCGCGGCCCTGTGGATGCTCGCCCATCGCGGGGCTATCCAGGCGCGTTACCCCGAGCCCTGGCAGCGGATCGAGGCATTCCGTTGCATGGCGCGCAGAAGCGCGACCGTGCCGGCCGGATGGATGTCTGACCGGGGCTTTGGCGCCGGGATTCTCAACGTTGCGGCGTTGATGGATCCGACCCTGCTGCCCAGGGCGGCCGATTTGTCGCGCCGCTGAAGCTGCCGGCATCCCGACCGGCTCGCTCGCTTTGCGATGCGTCACCCCGCAAGAACCGGGTGGCCGCCCACCTGACGCACTCCTAGCATGGCCGTCACATCAACGCCGCGCACCGCCCCATGCCAGCCATCCAAGCCATCCCCTACCGCATCACCCCCATCCGCGCCAGCTTCGTGCAGCGCGCCCGCGCTGCGGGCCTGGACGATCTGAACCAGCCGGTGGAGCGTCACATCGCCGAAGGCGGCGAGCCCTGTCGCGATGCCTTGCGCCGCGCGCGCCCCGGCGAGGCCTTGCTGCTGGCCAGCTACTGCCCCTTCGAGCAGGCCGGCCCTTATCGCGAGTACGGGCCGGTGTTCCTGTTGGCCGACGCGTCCGATGATGCCGAGCCGGTGCAGGGCCTGGATCACCTGCCGCTCGCCGGCGAGCACCCCTACCTAAGCCCGAGCTTCCTGCTGCGCGCCTATTCGGCCGCCGAGCGCATCCTGGAGGGGGCGGTGGTCGCGGCGGCCGAGGCCGAGGCGCATCTGCAAGCCCTGCTGTCACGCGCCGAGGTGGCCTTTGTGCTGGCGCGCTTCACCGGCCACGGCTGCTACGCCTGCCGCATCGAACGCGCCTAGGCGGAATACCGCGCCACCTGCGCCAGCAGCCGCTCCACATAGGACTCTTTCTCGCCCACCGGCGCCACATAGTGCAGCGCCTCCCGCGCGGCGGGCTCGCCGGCGCGTCTCAGCATCACCCAGGTGGCCAGGTACTGGGAGGCCAGGCAGCCACCCGCGGTGGCGATGGGGCCGCGCGCGTGGAAGGGCTCGTCCAGCACGCGGGCGCCGGCCGCGACGACCCAGGGCTTGGTGATCAGGTCGGTGCAGGCGGGCATGTCGCCCAGCAGGCCCAGGCGCGCCAGCAGCAGGGTGCCCGAGCATTGCGCGCCGATCAGCTGCTTCACCGGGTCGAGCTGCAGGCGATCGAGCAGGGTCGAGTTCTCGGCGATGGCGCGGGTGTAGATGCCGGAGCCGAACAGCACCACCTCGGCCTCGTTGGCCCATTCCAGCGGGCGCTGCAACTGCACCGTGACGCCGTTCATCGAGGTCACCGCATGGCCGGGGCCGCACAGCTCGGCGCTGAAGCCCTGGGCCTTCAGGCGGTTCAGCAGACCCAGGGCGACGAAGCTGTCGAGCTCGTTGAAGCCGTCGAAGGTGAGGATGGCGATCCGGGTGGGATGCGGCGTGGGGGTGGGGGTGATCTCACTCATGGTGCGATGGTGGCCCGGGGGCTACAGTCCGCGCCATCTTACGTTGGGCCTTTCCTCCATGTCCTCCATTTCTGTGAGCTCGGTGCCGGACACGCGCCGCTGGGCCTGGCTGCCGCGCGTCGGCAGCTGGCGCTATTACGCCCTGCTGGGCGCCATCGGCATGCTGGTGCTGGGCCCGCTGGGCGGCATCACCGCGGCCTTCATGAACTTCTCGATCGGCTTCTTCGTCGGCGGCCAGGTGCTGGCGGGCATCCTCGGTTCGGTGGTCACCTACGGCTACGGTTCCGAGGGCAAGCATGGCGCCAACTACATCCAGACCACCGCCGCCTCGGTGGCCGGAATGATGGCGATGAGCACGCTGATCCAGGCCATGACCTGGATGGGCATGCCGCCGGTGCCCAACTGGCAGCTCGTCACCTACATGCTTTGCATCGGCATGATGGCCGCCGGCATCGGCATGCTCTACACGCCGATCCTGGTGGAGCGCATGCAGCTGACCTTCCCCTCCGGGCTGGCGGTGGCCAACATCCTGCGCGCGCTGACCGACCCGGTGCTGCTGAAGCGTTCGGTCTCGCGCCTGTTCGGCGGCATGGCCGCGGGCCTGGGCACGGGGTTCGCGGCGGCCAAGATCCCGCTGCTGGAGGCCATCGAGCTCTCGGCCTCGACCTTTGGCGCCGGCCTGATCGTGGGCGCGCGCGTGGGCATTCCGGCCATCGTGGGCGGCCTGGTGTTCTGGGCCCTGGGGCCTTACTTCATCAGCATCGGCTGGCTCAAGGCCGGCGAGCCCTTCCGCAAGATCGCCTTCCTGATCGCGCTGGGCCTGATCCTGGGCGCCGCCATCGTCGACCTGGCGCTGATCTTCTGGCGCGCCGCGCGCCGCCTGCGCGACGTCAATGCCGTGCAGACCGAGGTGCCGGAGGAGCAGCAGGGCCACCATCGGGGGCCGCGCGCGAGTACCCCGCGCCTGCTCGCCTGGGTCGCGGTGTGGACCGCGGCCACGGTGTTCTGCGGCGTGAACTTCTTCCACGAGCCGCTGGGCTATATGTTGCTGGCGGTGGGCCTGGTCTATGTGTTTGCCATCGTCAACGGCATCTCGCTGGGCCTGACCGATCAGAACCCGATCTCCTCGGCCTTTGTGGTGACGGTGCTGATACTGGCCAGCATCGGCCTCAAGGACCCGATGCTGGGCCTGCTGGCGGCGATGGTGGTGTTCGTCTCGTCCAGCGTGGCGGGCGATATGCAGCAGGACCGCTCGACCGGCTGGCGCCTCGGTTCCAACCGCGCGCTGCAGTTCCGCTTCCAGGTGGCCGGCCTGCTGCTGGGCGCGATCCTGGCGGTGGTGATCGCCAAGCTCTTCATGTCGGCCTACCCGGTGCTGAACCTGGACCAGACCGCCATGAGCGCCGATCAGGCGCCGGCGCAGTGGACCTCGGCGATGACCTACAAATTCGTCGGCGCGCTGCGCAGCCTCACCGACCCCAAGCCCTACCAGACCGATGCGATCTGGATCGGCGTGGCGATCGGCCTGGTGACCGAGCTGCTGCGCAAGCTGATCTGGGGCCATGCCGGCTACAAGCGCTGGGCGCGCAGCAGCAAGGGCGCCTTCGCTGCGGATTTCGTGCTGGATGCGGTGCTGCTGCCCAGCCCCTATGCCTCGTCCTTCGGCGGCTTCGTCAACCTCAGCACCTCGGCCTGGTTTGCCGGCGGCGGGGTGATCTCCAGCTTCATCAACACGGTCGTGCCCAAGCCGGCGGCGGGCGCGGACGAGCTGCCCGCGGACATGAGTTCCACCTCGCTGGTGGGCGGCGGCCTGATCGCCGGCGACGCACTGGCGGCGCTGACGCTGGGCATCATCGGCCTGCTGTCGGTGCTGTGAGCCTCAACGTCACTCGGACAACGGCAGGTGCTCGTAGCTGAGCACCCGCATCAGCTCCCAGCGCCCCTCGTCGAGGCGGTGCCAGACATGCACATAGCGGCCCTTGCCCTCGCAGCGGCCGCTGTCCAGCGGGCAGAACTTGTGCTCGCCCATCTGGATGGCGCCAAAGCCCTCCAGCGGAAACACCGTCATGGTGCCCGGCAGCGGCTCGCGCCGGAAGCGCTTGCAGACGTTCTTGCGCACGCTGTCCAGAAAGGCCTGGCGCGAACGCATCAGCCCGGTCTTGTCGTGGAAGAACTCCAGGTCTTCGGCCACCAGGCCGGCCAGCTGCTCGATCCGGCATTGGTTGAAGGCGCCGAAGAAGGCCTGGTCCAGCGCCTCGACCTGGCGCGTCAGCTCGGCGCGGCTGGGCTCGGCGACGGGCGCTGCCCGTGCGCCGCCAAGCCCCAACAGCAGCAGCACGGCAAGGGTGGCGGATGTCTTGGCCATGCGGGGCTCCACGGGTCGTGCAGGGCTTGAAAGCCTAACCGATCGCGGCCGCCCCGCCGGCCTTGCCGCGCTCAGGCGGCGTCGCCACCCTGGCGGCGTGCGCGCAGGAAGCCGCCGATCAGGCCGAAGCCCAGCAGCAGCTGCGCCCAGGTGGCGGGCTCGGGCACCGCGGCGGCCAGGCCGTCGAGGGCGAAGGCGCCGCTGCTGTTGATGCTGTACCTGCCATTGGCCAGCACGTCGAAGCTGGTGTTCCAGCCCATCGCGTCGAAGGCGGCGATGTCGTTCTGCGTGATCGCGCCCTGGTGGCAGGGCGAGGAGGTCGGGTCCATGATGCCGACGGCGCGCGTCTCGAACAGGCAGGCGCCGCCGGTGTCGGGATCGATGGCGCCGAGGTTGTCCTTCCAGTGCGAGGCCTGCTGGCCGTCGCCGTTGTAGCGGCCGGTCGAGAAGAAGCCGGCTTCCTGGTCCACGTCGGGCAGGTTGAACACATGCTTGCCGTCGATCGAGAAGAAGGCCGCGCGGTTGGGCGCGGCCGACCATTGCAGCGCCAGGCTGCTGCCGTTCAGCGCATTGCCATAGCGGAACAGGTCCAGCGTGCTGCCGATGGCCCAGCCGTCGGTGTTCTTGTCGCCATAGTTGCCGGCCTCGAAGTTGGCGGCCAGCGGACCCTTGCCGTGGGCCAGGATGTCGAAGGTGTCGGTGCCGCTGACGAAGCCCAGCGCATGGCCCAGCTCGTGGATGGCGACGGCGGTGAAGTCGTACTTGCCCACATCGATGCCGTTGCTCGGGTTGAAGTCGAAACCGAAGTTCGAGCTGAACTTGATATTGGCGTCGAACTGCTGGGCCGGGCCGGTCAGGCTGGTCAGGCCCAGGGCCTTCACGACCGACTGGTTGACGTCCAGGTAGCGGGTGCTGTCCAGATTGCCGGTGACCAGGCGGGTGGCATCGGCGGCGACGCCGATCTTGTTGGCCACGTCGTGGTAGTTGTTCATGCGCACCGTCAGGCCGCCGCTGGCCGAGAGCGCCGACAGATTCGCCACGGCGATATTGTCCAGCGCGCTGGTCTTGGTGGCGGCCAGGCGCGCGTAGGCGTCGGTCACGGCCACCACCTGGCTGGCGCTGCCGGTGGAGCCCAGCACGCCGGGGGCCAGGGCGTCGAAGGAGATCTGGATGTTGACGGTGACGTCGTTGGTGAGCGTCTTGTTCCAGTAGTTGGCGGCCTTCTGGAAGGCGAACAGCGCCTCGGCGCCATGCGGCGCCTTGCCGAAGCTGCCGCTGGTATCCCACAGCACGATGTTCAGGGCCTGCGCCTGGCCGGCGCACAGCGCCAGGGCGGCCGCAGCCACGGCGCCCAATACTTGCTTCTTCATCTTTGATCCCTCTCCTGACGGTTGGTCTTATTGAGGGTGGCAATGTAGGCGTTAGCTCATGCCGCGGCGGGAGCGCACCCCTTGGTTCAAGGGGGCGCATTTACCCGACTTCGGGTGACTACGCATGACTTATTGCATGTGCGTCAACAAGGCCTGGGCATGGGCGGCGATGGCGCGGCGCAGCGCCGCGGGCTTGACGATGCTGAAGCCGAAGGGCAGCTGGGCGAAGTCGCGCGCCATCGACGCCAGATCGTCGGCCTGGGCGCGCAGGCGCACGCCGCCCCGGCAGGGTTCCAGCACGCCCATCTCGGCATAGAGGGCGCGCCGTGCCGTGGCCAGATCGGTGTGCAGCAGGGCCTCCACCGCGTGGTTGCGCGGCAGCGTGGCGATGGCGTGAGTCAGATAGCCCAGCACATCGAAATCCGCCGGGCGGCCGAAGCTCACCGGCAGGGCCTCGACGGCCTGCACGCGGTCGAGCCGGAACGAGCGCACGTCCTGGCGTAGCTGGCAATAGCCCACCGCATACCAGGCGCCGCCCCGGTAGGCCAGGCCGTAGACGTCGAGCTCGCGCGTGCTGGCCTGCTGGTGCAGATCCAGATACTGCAGGCGCACGCGCTGCTGGGCGCGCGCGGCGGTGCTCAGCGCCAGCAGCTCGGGGCTGGCGGCGCGCTGCTTGGGCGTCTTGAGGTCGAGGGCCACCACCGAGGCGATGCCCGCGACGCGCTTGCGCAGCGCCGTCGGCATGACGCGCTCCAGCTTGGCCTCGCTGCTGCTGATGGCCGGCAGGATGCCGTGCAGGCCCAGCTCGCGCGCCGCGCGCAAGCCCATCGTGAGCGCGAGCGCCTCTTCGGCGCTGAACATCATGGGCGGCAGCTTGTGGCCGGCCGCCAGCGCATAGCCGCCATCGCGGCCACGCTCGGTCTGGATCGGCAGGCCCAGTTCCACCAGCTGGGCGATGTAGCGGCGCACGGTGCGCTGGTCCACGCCGAGCCGCTCGGCCAGCTCGCTGCCGGGCAGGCGCGCGCGCGACTGCAGCAGCTCCAGCAGGGCAAGGACACGGCCGGTAGGTTTGCTCATGGTGCTCGGTGGTCGATACAGGGCCGATTCTGTCCTATTTGCTTTCTAGACTGCGAGCCTTGAGGTCAACCACAAGGGAGCCGGCCATGGATGCCAGCCACAGTCTCTGGATGTTTTTTCTGCTCACCCTGGGCATCATCGTGCTGCCCGGCATGGACATGGCCTATGTGGCCGGCCATGCCCTGCAGTCGGGCTGGCGCGGCGGCCTGCTGGCACTGGCCGGCATCGTGGCCGGCGGGGTGGTGCATGTGCTGCTCAACCTCAGCGGCCTCGCGGCCCTGCTGATGCTCTTGCCCGGCGCCTTTGCGCTCATGCTGGTGGCGGGTTCGCTCTACCTGGGCTGGATCGGCTGGCAGATGCTGCGTTCGGCCTGGATGGTGGCCGCGCCGGCCGGCGCCCCGCCGCCCGCGGCCGTGAAGGCGCAGGCGCCGGGTCGGGTGTTTTTCAGCGGCATGGCCAACTGCCTGCTCAACCCCAAGGCCTATGCCTTCATGCTGGCGGTGTTCCCGGCCTTTCTGCGCAGCCCGGAGCGCGCGCCGCTGGCGCAGGCGCTCTGGCTCACGCTGATCATCGCGGCCAACCAGATCGTCGTTTATGGCGCGGTGCTGCTGGCCAGCCTGGGCGCCTTGCGCGGCCAGCGCGCCGGCGGCGGAGCTGCGACCCAGCGCTGGCTGGCCGGCGGGGTGGGGGCCCTGCTGATGGGCATGGCGGCGGCCACGCTGGCGCAGCTGCGCTGAGGCATTGCCGCGGCCGTAGACTGTGTCCCAGGCGGCCCCGCCCCTGCCGGGCGGGTGGCCGACCGCCATTTCATCCGCATACCGATGAGACACAGTCTGACGAGGCTTGGTTCGTGGCGTGGCCACGGGCGCGCGGGCATCGGCCAGCGCCTGGCGCTGAGCTATGGCGCCATCATCGTGCTGCTGGTGGCGCTGAGCGGCGCGGCGGTGCTGAAGCTCGGGGCGCTCAGCGAGACCACCCGGCAGGCCCTGCAGCAGGAATATCCCAAGACGGTGCTGATCAGCGAGGTCAACAGCCAGTTGGGCATTGCCGCGCGCGCGATGCGCAATGCGCTGATCTTCAACGAGGACGCCCAGCTGGCGCAGGCCCAGGCCGAGATCGCGGCCGCCCAGCAGCGCATGCAGGTGGCGCTCGCCACGCTGGGGGAGCGCGTCAGCGACCCGCTGGGCCGCGAGCTGCTGCGGCGCATGCAGGTCGTGCACTCGGCCTACAGCATCAACCAGGAGGACTTCATCGGCCTGCTGAACCAGCATCGGCTGGGCGAGGCGCGCAACCTGCTCATCGTCGACCTGCATGGCTACCAGACCGACTACTTCGCGCTGCTCGAGCAGTTCAACCAGCACCAGGGCGCGCAGATGCTGGCGGCGAGCCGCCAGGTGGAGCAGGCCTATCTGGATGCGCGCCGGCTGATCGTCGCGCTGGCCGGGCTGGCGCTGCTGCTGAGCGTGCTGGTGACGGTGGCGATCACGCGCTCGCTGCTGCACCGGCTGGGCGGCGAACCCGAGTACGCGGCCGACATCGCGCGCCGCATCGCCGCCGGCGACCTGCACTCGGTGATCCGGCTGCGGCCCGCCGACCACGGCAGCCTGCTCTATGCCATGGACCAGATGCGCGCGCGCCTGATCGAGCGCGACGATGCGCTCCGGCATGCCAATGCCGAGCTGCAGCACAGCGTCGATGTGCTCCACCAGATGCAGGGCGAGCTGGTGTCGAGCGAAAAGCTGGCGGCGCTGGGCGCTCTGGTGGCGGGCGTCGCGCATGAGCTGAACACGCCGATTGGCAACGGCCTGCTGGCGGCCAGCACCATCCAGGACGTCACCCGGGACATGGAGGCCAAGCTGGCACATCCGCTCACGCGCCAGGCCCTGCATGCCTATGTGGGCGAGGTGCATGCGGCCGCGGACATCGTGCTGCGAAATCTGGGCCGTGCCGGCGACCTGATCACCAGCTTCAAGCAGGTGGCGGTGGACCGCGAGAGCTCGCAGCGCCGGCGCTTCCTGCTGCACGAGGTGGTGAGCGAGATCTGCCTGACGCTGCAGCCCTCGCTGCGCAAGACGCCCTTCCTGCTGCAGGCCGAACTGCCGCAGGACCTGGAGATGTACAGCTTCCCGGGGCCGCTCGGCCAGGTGCTGACCAACCTCATCAACAACGCCGTGCTGCATGCCTTCGAGGGCCGCGATGCCGGGCTGATACGCATCGGCGCGCGCGGCCTGGAGAGCGGCTGCGTCGAGCTCTGGGTCAGCGACGACGGCCGCGGCATACCGGCCGAGCATCTGAGCCATGTGTTCGAGCCCTTCTTCACCACCAAGCTGGGCCATGGCGGCTCCGGCCTGGGCCTGCACATCGCATTCAACATCGTCACCGGCGTGCTGGGTGGCAAGATACGCATCGTCAGCCAGCCCGGGGAAGGCACCACGCTGCACATGACGCTGCCGCGCCATGCGCCCGGCGCCGACGTGGCGGACGCGGTGCCGATCGCGGCCCGGCCCTGAGGACATCGCGGAGGTCAAGCTCATGCCCTACCCATGCATCTTGTCGCGGCGCCACTGTCTGCGCCGGTTTGCCGGCTTGCCCCTGCTTGCGGGCGGCTGGCCGGTGGCGGCGCAGCTCGCACCCGCGCCCTTGGTGGCCTATCTGACGCCGGGCCTGGATCTGCCGTTCTGGCGCACCCTGGGCCGCGGCGTACAGGCCGTGGTCGAGCCCGCCGGCATGAGCTTCGAGGCGCTGGACAGCCGCAACAGCGACGAATTGCAGCTGGCCCATGCCAGCAGCGTGCTGGCGCGCGGCGCCGCCGGCCTGGTGCTCTCGCCCACCAGCAGCAAATCGGCGGTGGCGGTGCTGGACTTGGCGAGCCGCGCCAAGGTGCCCGCGGTGGTGGCCGACATCGGCAGCAATGGTGGCGACTACCTGTCCTACATCAAGTCCGACAACTACAAGGGCGCCTACGGGGTGGGCGAGGCGATGGCGCGCGCCATGGGCGAACGCGGCTGGCGGGGCGGACAGTACGGCCTGTGCACGATCGCGCTGGACCGCAAGAACGGCCAGGACCGCACCAACGGCTTCCGCGATGCCATGCGCGAGGCCGGCTTTGGCAAGGAGGTGGTGCTGCGCCAGATGAAGAGTTATTCGACCGAGGAGACCTACGGCTTCGTGCGAGAGATGCTGGCCGCCTTCCCCAAGCTGCGCGGCCTGTTCGTCGAGGTGGACCAGCCCACGCTGGGGGCCCTGCAGGCGGTGCGCGACGCCCGGCGCAGCGCCGAGCTGCTGGTGGGCTCCTTCGACGGCATCCCGGAGTTCGTCGATCTGCTCAAGAGCAAGGCGCTGGTGGCCGTGGGCATGCAGCAGCCCTACCTGATGGGCCAGCGCGCCGCCGAGGCTTTGCTGGCGGGCCGGGCCGGCAAGCCGCCGGCCAAGCAGATCCTGGTGCCGGTGCTGATCGCCACCAGCCGCAATATCGACGAATGGCTGCCCACCGCGCGCAAGACCGTATTCGGGCAGGAGGGTGGCACCTAAGAAACGCTCAGGAGGCGTGCCGCGCCAGCTCCAGCCCCAGGAGCGCACGCTTGGTCTCCGGCCCCCAGCGGTATTCGCCGAAATCGGCATTCGCGCGTATCACCCGGTGGCAGGGGATCAGGTAGGCGATCGGGTTGGCGGCCACGCAGCTGGCCACCGCGCGCACCGCCTGCGGCGCACCCGCCAGCCGCGCCAGCTGGGTATAGGACAGGACCTGGCCCTCGGGGATGCGCAAGAGCGCCTCCCAGACCTTGAGCCGCAGCGGCGTGCCGCTGAGCAGCAGGCCGATCGGGTGCTGGGGCTTGAGGCCGGCGAGGCGGCGCTGCACCTCGGTGGCCAGCGGGCGCAGGGGCTGCGCGGCCTCGTGCCAGCGCGCCTCGGGCAGCAGCGCGCGCGCCTCGTCCAGCAGCGCGGCGCTGGAGGCCTCGCGCATGAAGGCCATGCGCAGCACGCCGCGCGCGGTGCTGGCCAGCCAGACCGGGCCCAGCACCGAGTCCAGCGCCGTCCACTGCACGTCCAGGCCGCGCCCGGCCTGCTTGAACTCGCCCGGCGTCAGGCCCTCCAGGCTCAGAAACAGGTCGTGCAGGCGCGAGGGCCCCGAGAGCCCGGCGGCCAGCGCCGCCTCCAGCACCGACTCGGCGCGCAGCAGGCTCTGCTTGGCACGCGCCAGCGCCAGCGCCTGGGCAAACTCCTTGGGCGTGACCCCCGCCATGCTGACGAAGCTGCGCTGGAAGTGGAAGGGGCTGAGCCCGGCGGCATCGGCCAGCGCCTGCAGCGAGAGCGCCTCGGGCGCCGCGGCCAGCTGCTGGATGGCCTGGCGCACGCGCTCGAAGCGGAGATCGGGAGGGGTGGCGTCTTGCATCATGGAGATAGTCTGAAGGCACGCGGCGCCGGCGGCCACCCGCTTCTTGCTACGAAAGCCTGGTCACCCCATCCAGCTTGCAGGCATAGATGGCGTTGCGCAGCGCCGCGATCGCCTCGTAGCGCGTGAAAGTGCGGCGCCAGGCCAGCACCACGCGGCGCGTGGGCACGGGGTCCTCGAAGGGCACGAAGCGCAGATGCGGCGTGGGGTCGCGCGGCACGCTTAAAGAGGGCACCACCGTCACCCCCATGCCCGAGGCCACCATGTGCTTGATGGTTTCCAGCGAGCTGCCCTCGAAGCTCTTGCGTATGCCCTCGGCATCGGAGGAGAAGCGCGCGAACTCCGGGCAGACCTCCAGCACATGGTCGCGGAAGCAGTGGCCGGTGCCCAGCAGCAGCATGGTCTCGTTCTTCAGCTCCTGGGTGCTGACGCTCTGGCGCTGCGCAAAGGGGTGGGGGGCAGGCACGGCCACCACGAAGGGTTCGTCATAGAGCGGCGCGATCGCCAGGCCGGTGTCGGGGAAGGGCTCGGCCATGATGGCGCAGTCCAGCTCGCCGGTGCGCAGCATCTCCAGCAGCTTGACGGTGAAGTTCTCCTGCAGCATCAACGGCATCTGCGGGTACTGCTCGATGGTGTGCTTGACCAGCTCGGGCAGCAGATAGGGGCCGATGGTGTAGATGATGCCCAGGCGCAGCGCGCCGGCCAGCGGGTCCTTGCCGCGCTTGGCGATCTCCTTGATGGCGCTGGCCTGTTCGATCACCGATTGCGCCTGGCGCACGATGTCTTCGCCCAGCGGCGTCACCGAGACCTCGGCGGCACCGCGCTCGAAGATCTTCACGTCCAGCTCTTCCTCGAGCTTCTTGATCGCCACCGAAAGCGTGGGTTGCGAGACGAAGCAGGCCTCGGCGGCGCGGCCGAAGTGACGTTCGCGCGCGACGGCGACGATGTAGCGCAGCTCGGTGAGCGTCATGCGGTGGGGCCTCCTAGGGGTGCGAGCCTACATTGTCCCCGGCTTGGTGCAAACCCGCATCGGCCCGCTACACTGCGCTCGCCCTTGACCTCCGAGCAGCAGCCATCATGAACACCGAGCGCAAACCGATGAGCCTCCAGCGCCTGCTGGACATGCATGCCAGCGGCGACAAGATCGCCATGCTGACCTGCTACGACGCCGCCTTCGCGACCCTGCTGGACGAAGCCGGCGTGGACGTGCTGCTGATCGGCGATTCGCTCGGCAATGTGTTGCAGGGCCAGAGCAGCACCGTGCCGGTGACGCTGGAGGAGATGGTCTATCACACGCGCTGCGTGGCACGCGGCCGCAAGAGCGCCTGGATCATCGGCGACCTGCCCTTCGACAGCTACCAGGCCAGCACCGCCGAGGCCTGGAAGAGCGCCGCCGCGCTGGTGAAGGCCGGCGCCCATATGGTGAAGCTGGAAGGCGGCGGCTGGACCGCGCCGGTGGTGCGCTATCTGGTCGAGCGCGGCATTCCCGTCTGCGCCCACCTGGGCTTCACGCCGCAGACCGTCACCGCCTTGGGCGGCTACAAGGTGCAGGGGCGCGACGAGGCCTCGGCCGCGCTGCTGAAGAAGCATGCACAGGAGCTGGCCGATGCCGGCGCGCAGATGCTGGTGATCGAGATGATCCCGGCCGCGCTGGCCGCCGAGCTGACGCAAAGCCTGGCCATCCCGGTGATCGGCATCGGCGCCGGCGTGGGCTGCTCGGGCCAGGTGCTGGTGCTGCACGACATGCTGGACGTGACGCCCGGCCGCCGCCCGCGCTTCGTCAAGAACTTCATGCAGGGCGCCTCCTCGGTGCAGGACGCGGTGCGCCGCTATGTCTCGGAGGTGAAGGCTCAGACCTTCCCGCAAGACGATCTCCACGGCTACTGACATGGCACTGCAAGTCATCCACACCATCGCCGAATTGCGCGCCGCCCTGGCCGGCAGCACGGGCACCGGCTTCGTGCCCACCATGGGCAATCTGCACGAGGGCCATCTCTCGCTGGTGCGCCAGGCGCGCGCCGCGGTGGGGCCCGAGGCGCCGGTGGTGGCCAGCATCTTCGTGAACCGCCTGCAGTTCGCGCCGCACGAGGATTTCGACCGCTATCCGCGCACGCTGGCGCGCGATTGCGAGCTGCTCGAGAGCGCGGGCTGCGAGCTCGTGTTCGCCCCCGACGAGCGCGAGCTCTATCCCGAGCCGCAGGGCTACAAGGTGCATCCGCCCGCCGAGCTGGCCGACATCCTGGAAGGCCATTTCCGCCCCGGCTTCTTCGTCGGCGTGTGCACCGTGGTGGCCAAGCTCTTCAACATCGTGCAACCGCGCGTGGCGGTGTTCGGCAAGAAGGACTACCAGCAGCTGATGGTGCTGCGCCGCATGGTGCAGCAGCTGGCCTTGCCCATCACCATCCTGGCGGGCGAGACCTCGCGCAGCGCCGAGGGCCTGGCGCTGTCCTCGCGCAACGGTTACCTGAGCGAGGCCGAACGGGCCGAGGCCCTGCACCTCTGCGCCACCCTGAAAGCGCTGATCGCGCGCTGGCAGGCCGGCGCGCGCGATCTCGAGGCGATGGAAGCCGATGCCATGCAGGCCCTGCGCGACCATGGCTGGCAGCCCGACTACGTGACGTTGCGCCGCCAGCACGACCTGGGCCCGGCCCAGGAGGGCCAGCCCCTGGTGGCCCTGGCGGCGGCCCGCATCGGCAACACGCGCCTGATCGACAACCTCGAATTCTGAAGACCGGCTGAAGTAACAGGACGTCAGCCGGTCAACGCCCGCGGCCGGGCCGGCGTTGCAATTCCCAACCAAGGGAGTTGCGATGCGTTCTATCTATTCGGGCCTGCTGGCCCTGGCCACCGCCCTGAGCCTGGCGGCCTGCGGTGGTGGCGGCCATGACGACGGGCCTGGCGGCGGGCCCTACCCGACGCCCAACCCCAACCCCAATCCGCCCACCAACAGCTGCAGCGCCACCGGCCTGGCCAAGTCGGCCGAGAGCCAGTACAGCACCGTCTGCATGCTCACCAGCAGCGGTGAGATCGTGCTGGAGCTCTACACCAGCTATGCGCCGGTCACGGTCGCGAACTTTCTGCGTTATGTGGCGGACGGCTTCTACACCAACACCCTGTTCCACCATGTCGACCGCGACTTCGTGATCCAGGGCGGCGCCTATGCGCCGGGCATGCGCTTCAAGCCGCCGACCTACGCCCCCATCGTCAGCGAGGCCAACAACGGCCTGGGAAATCTGCCCGGCACGATCGCGATGGCGCGCCGCAGCGATGCCAACAGCGCCACCAGCCAGTTCTTCATCAACGTCAAGGACAACCCGAGCCTGGACTACCAGAGCGCGGCCAAGCCCGGCTACACGGTGTTCGGCCGCGTCATCTCGGGCATGGCCACGGTGGAGGCCATCAATGCGGTGCCGGTCTACTTCTACAGCGATGCCGACATCCAGCCGCGCCAGGAGGTGCTGGTGTACTGGGTGCAGCGCTTGAAGTGAGCCTGGGGCTCAGTTGACGGCGAGCAGCTCGACGTCGAACACCAGGGCGGCGTTGCCCGGGATGGTGGGCAGGCGGCCCGCCGTGCCATAGGCCAGGGCGCTGGGGATCAGCAGGGTGCGCTTGCCACCCACCTTCATGCCGACAAAGCCCTGGTCCCAGCCCGCGATGACCTGGCCGGCACCCAGCACGAAGGTGAACGGCGTGCCGCGGTCCACCGAGCTGTCGAACTTCGTGCCCTTCTGACCGGCGGCCTTCTCGTCATACAGCCAGCCGGTGTAATGCACCGTCAGCGTCTTGCCGGCCCCCGCGGTGGCGCCGGTGCCCACCAGGGTGTCGGTGGTCTTGAGCACGGTGACGGCGGCCGAACCCGAGGTATCGGCCGGGCTGCTGCTGCCGCCACCGCCGCAGGCGCTCAGCAGCGCGGCGCTGGCGCCGAGGATCATCAAGGACAGGGCGGCACGGCGCTGGAAGGACAGGGGGTTCATCATGAGCTGGGTTTCGTGGGAAAAAGTTCCGCGGACTATAGCGAAGCCCGCCTCGGCCTAGCGTTGGTCATGCCGGTTTGTGCGAATTACGCCTTGAGGAACTCCGCCTTGCTGCCCAGCCAGCGCTCCACCTGGCGGCGTGCGGCCGCGGGGTGGTGGTCCAGCAGCTCGGGGGCCAGCCGGCGCGCCGCTTGCAGCAGGGCTGAGTCTTCCTGCAGATCGGCAAAGCGCAGCAGTTCGGCGCCGCTCTGGCGCGCGCCCATGAACTCGCCGGGGCCGCGGATGTCGAGGTCGCGGCGCGCGATCTCGAAGCCGTCGTTGGTCTCGGCCATGGCCTTGAGGCGCGACTTGCCGGTGTCCGAGAGCGGCCCGGTGTAGAGCAGCACGCAGACGCTGGCCACCGCGCCGCGGCCCACCCGCCCGCGCAGCTGGTGCAGCTGGCTGAGCCCGAAGCGCTCGGCATGCTCGATCACCATCAGGCTGGCGTTGGGCACATCCACGCCCACCTCGATCACCGTGGTGGCCACCAGCACGCTCATGCGGCCGCTCGAGAACTCGGCCATCACCGCGGCCTTTTCGGCTGGCGGCATGCGGCCGTGCAGCAGGCCGACGCGCTGGCCGGCCAGCGCCGCGCTCAGCTCGGCGTGCGTCTCGGTGGCGTTCTTCAGGTCCAGCGTCTCCGACTCCTCGATCAGCGGGCAGACCCAGTAGACCTGGGCGCCGCGCGCCACCTCGTCGGCGATCTTGGCCACCACCTCGAGGCGCTTGCTGTCTGCAAACACCTTGGTGACGATGGGCGTGCGGCCGGGCGGCAGCTCGTCGATGGTCGACACATCCAGGTCGGCGAAATAAGTCATCGCCAGGGTGCGCGGGATGGGGGTGGCGCTCATCATCAGCAGATGCGGTTCGAGCGCCTGACTGGCGAGCTTCTTGCGCAGCGCCAGGCGTTGCGCCACGCCGAAGCGGTGCTGCTCGTCGATGATGGCCAGGCCCAGCTTGGCGAAGCTCACCTTGTCCTCGATCACCGCATGCGTGCCCACCACCAGCTGGGCCGCGCCCGAGGCGGCGGCGTCCAGCATCTTCTGGCGCGCCTTGCCCTTGACGCTGCCGGTCAGCCAGGCCACCGTGATGCCCAGCGGCTCGAGCCAGCCGATCAGCTTGCGGAAATGCTGCTCGGCCAGGATCTCGGTGGGCGCCATCAGCGCGCATTGCCAGCCGGCCGCCATCGCCACCGCGGCAGCCAGCGCCGCCACCACGGTCTTGCCCGAGCCCACATCGCCCTGCAGCAGGCGGTGCATGGGCTGGGGGCGTGCCAGGTCTTGCGCGATTTCCTCGCAGACGCGCTGCTGTGCGCCGGTGAGGGTGAAGGGCAGGGCAGCCAGCAGCTGCTCGTGCAGGCCGCCACGCCGGCCGCTCAGGGCCGGCGCCCGCAGGCGCGCGCGCTCGCGCTGCGCCTGCAGCTGGCTCAGCTGCTGAGCCAGCAGCTCCTCGAACTTGAGGCGCTGCCAGGCCGGGTGGCTGTGGTCCTCCAGCATAGCCAACCTGGCCTGGGGCGGCGGGTGGTGCAGGAACATCAGCGCCTCGCGCAGCGCGGGCAGCTGGCGCGGCACCGCCTGCTCGGGCAGGATCTCTTCCAGCGGCGCGCGCTGCAGGGCCGAGCCCACCGCCTTGCGCAGATAGGCCTGAGGCAGGGCGGCGCTGGTGGGGTAGACGGGGGTCAGCGAGTCCGCCAGCGGCGCGCCCTCGTTCACCAGCCTGAAGCTGGGGTGCACGATCTCGCGGCCGAAGAAGCCGCCGCGGATCTCGCCGCGCACGCGCACCCGGGCGCCGGCCGCCAGGCTCTTCTGGTGCGAGGGGTAGAAGTGCAGAAAGCGCAGCAGCAGCTGGGCGCTGCCGTCGTCGATGCGCACCAGCAGCTGGCGGCGCGAGCGCAGCTCGATATGGGATTCGACGATCTCGCCCTCGCACTGCACCGTGTCGCCATCGCGCGCCTCGGCGATCGGGGTCAGGCGCGTCTCGTCCTCGTAGCGCAGCGGCAGGTGCAGGGCCAGGTCGATGTCGCGCAGCAGGCCCAGCTTCTCCATCGCCTTCTGGGGGGCTGACTTGGCTTTGACGGGAGCGGGGAGGGCCTCGGGCATGGGCGCGATTTTGCCCGCTTGCTGCAGGCGGCTTCAGCTGAAATAGCGCAGCTTCAAGAGCTCGTAGCGCCCATCGCGCTTGGTGACGTCCAGCGCGGCCTGCAGACGCCGCACCAAGGCCGGGTCGGTGTCGGGCGGCAGTCCGTACCAGTAGGACTTGCTGTTGTCGTAGTCCAGCACCGCCTGCAGGGTCGCATAAGGCAGCTTGAGCTGGCGCAGGTTCCAGGCCGCGGCCCAGTCCAGCAGCATCACGTACTCCATGCGCCCGGCCAGCAGCTTGCGCACATTGGTGGCGTCGTCCAGCCCGAATTCGAGTTCCTCGCCGGGCTTGAAGCCCTCGGCCAGCAGCTGCCGCGCGGTGGCCGATTCACGCACCACGCCGATCTTGGCGCCCTGCAGCTGGCGCAGCTCGGACAGGCTCAGCTCGCTGCGGCTGGCCAGCTTGTAGACCACGATGCGGCGCGGGCTGATGGGCCCCACCCACTTGAACAGCGCCTCGCGCTCGGGCGTGCGGGTGAGCGAGAACAGGATGCTGTTGGGTGTGGCCTCGGCCGATTGCATGGCGCGCACCCAGGGCAGCACCTGAATCTCCAGCTTCAGATTGGCCTGCAGCGCCACCATGCGCAGCAGCTCGACGCTGAAGCCCTGCGGCCCGGTTTCGTCCTGGTAGTTCAGCGGCGGCAGGTTCTCAGTGAAGCCGGTGAGCATGGGCTCGGCGGCCCTTGCGCCACGCAGGCCGCCTGCCAGGCAGGCGAGCGCCAAGCCGTGCAATTGGCGGCGGTTCACCTGGGGGGCTCGGCAGCGATCACAAGGCGAGTCTAGCCAACTGTGGTCATGCTCCAAGGGCGCCCGTGCGCCATGCGTCCATTGCCACCGGGCTTCGTGCAGAATGCCCCAAAAATAAGTCACAACCCAGGGAGGGTTACATGCAGCGAAAGACGCAGAAAAAATGGCGCGCGGCCGGGGTCGCGCTTGTCGTCGGACTACTGAGTGCTTGCGGAGGAGGTGGCGATGGCGCCAGCGTCGCGCCGCCGGCGCCCTTGCCGGAGGTGCTCAGCATCTCGGCACCGGCAGCGAGTGATCTGGCCGCGGCGGTGCAGTTCGGCAGCAGTGCTGGCAGCGCCGCCGGCCTGCGCTATGAATGGAATTTCGGCGATGGCAGCAGCAGCACCGAGGTCAGCCCCAAGCATGCCTACGCCAAGGCCGGCGATTACGAGGTGCAGCTGAAGCTGAGCAACGAGGCCGGGCAAAGCCGCAGCAGCAGCTTCAAGCTGAGCCTCAGCAACAAGGCTCATCTGGCCGGCCGCATCTGTTCGGGCGCTGAGGCTTCCGGCTGGTGCTGGCAGGCGCCGCTTCCGGCGGGCGCGGCGCTGACGCAGGCGAGCTTTGTCACTGCTCAGCTTGGCTGGGTGCTGACGGACGAGCGGCAACTCAGCAAGACCTCGGACGGTGCTCGCAATTGGCAGGCGCTACGCCTGCCCGATGCCGGCAAGCTGCACAGCTTTGCCCTGGTCGATGCCAACAAGTCCTGGGTGCTGGGGGCGGACGGTGGTGTCTGGCGCAGTGACGATGGCGGCGCCGGCTTCCGCCGCGTTGGCCGGCTCTCTGCGCCATTGGGAAGCAGTCCGCTGCGCAACCACGGCGGCGATTTGCTGTCGGTGACAAGCGTGAGCGCCGACCTGGCGACGACAAGCCTGTGGGTGAGCGCCGATGGCGGCGCCAGCTGGTTCGCGTCGGCGCAGCGCTACGACTCGCAAGCCAAGGATGGCAGCCTGTACCGAACCGAGTGGACGGGCGACGGCAAGAGCTTGCAGGTCGTGCGATCGCTGGATCTGGGCCTGCATGAGTCCGTGGCGGGGGAGTTGCCCGCCGCTTGTCAGGGCAGCGCCACGGGTTGGCGCTTGATACAGGCGGCTTCGCGCAGCGATTTGCTGAGCGTGAGCTGGCAGATTTCTGCCTCCAACGAAGGTGGCTGGCAGCATTTCGTGGATCAGGTGGTGTTGTGCACCAGCACCGATGGCGGCCAGACCTGGAAGCGGGTTGCGGCCACCGGCATTCCCCAGCTGCTGTATTCGCGGTTCAGTCTGAGGGGCGACGTGGCGTTCTGGCCGGCTGGCGCTGGCCAGTATTGGGCGAGCCACAGCAACGTGGGCGGTGGCGGCGCGACCTTGTACCGGAGCGTCGATGGCGGCGAGACCTGGATGACCGTGGCAGCCCCGGAGTCAGGCGCCTCGATCCGCCATGTGGTGAATGCAAGCACGCTGCTCGTTACGAATGACGCAGGGAACTCCTGGGTCAGCGCCGATGCGGGCGCCAGCTGGCAGGCCTTGCAAGTGGGCCTGGGCGGATTGCCCGAATCCCTGAGCTCACTGGCCGGCCAGGGCGTGCTGCTCAGCGGGCGCCCATTGCGTTCGTACGATGGCAAGGGGGCTTGGCAGCTGTTGGTCCCGCATTTCGGCTCAGCAGATCTGGCCCTTGGCTTTGGTGGCGGGGCACTGGCGGGCGCTATCGGCTCGGCCGCGATGCCGACGCCGGGCCGCCTGTTCGCCTTCAGCGGCAGTCAGCTGCTGCGCAGCAGCGACTACGGCCGCAGCTGGCAAGCGCCGCCGATGTTTTCGATGGGTGATATCGGCAGCCTGCAATTCGTCTCCGCCAACACGGGTTGGGTGGTGGCCGACTTTGGCCTGCTGTTCCGTACCCGCGACGGCGGCGCCAACTGGTCGCAGGTGTGGGCCGTGCCGACCGGCGGATCTGAATTTGGCGGTGCGCTGCAGGCCCTGCGTTTCAGCAGCGAAACCGAGGGGATCATGGCGGTGAGCAACTGGCAGGGCAGCATCGTCTACCGCAGCAGTGACGGTGGTCAGAGCTGGGCCATGCGCGCCACATTGCCGGTTGACGTGAGGCAGCTGCTGACGCTGGAGAACGGTGAGGTGCTGGCGGCGGGCGGCAATGGGCTGCGCACCGGCGGCCTCTTCCTCATCAAGGCGGACTCGGCAGACTTCAGCACCGTCTACAGCGCCGACTCCGATTCGGTGTCCGGGCCTGGGCTTTACGTGCGGCGCCTGCATCGCCAGGCGGGCGGCAAGATCTGGGCGGTGGGCAGCAAGGGGCTGGTGCTCAGCAGCGCCGATGCAGGCAGGACATGGCTGCGGCAGGACGTGGGTGCGGCCGGCGCACTGAACGATGTTCAGTTTGCCGATGCGCTGCACGGCTGGATCGTTGGCGACGCTGGCCTGCTGCTGGCCACCGATGACGGCGGCAAAAGCTGGAAGCAGCAGGCGCAGTCGACGCAGCAGAGCCTGCTGGCGCTGCTTATCCAGGACGCCAAGACGGTCTGGGCCTTTGGCGAGAATGGCATCGTGCTGGCCACCGGGACCGGCGGTTTCTGACAGGAGCGAGCGGCGTGGGGCATAGCTTGAGTCGAACTACTCTGCCGTGGCCAAGGGCCTGGACTGCCGGTGCCCTGCTGGCCCTGGCGGCCTGTGGTGGCGAATCTGGCGGCCCCACGCCCTTGCCCGCCACGCTGCAGATCCAGGCGGCCGCGACGGCCGATGTGGCCGCGCCGGCCCAATTTGGCAGCACGGCGGCCGAACTGGCCGGCTTGAGCTTTGCCTGGAGTTTCGGCGATGGCGGCGTCAGCCAGGCGCCCAAGCCCAGTTACCGATTCGGCCGTGCCGGCGACTATGTGGTGCGCCTGCGCGTCAGCAATGAGTACGGCGAGAGCCGCGAGGCCAGCTGGCCGGTATCGGTCCAGCATCAGGCGCCGGTGCTGGGGCTCGATTGCAGCGGCCCGGGCTCGAGCGCCTGGTGTTGGCAAGCGGGCGGCAATGCCGCGCAGGCGATCCAGTTCGTCGACGCCCAGACGGCCTGGCGCGTGGGCGACGCGGGCGATATTTTCAAGAGCGTGGACGGTGGGCTGAGCTGGGCACGGCAGCCGAGCGGCGTGGATGCCGATCTCTATGCCCTGCAGTTTCTCGACACGCAGCAGGGCTTTGTACTGGGCCAGCCGGGCACCCTGTTGTGGACGGCCGACGGTGGCAGCAGCTGGCAGCGCCGTGCCGCGCCCCTGCCGCAGGAGAACCCGCAGCTGGTGCTGCGCGCGCTGGATGCGCAGCGTCTGCTGCTGCTGGATCGCTACAGCTTCTGGGTCAGCGAGAACGCCGGCGTCGACTGGCAACGCGTCGAGCGCCGCCCCGACGCCGTGGGGCCGGCAGGCACGGTCTGGACCGAGGAGCATGGCCGGGTCTATCGCGCGCGGTCGCTGGGCCGCCAGCCCGAACTGGTGCTGACGCTGGCGCACGAGGACTATATGTTCCAGTACGCGGCACAGCTGCTGGTGCTGGACGAGCAGCAGATCCTCGTCAACGCGGTGGGCGAGCGTTACGACATCAACCAGGGCTGGATGCGCAAGAACATGCTCTGGCGCAGCCGCGACGGCGGCCAGAGCTGGCAGAAGATCGTGCCCAGCGGCATCGTCTCGCCGGCTTGGCTGTGGGAATGGCTCAAGTTCGAGCGCTTCAGCGCCAGCGACGATGTGATGATCGCGAGCCACAACGGCACGCCTTACATCAGCCGCGATAGCGGCGCCCGCTGGGCTGCCATGCGCGATGAGATCTCCTGCTGCAAGTACGGCGAGGATCTGCTGGCCCTGCAGGGTCAGGGTTTGCTGTTCAGACGTTTTGGCGAGGTCTGGCTGAGCCCGGACTGGGGCGTGAGCTGGCAGGCGGCCCAGCATCCACCCGGGCGCAAGGTGGCCTGGCTGGAGCTGCAGTCGCTGGGCCCGCAGCGCTATCTGCTGCGCGACAACGACGGCCAGTTCTTCCTCAGCAGCGACGGTGCGCAAAGCTGGCAACGCCTGGCCGGCAGCGCGAGCGATCGCAGCGAAGCCGCGCCGGCGCTTTCCTTTGCGGACGCCCAGCATGGCCTGCGCCTGAGCGCAGGTGGCGAGCTCTGGGCCACTGGTGACGGCGGCAGGACCTGGCAGCTCAGGCGCAGTGATCTGACGGCCGGCACGGTGCAGCTGCAGATGCTGTCCACTGCCGTGGTCTGGATGATTGCCGGCGATGGCAAGCTGCAGCGCAGCGCCGACGGTGGCGCCAGCTGGGCCCAGATGCTGAGCGCGAGCAGCGACTGGGTTCGTGTCGAGTTTGCCGACTCCCAACTGGGCTGGGCCATGGCGGCGCCGCTGCGGCCGCGCTTTGTGGCGACGCAGGACGGCGGAGCCAGCTGGTCCGCGCTGGCCGTGCCCGCGGGCACGCAGGCGCTGCGTCAGCTGGACGCCCTGCATTGGTGGGCGCTGGGCGAGGGCGGCCTGCTGGCCGAAAGCCTGGACGCAGGCAAGACCTGGACCCGGCGCAGCAGCGGCACCCCCGAGCGCCTGCACCAGTTGGTAGCCAGCGATGCCCAGACACTCTGGGCCGTGGGCGATGCCGGCGTGGTGCTCAAGTCCGACGATGGTGGGCGCCAATGGCGCAAGCTGAGCCTGTCGACGGACCTGCCCGCGCTGCGCGACATCTTCTTCATCGACGCGCAGCAGGGCTGGATCGTGGGCGCGCGAGGCACGGTGCTGGCAACGCGCGACGGCGGCAAGAGCTGGGTCGCGCAGCGCAGCGGCACGCGCCAGCTGCTGGGTTCGGTACGCTTTGCCGACGCACGCCTGGGCTGGATCACCGGCACGATGGGAACCGTGCTGGCCACGGGCACCGGCGGCAAGTAGCGGCGGCGGGCATGGGACAATCGCTGCCCCTGCTTGGCACGGGTCCGTCCGGCCCTCAACACCATGTCCCGTCCCCCCTTCAACGTGAGCGACTTCGACTTCGCGCTCCCGCCCGAACTGATTGCCCAGCACCCCGCCCCCGAGCGCAGCGCCTCGCGTCTGCTCGACGGGCGTGCGGATCACCCGGTGGACCGGGTGTTCCGTGAACTGCCCGGCCTGCTGAATCCCGGCGACCTGCTGGTGTTCAACAACACCAAGGTCATCAAGGCGCGGCTCTATGGCGCCAAGCAGACCGGTGGCTCGGTCGAGGCGCTGATCGAGCGCGTGCTGCCCGGCACCCTCGAAGTCTGGGCCCATCTGCGCGCCAGCAAGAGCCCCAAGCCCGGCAGTGTCGTGCGCTTCAACGAGGCCTTCGATGCCGAGGTGCTGGGCCGCTGTGGGCCGGACGGCGGCATGTTCCACCTGCGCTTCCCCAGCGACCCCTTTGCCCTGCTGGAGCAGCATGGCCATGTGCCGCTGCCGCCCTATATCGAGCATGCCGACGAGGCCGACGATGTGCGGCGCTACCAGACCGTGTTCGCGCGCGAGCCCGGCGCGGTGGCGGCGCCCACCGCGGCCCTGCATTTCGACGAAGGCGTGCTGGCCGCCTTGGCCGAGCGCGGCATCGGCACGGCCCATGTGACCCTGCATGTGGGCGCCGGCACCTTCCAGCCGGTGCGCGTGGAGCGCCTGAGCGATCACAAGATGCACAGCGAGTGGTTCGAGGTGCCGGCCGAGACGGTGGCGGCGATCGCCGCCACGCGGGCGCGCGGCGGCAAGGTGGTGGCCGTGGGCACGACCACGCTGCGTGCGCTCGAGTCCGCCGCCCAGGGCGGCACGCTGCAGGCCGGCGCGCGCGAGACCGCCATCTTCATTACCCCGGGCTTCGAGTTCCGCGTGGTCGATCGCCTGCTCACCAACTTCCACCTGCCCAAGAGCACGCTGATGATGCTGGTGAGCGCCTTTGCCGGCTACGAGCAGGTGATGGCGCTGTACCGCCACGCGATCGCGCAGGGCTACCGCTTCTTCAGCTACGGGGACGCGATGCTGCTGGAGCGCATGGTGCCCTGAGGCGTGGCCCGATGTCACAAGCCTGCCGGCTGTGTCGTCTTGTGAGGTAGGAGGGAGCCAATCATCCCCCCGTCAACCCTTCCATCACGATCTCCACGCGAGCCAGACATCATGAGCCCACGCCTCAACCACACGCAGCAATCCCCCACCCTGTTCAAGAAGTTCCTGGACTTCAGCCTTGCCATCCAGGACAGCAGCCTCGACCCGGTGCTGTCCCATCTCGTCGACATCCGCGCCTCGCAGCTGAACGGTTGCGCCTTCTGCCTCGACATGCATGTCAAGGAGGCCAAGCTGCACGGCGAGCGCGAGCTGCGCCTGCACCATCTGGCGATCTGGCGCGAGTCGGCCCTGTTCAGCGCCCGCGAGCGCGCCGCCCTGGCCTGGACCGAGGCGCTCACCCGCCTGGCGCCCGAGGGCGTGCCCGACGAGCTCTATGCGCTGGCACGCGCGCAGTTCTCCGAGCCTGAGCTGGCCGACCTCACCTACCGGGTGATGGCCATCAATGGCTGGAACCGCGCCAGCATCGCCTTCCGCACCGCGCCGGGCGCCTACGATGCGGCCTATGGCCTGGACAAGGCTGGATTGAATTGAACCACCCCCTACCGGCTTCGCCGGCCCCCTCAAGGGGGCGCGCCCGCAGGCCCGGCGAAGCCGGATCCTCGGGCGCAGCCGGATCAGGTCGGGGGTGTAGCCAAGCACCATGAAGAACGTCGATGAACGCAGAGCGGGGAGCCACGGAATGAACGTCACCACCCTCCATCAAGCCGCCTGCAGGGCCCAGGGCCTAGGGCCTGGCCCCGCCCACGCGCGCATCCTGATCGGGCTGGAGCAGGCTTGATGGACGAGGGCCTGGACCTGAGCCCGGCGGCACGCGCGCTGCGCTTTGACCGCACGCACGCGCGCAGCCTGCGCGCGCTGGCCTACCGCATGCTGGGCTCGCGCGCCGAGGCCGAGGACATCGTGCAAGAAGCCTGGCTGCGCTGGGCCGAGGTCGATGAGGGTCAGGTCTTGCATGCGGGTGCCTTTCTCTCGCGCCTGGTCACCAATCTCTGCCTGGACAAGCTGCAGTCCGCCAGCAGGCGGCGCGAGCTCTATGTGGGCACCTGGCTGCCCGAGCCGCTGGTGGACGAGGTCGAGGCCTGGTCGCCCGGGCCGGAGGCGCGCAGCGAATGGGCCCAGGATGTCTCGATGGCCTTCATGCTGGCGCTGGAGCGGCTCACGCCGCTGGAGCGCGCCGCCTTCCTGCTGCACGATGTGTTCGAGCTGGATTTCGACGAGCTGGCCACGCGCCTGCAGCGCAGCCCCGCCGCCTGCCGCCAGCTGGCCAGCCGCGCGCGCGCCCATGTGAAGGCCGGCTATGCGCGCGTGGAGGTGCAGGAGGAGGAGCGGCAGCGCCTGCTGGCCGCCTTTGCCGGGGCCCTCATGCGCGGCGACGTGGAGGCGCTGGCCCAGGTGCTGGCCGACGACGCGGTGCTGCTCACCGATGGCGGTGGCATCGTGAACGCGGTGCCGCGGCCGCTGCACGGCGGCGCACGCATCGCCAAGGCCCTGGTGGGCTTTGGCAAGCATCTGGACCTGAGCCAGTTCCGCGTGCGCCTGGCGCAGATCAATGGCCTGGCGGGTTATCTGGTGTTCCAGGCCGACGGCACGCCGGTGCAGGCGGTGGCGCTGGCGCCGGCGGCCCAGCCCGGGCGCCTGGGCGCGGTCTACATCGTGCGCAACCCCGAGAAACTTAGGGCTCTGTCCGCAACCAGCCCACCCGACCCTGACCGCTCTCGTTGAGCCGGGCCACGAAGCCGGCCGCGGCCGGCTCGGCCAGGGCCAGGTGGAACTCCACCTGGGCGCCATGCTGGACCTCCAGCAGCTGCGCCTGGGCCAGCTCGATCTCGCGGCGCAGCAGCCCCTCCAGCGCATAGGGCACGGTGCAGCGCAGCTGGGCGAGGCGCAGCAGCGGCACCTTCTCCGCCTTCAAGAGGGCCTGGGCCACCGCATCGGTATAGGCGCGCACCAGGCCGCCGGCCCCCAGCTTGCTGCCGCCCCAGTAGCGCACCACGGTGGCCAGCACGCCCTCCAGATCCTGGTGGCGCAGCACCTCCAGCATGGGCCGGCCGGCGGTGCCGCCGGGTTCGCCGTCGTCGTTGGCGGCCGATTGCCCGCCCGCCATCAGGGCCCAGCAGACGTGAACAGCACTGACGTGCTGTTCACGAAGTTCCTGGACCCGGCGCAGCGCGGCCGCCCGATCCGCGCAGGCCTCCACGCAGCCGATAAAGCGGCTCTTCTTGATCACGACTTCGCTGTGGACGGGGGCGGCAAGGCTGAAGGGCATGGTGGCGCGATTGTCCCCTGCGACAATCGCCCCATCATGCTGAAGTTCGAACTCCTCAAGACCGAGGGCCGCGCACGCCGTGGCACGCTCACCCTCAACCATGGCGTCGTGCAGACGCCCATCTTCATGCCCGTGGGTACCTACGGCACGGTGAAGGGGGTGATGCCGCGCTCGCTGGAGGAGATGGGCGCGCAGATCATCCTGGGCAATACCTTCCACCTCTGGATGCGGCCGGGCCTGGACATCATGAAGCAGTTCGGCGGCCTGCATCAGTTCGAGAGCTGGAACAAGCCCATCCTCACCGACAGCGGCGGCTTCCAGGTCTGGTCGCTCGGCGAGATGCGCAAGATCTCGGAAGAGGGCGTCAAGTTCGCCTCGCCGGTGAATGGCGACAAGCTCTTCCTCACGCCCGAGATCAGCATGCAGATCCAGACGGTGCTGAACTCCGACATCGTGATGCAGTTCGACGAGTGCACGCCCTACGAGACCAAGGGCCACATCACCACCGAGCTGGAAGCGCGCAAGTCGATGGAGATGAGCTTGCGCTGGGCCAAGCGCTGCCAGGACGAGTTCGCGCGCCTGCAGAACCCCAACGCCCTGTTCGGCATCGTGCAGGGCGGCATGTTCGAAAAGCTGCGCGATGAATCGCTGGCCGGCCTGGCCGCGCTGGACCTGCCGGGCTACGCCATCGGCGGCCTCAGCGTGGGCGAGCCCAAGGACGATATGCAGCGCGTGCTGGCCCATATCGGCCAGCAGCTCCCCAGCCACAAGCCGCGCTACTTGATGGGCGTGGGCACGCCGGAGGATCTGGTGGAGGGCGTGAGCCAGGGTATCGACATGTTCGATTGCGTGATGCCCACGCGCAATGCGCGCAACGGCCACCTGTTCACCCGCTTCGGCGATCTGCGCCTGCGCAATGCGCGCTACAAGACCGATGCGCGCCCGGTGGACGAGACCTGCGCCTGCTATACCTGCAAGACCTTCAGCCGCGCCTATCTGCACCACCTGGACCGCTGCGGCGAGATGCTGGGCCCCATGCTCACCAGCATCCACAACCTGCACTACTACCTCAACCTGATGCAAGAGGTGCGCGAGGCGCTGGACGCGGGGACCTTCGAGGCCTTCCGCCTGCAGTTTGCGGCGGACCGCGCGCGCGGACTCTAGGCGTGCCGGCCGTGCCCTTTGGCAGGGCATCCACTTAGGGCCATGATGGCCTCATGCTGAAGAAGCTCATGGCTCCCCTGCGCTGGCTGGCGCGGCTGCTGCTGGCGCTGATCATCCTGTTCGAGGAATGGGGTTGGACGCCCTTGCAGCGCGCCATGGCCTGGCTGGGCCGCCTGCCGCTGCTGCGCCAGCTGGAGGCCGGCATCCGGCGCCTGCCGCCCTATGCGGCGCTGGCCCTGCTGCTGGCGCCGGCCCTGCTGCTCTTGCCCGTCAAGCTGCTGGCGCTGTGGCTGATCGCCCAGGGCCGCGCCCTGCTGGGCCTGGCGGTGATCCTGATCGCCAAGCTGGTGGGCACGGCCGTGCTGGCGCGGATCTTCATGCTGAGCCAGCCGGCGCTGATGCGGCTGGGCTGGTTTGCGCGCCTGTATGCGCGCTGGACGGCCTGGAAGGAAGGCCTGCTGGCCTGGGTGCGCAGCAGCCTGCTGTGGCGCCAGGCGCGCGCGCTGCGCTGCCTGCTGCGGCGGCGCCTGCGCGCGTGGCGGCAGATGTTCTCGCAACAGGCCTGAGCTGGGCCTGAGCTTGGCGTTTAGCTGGCCAGCAGCGCGCTGACCTCGCTGCGCAGGCGCTCCGGGCTGACCTCGGCCGCCGCCAGCGGCGCGCCCGCCACCAGCCCGACGCGGCTGAACAGGCCGCGGCGGAAGGGCTTGACCATGGCCTCGCCACGCTCCACGCGCGAGAAGAAGGAGCCCCAGAGGTTCTGCAGCGCCAGCGGCACGACCGGCACATCCGGGAGGCCCTCGACGATCTTCATCACACCGCCCTTGAAGGGCTGCAAGCTGCCGTCGCGGGTGATGCCGCCCTCGGGGAAGATGCCCAACAACTCGCCATCGGCCAGCACCGCGCGCGCCTGCGCGAAGGCGGCCTCGTAGGTGGCGGGGTCGTCCTTCTGCGGCGCGATCGGGATGCACTTGGCCAGGCGGAACAGCCAGCCCAGCACCGGCGTGGCGAAGATGCGGTGGTCCATGATGAAGCGGATCGGGCGCGGGCTGGCGGCCATCAAGAGCACCGCATCGATGAAGCTGACATGGTTGCAGACCAGCAGGGCCGGGCCGCTGGTGGGGATGTGCTCGTCACCGCGCAGGCGGTAGCGGTACACCAGGCGCGAGAGCATGAAGGCGATGAAGCGCAGCAGGTACTCGGGCACCACCAGGAAGATGTAGGCCGCCACCACCGCATTGGCCAGGCCCACCGCCAGGAAGATCTCGGGGATGGAGAGCCCCGCGCCCAGCAGCGCGCCGGCCAGCACCGAGCTGGCGATCATGAACAGGGCGTTGAGGATGTTGTTGGCGGCAATGATGCGGGCGCGGTGCGTGGGCTGCGCGCGCAGCTGGATCAGCGCATACATGGGCACGCTGTAGAGGCCGGCGAACAGCGCCAGCAGGCACAGGTCGGCGAGCACGCGCCAATGCGCATGCTGGGCCAGGAACTCGCCCAGGCCGAGCTGCTGCGTCACCGGCGGCAGCGCATGCGCGGCGACATAGAGATCGATCGCGAACACGCTCATGCCGATCGCGCCCAGCGGCACCAGGCCGATCTCCACATGGCGCTTGGACAGCACCTCGCACAGCAGCGAGCCGACGCCGATGCCGATCGAGAACACCACCAGCAGCAGCGAGGCCACCTGCTCGTTGCCATGCAGCACCTCCTTGGCAAAGGCCGGGAAGTTGGCCAGGAAGACCGCGCCGAAGAACCACATCCACGAAATGCCCAGCAGCGAGCGGAACACCGCCAGCTGCTCATGCGCCAGCTTGAGATTGCGCCAGGTCTCCGAGACCGGGTTCCAGTTGATCTGCAAGCCGGGGTCGGTGGCGGGGGTGAGCGGAATCGCCTGCGCCGTCAGCCGGCCCAGCAGGGCCACGCCCAGCGCGGCCATCGCCACATGGCTGGCGCCCACCTGCGGCGTGGCGATCAGCAGCCCGCCGGCCACATTGCCCAGCAGGATGGCCACGAAGGTGCCCATCTCCACCATGCCATTGCCGCCGGTGAGTTCGCGCTCGTTCAGCTGCTGCGGCAGGTAGGCGAATTTCACCGGCCCGAACAGGGTGGAGTGCAGGCCCATCAGGAACACGCAGGCCAGCAGCACCGGCACCTTGGCTTGCATGAAGCCCCAGCCGGCCAGCGCCATGATGGCGATCTCGAGGTTCTTGACCCAGCGCATCAGCAGTGTCTTGTCGAGCTTGTCGGCGAGCTGGCCGCTGGTGGCCGAGAACAGCACGAAGGGCAGGATGAAGAGCGCGCCGATCGCCAGCCCCGCCTGGGCCGGCGGCAGCCAGCTCACCTGCAGCTGGTAGGTCACCATCACGGTGAAGGCAAACTTGAACAGGTTGTCGTTGCCGGCGCCGAGGAACTGGGTCCAGAAGAAAGGCGCGAAGCGGCGCTGCGCGAGCAGGGCGAACTGGTTGGGGTGACCTGGTGAGCTCATGGGTGGACTTTCACTGTTCTTTCACTTCTTGCATGGCGCCGCCCAGGCCCGCACGGGGCAGCCAGGCGAAGACGGAATCGACCGTGACGGTTTCGATATGGCCGGCGAAGCGCCGCGCCGAAGGATGATCGTCGAATGTGACATTGGCCATGCCGATGCGCGCACCCAGGCGCGTGGCGGTGGACAGGCGCAGGTCGCTGGGCTGGTAGCCCCGGGCCTTCAGCCAGCCCTGCGCCAGCGCGCGCGAGCGGTTCTGCGCATCGGCCGCCAGCGCCAGGGTTTCCAGCGCCCATTGGTTGCTTTGCTGATAGCCGCCGCCCCAGGGATAGGCCACCATGTTGTAGCGCGGCTCGTGCAGGCGCGGCAGCTGGGCGTTGTCGTGCAGCAGGGGCAACAGGGCCTGCTGCAGCGCCGGCGTGAGCACCACGAAGGCGGCCTCGTAGCGGTACGGCCGGTCCATGAAGAACTCGCCCAGGCCCTGGCGATACAGATCGCTGCGCGCCGTGCCGCACTGGTTGAGCTTGTGCAGCACCCGCCACACCGGCCTTGTTCGATCACCGCCGCTGCCATCGCGGTAGGCGAAGCCCAGGTGCGACCATTGCAGGCCGTATTTGCCGAGGTCCTGCCCGGCGCGCGCCAGCAGCACCACCTCGGCGCCGCTGGCATCGAGTTGGCGCGCGGTGGTCAGGGCCAGGCCCATGCCGCGCTCGACCTGCTCGGGCCTGAGCGGCTTGTCCTCGCAGGGCCGGCCGGCCTGGGCGGCGCCCGCGGCCAGCAGCACCAGCAGCATCGGCCAGCGTCTCATCGCGTCAGCTTCTCGTTGTAGAGCAGCGAGGCCCCGATCTCGTTCGGGATGAAGGCGATGGCCTCGCCGGCGGCCGAGAGCAGGGTGCCGGTGCTGATGACCGCCACCGTCACCACCGTGCCCACCGCCAGCGCCGTGCCGGCCAGCGCCTGGCTGGCAAAGCGCACGCTCAGGCGCGCGCCATCGGAGGCGCGCTGCAGCACCCAGACGGTACCGCTGGCGCTGGCCTCCACCGCCACCACCGTCAGCATCGCGCCGGCCGACAGCAGCAGCGCCGGCGCCGCCACCGAGACCGCCACCGGCAGCATCGAGAGCGCGCTCGCCTCGGAGGCGGTGGTGGATTGCGCCCGGGCCTGGCCCAGCAGGGCGAGGCACAGCAGGCTGGCTTGCAGCAGATGTTTCGTCATGGCGTTTCGGTCCTCAAGCGGCGTCGGGCAATTCGCGGCTGGCTTCGCGGCGGCCCTGCTGGCGCGCCTCTTGCAGGTCGGCCTCATGGGCATCGCGCAACATCTTGGCGAGGGTGAACACATTCGAGATCAGGTAAAGCCAGCACACCAGCAGATAGGCCTTCCAGACCGGTTGTATCTCCATGCGCCAGAGGCCCCAGCCGGTCAGCGACATGGCCAGGACGAAACCGCCCCAGACCACCAGCTGCCACATCGGCGTGTCGACCACGCGCTCCTGGTTGTCGCGCACGAACTTGGCGAGCGCAAAGGCGGTGGAGAGGCAGAACACATAACCCATCACCATGAAGGCACGGTCGAGGTCGTTGCCGGGCAGCCAGGCCAGGCCGATGGCGCAGAGCGACAAGCTGATGCCGAAGGAGATCCAGACCTGATAACGCCAGGCATTGGTGTCGCGGCGGACCTTGTTGAACTGTTGGTGCATGGCTTTCATCCTCCCTTTGTTTTGAATGGCGCGATCATCGGGCCATTGGGAGCGCCCGGCCTCGGTAATTGTTCTCGGTCCCGACGGCCTCGAAATGCCGCCGCGTGGCAAACACCGCGGGCAGCAAGCCCTGACCCCGCCACTGCACGCAGCGTTTGAGCGCCAGGTCGAACAGCAAAGGGTTGTGGGCGCGCAATGTCTCCAGCGCCTCGGCGTCGTCGGCCTGCAGCAGCCCGGCGCGCACCAGGTTGCCCAGCCGGTACAGCGGCCCGACGCCGGGCAGCGGATAGTCGGAGCCGTGCAGCAGACGCGCGTGCCAGTCCTGCCGCAGCAGGATCTGTTGCCAGACCTCGGGTCGGCGGTTGAACTGGAACAGCGCCGACACATCGCCCAACAGCAGGCCCTGCCAGGCCGGCTCGTCCAGCAGGCGTGCGAACAGCTCGAAGGCTGGCACCAGGCGCGGCCTGGCCAGATCCAGGTCCAGCGCCTGGCCCAGCGAGGCGCAATGCGCGACGATCACGCGCACGCCGGCGGCCAGGGGCGCGCGCACCAGCAGCGGGTTGCCCAGGTCCTCGCGCCCCGCGCCCGGCACGGCCTTCTCCTCGCCGCAATGCACGATCAGGGGCAGGCGCGCGGCGGCCAGGCGGGCGTAGAAGGGCACCAGGCGGGCGTCGCGCAGATCGATGTTCATGCTGCTGGGCAGCCATTTCAGCGCCACGGCGCCGGCCGCGATCGCGCCCTCCAGCTGCGCCAGCGCATCGGGCCGGTAGGGGTGGATGGAGGCCACCCAGGCAAAGCGCTCGGGCAGGGCCTGGGCGACCTCGGCAGCGTAGCGGTTGGGCACATGGAAGGTGGTCCATGCCGGGCGCGCCTGGCCCTGCGCGTCGATGGCTTCGTCGAAGGCATAGAGCAGCCAGCGTGCGCCGGCCGGGAAGCCCTGGGTGAGCTGCTGCAGGCGTTGCACATAGGCGCGGTCCACGCTGGGGGCATCGGACGGCACGCAAGCGCCGTTCATGATGACGCGGCGGCGCAGGCTCTCCACCGGGTGCCACCACTGCGTCATCTGCGCGTTGATGCGGCAGCCCGAGCCTGCATCGCCGGTGCCGAGCAGATGCGTGTGCACGTCCCACAGCTGGTCGGGGGCCAGGTCTTGCCAGCAGCGCTGCAGCAGGGCGCGCGCGTCGGGGCCGGGCGCACCGTGGCAGGGGTTGGCGAGCATGGCCCGGGCCGGTGGGCTGGTGAGCGCGCTGAACAGCCCGGCCGCCGCCGCGGCGCCACAACAGAGCAGGTGTCGTCTTTGCATGGGGCGGATGCTGTTCCTGGCGCGGTGCGATGTCTGCGTCGGCCTGCGCCGGTGTCGCGGGCCGCGCCCGGCGGTAGCAAGATGCGCTACCGTGCCGGCATGAGTACCTCTTCCGCCCTCGTCGATCTCATCAAGGCCGAACTCAAGCAGGCGGGCATCAGCTATGCCGCGCTGGCCGTGGAGCTGAAGCTGTCGGAGTCCAGCGTCAAGCGCATGTTCGCGGCCGGCGGCGAGATGCCGCTGTCGCGCGTGGATGAGGTCTGCCGCGTGCTGAAGACCGACTTTGCCGAACTCGCGGCCCGCCTGGCGCAGCGCCAGCCGCAGCGCCGCGAGCTCACGCTGGCGCAGGAGCGCGCGGTGGTGGCCGATGCCAAGCTGCTGCTGACGGCGATCTGCTGCCTGAGCCAGTGGAGCGCCGAGCAGATCCTGGCCAGCTACCGCGTCAGCGAGGCCGAGCTGACGCGCTACCTGGCCCAGCTGGACCGCCTGGGCATCATCGAGCTCAAGCCCCTGAACCGCTACAAGCTGCAGGTGGCCAAGACCTTCCGCTGGCGCCCGCAAGGGCCGGTGATGAACTTCTTCCGCGAGCAGGTGATGGGGGATTTCTTCTCAGGCGGCTTCGACGGCGAGGCCGAGCTGCTGATGCTGGTGCATGGCCAGCTGGGCCATGGCGCGGCGCGCGAATTGAAGGAGCGGCTGCAGCGCGTGGCCGAGGACTTCGCGCGTCAGCATCTGCTGGATCAGCGGCTGCCCGAGGCCGAGAAGCGCGCCTACAGCCTGGTGATGGGCATGCGTGCGTGGCTGTTCGAGCATTTCCGCCATCTGCAGCGCGCGCCTACCAGAACTGCCACTGCCGCGTCTGCACCACCCAGATTCCCAGTGCGCCGTTCGTGACCGCATGCGCCAGCACCGCGCACCAGAGCTTGCCGGTGCGGATGTAGAGCAGGGCATAGGCGAGGCCGGCGATGATGGCGGCCAGCCAGAGGGTGTGGGCCAGCATGAAGACGAAGGTGGAGAGGGCGATGGCCTTGAGCCCGACGCGCTGCGGCGCCACCGCCTCGAACTGCGGGCTTTCCAGCCAGCGCATCAGCCAGCTGCGCCAGAACAGCTCTTCCATCACCGGCACCAGCAGGGCCGCGCCCAGCCAGCGCACCAGCACCAGGGGCCAGATCAGCGCACCGCCGGCGTCCACCGGGAAGAAGCTGGCGGTGGGGCTGGTGAGCTGCATCCAGGGCGCGTCCAGCTCGATCCAGAGCGCAAACACCACCAGGCCGATGGCGGCGCTGAAGCCGGCCTCGCGCGCCGTGGGCAGGTTCTGGCGGTAGAGCTCGCCGTACTCGCGCCAGTACCAGGCCAGCAGGCCGCCGACGATGAGCAGGTTGAGGCTGTAGATCCAGCGCGCATCGAGGCCGGGCAGCTCGGGCAACATGCCCCGCAGGCCCAGCAGGGCCATGAAGGCGGCGAAGGGCAGGATGCGGGCGAGGGCGGCAGGGCTGGGAGGCATGGGATTAGCGCAGCGGGTCGCGCAGTTGCGCATTGTGCTCACCCAGGGCGGGCGCCAGGCTGCGTATCGACCCGGGGGTGTCGCTGAGCTTGGGGCAGATGCCGGGCACGTCCAGGCGCAGGCCGCCGGCGGTGGTGATGGTTTCGATCATGCGGCGCGCGCGGTAGTGCGGGTCTTCGGCAATGTCCCTGGCCGTGTAGATGCGGCCCACCGGCACGCGCGCGGCCTGCAGCAGCGCCACCACCTCGGCCACCGGGCGCTGCACGGTCCAGGCGGTGATGGCGGCGTCGAGCTCGTCGACGCGCGCGGCGCGGCCGGCGTTGCCGGCGAGGGTCGGGTCTTGCCCCAGGTCCTCCCGGCCGATCGCCGTCATCAGGCGCTTGTAGATCGAATCGCCGTTGCCGCCGATCACCACCTGGCCGTCGGCGCAGCGGTAGGCGTTGCTGGGCGCGATGCCCGGCAGGGCCGAGCCGGCGGGCTGGCGCACCGCACCGAAGGCGCTGTACTCGGGCAGCAGCGACTCCATGCAGTTGAACACCGCTTCGTAGAGCGCCACGTCGATCTCCTGGCCGCGGCCGGTGCTGGCGCGCGCCTGCAGCGCCAGCAGCACGCCGATCACGCCGTGCAGGGCCGCCAGCGTGTCGCCCAGGCTGACGCCGGCGCGCACCGGGGGCCGGCCGGGTTCGCCCATCAGATGGCGCAGGCCGCCCATGGCCTCTGCCACCACGGCAAAGCCGGGCAGGTCGCGGTAGGGGCCGGTCTGGCCATAGCCGCTGATGCGCAGCATGATCAGGCGCGGGTTGGCGGCGCTCAGGCCTGCGTAGTCCAGCCCCCATTCCTCCATCAGGCCGGGGCGGAAGTTCTCGATCAGCACATCGGCCTCGGCGGCCAGGCGGCGCGCGATGGCGCGGTCGGCCGGCTCGCGCAGATCCAGGGTGATGCTCTGCTTGTTGCGGCTCTGCACCTGCCACCAGACGCTTTCACCCTCGTGCAGCATGCGCCACTGGCGCAGCGGGTCGCCCCCGGGTGAGTCAGAGCTCGCGGGTGGCTCCACCTTGATGACCTCGGCGCCGAAATCGCCCAGGGTCTTGCCGGCAAAGGGGCCGGCGATGAGCTGGCCGAGTTCGAGGACCTTCAGGCCGGTGAGGGGGCCGTTCTTGAGTGCGTCGTGCTGGTTCATGCGGAGGCGAGATGTTGTTGCAGGGCCTGGATCGCGTAGCGCACCTTGGCGGGCTGGGCATCGCGTTGCGGGGTGAGGGCGTAGATGGGCAGGGGCGGCAGCTGCAAGCCGGGCATGAGAGGCAGCAGGCGGCCCGCCAGGCTGGCCTCGCGCACATCGTCATGGCCCAGCATGGCCAGGCCCAGGCCGGCTTCGCAGAGCTGCTGCAGGCTGAGCTGGTTGTTGCTACTGGCGCGCGGGCTGATGCGCAGGGTCTGCGGCGCTTCCTGGCCCTGCTGCAGATGGAGGGTGTGGACGCTGTCGGTGCCGGGGCGCAGGGCCAGCCAGTCGTGCCGGGTGAGGTCGGAAACATTGGCCGGCACACCCTGGCGGGCCAGATAGGCCGGGGCGGCAAAGAGGGACAGGGCCTGTGCGCCGATGCGCTGCGCCACCCAGCTGCTGTCGGGCAGGCGGCCGAAGCGGATGGCGAGGTCGATGCGCTGGGCCACCAGGTCGGTGAAGCCATCCTCCACCTCCAGATGCAGGCTGAGGCCGGTGTGGGCGGCCAGCAGCGGCGCCAGGGCCGGCCCGAGCTGGCGCGCAAAACCCACCGGGCAGGCGATGCGCAGCTCGCCCTCGGGGGCATCGCGCAGCTGCAGCAGCTGGGCCTGTGCCCCCTGGGCGGCCGCCAGCATGGCGGCGCAGCCCGCGTGGAAGCGCGCCCCCGCGGGCGTGAGGCTGAGTTTGCGGGTGGAGCGGTGCAAGAGCGTCACACCCATGTCGCGCTCGAGCGCGCGCACCTGCTGGCTCACCGCCGAGGTGGTGGTCTTGAGGCGCTTGGCGGCGGCCACAAAGCTGCCCTGGTCCACCACCGTGGCCAGCACCGCCATGCGCTTGAGTTGGTCGAGCATGTAGATGATCTAAACAATGGATGGTGATTTTGAGGACTTATGCGGTGATTGTGAAGTCCGTAAAGTTCAGGCATCGCAACAAGCGCCCACCGGCCCACCGGCCAGGGCAGACACAGGACTCTTATGAAGATCGCTCTGATTGGTGCCACCGGTTTCGTCGGCTCGGTCGTGTTGAAGGAATTGCTCGCCCGAGGACACCAGGTGGTGGCCTTGTTGCGCGAGCCATCCAAATGGGCGCCGCAGGCCGGCGTGGAGGCACGCCAGGCCGATGTGCTGCAGCCCGATTCGGTGGCCGCCGCGGTGCGCGGCGTGGACGCGGTGGTGAGCGCCTACAACGCCGGCTGGACCAACCCGAATCTGTACGAAGAATTCTTGCGCGGCTCGGCCGCCATCAACGCCGGGCTCAAGCAGGCCGGCGTGAAGCGCCTGATCGTGGTGGGCGGCGCCGGCAGCCTGTTCGTGGCAGCGGGGGTGCAGCTGGTGGACACGGCGGAGTTCCCCGCGCAGTGGAAGCCCGGCGCGCTGGCGGCGCGCGAGGCGCTGAACCGCATCCGTGCAGAGAATGAACTGGACTGGAGCTTTGTCTCGCCGCCGGCGCATCTGGAGCCGGGCGAGCGCCGCGGCAGCTACCGCCTGGGCCGGGACGAGTTGCTGGCCGACGCCGAGGGCCATTCGCACATCTCGGTCGCCGACCTGGCGCTGGCCATCGTCGACGAGCTGGAGGCGCCCAAGCACCTGCAGCAGCGCTTCACGCTGGCCTATTGATCAAACCGCGCGCTGCTCCAGCACGAAGTTGGCGCCGTCGTACTGGCCCAGCTTCTCCACCAGATAGGGCAGGCAGGCCTGCAGATCGTCGTGCAGGGTGAAGGGCGGGTTGGCGATGAACATGCCGCTGCCCAGCATGCCGAAGCCGCGCTCGTCGGGCTGGTCCACGGTCAGGCGCACATGCAGCCAGCCCTTCTTGGCCGCGGCGTCGGCCGACGCCTTGAGGCGCTGCGCCAGCTGGGTGGATTCCAGCAGCGCCAGCTGCGGATACCAGATCATGAAGACGCAGTCCGGGAAGCGCTGCAAGCCCTCGCGCAGGGCGGCCAGCACCTTGGCGTAATCGGTCTTGATCTCGTAGGGCGGGTCCATCAGCACCACGCCGCGGCGCGAGGGCGGCGGCAGCTCGCCCTTCAGCGAGGCAAAGCCGTCCTTGTCGCTCACCTGGGTGTTGGGCCGGGTGGAGAGATAGGTGTCGAGGATGCGGAAATCGGTGGGGTGGAGCTCGTAGCAGCGCAGCCGGTCCTGCTCGCGCATCAGCAGATTGGCGATGGCGGGCGAGCCGGGGTACTGGCGCAGCTGGCCATCGGTGTTGAACTGGCGCACCAGGTCCACGTAGTTGGCCAGCGGCGCCGGCAGGTCCTTGGCGTCGTAGAGGCGCGCCACGCCGCTGCTGTATTCGCCCTTCTTCTGGGCGTAGCGGCCCTCGATCGAATAGCCGCCGGCACCGGCGTGGGTGTCCACCAGGGTGTAAGGCTTTTCCTTTTCGCCCATGTAGCGCAGCACCTGCGTGAGTACCAGGTGTTTGAGAACGTCGGCATGGTTGCCGGCGTGGAAGGCGTGTCGGTAAGCAAGCATGTGCGGACTGTAGCGCCTCAGCCCTGCTGGAGGGCGCCGGGATCGCGCGCCGGGCCGCTCAGGGCGACGCTGTGGCGGGGATGTTCGTACTGCCGGCGCGGCGTCAGGTCCGGTTCCGCTGTTTCAGGCAAGGGCATGGCCCGCCCACGCAGGGTGGACTCGGGCCGCAGGCGATAGCCGTGATCCGCGGGCTGCCGAAACTCTTCCAGGTCCACCACATGGTTGCCGCGCATCGTCCAGCCATCCCGACTTGGCATGCGTGAATTGCCGGCAAACAGGTTGTTGAACAGCTGCACCGTGGGTGCTTGCAAGGGAGGCCGGCTCGGGCTGACGCGCAAATAGGTGCCGCCGAACCGGCGCTGGTCGATCACCGTGTTGTGGACCAGGTGCAACTCGTTGACGGGCCAGCGATAGCCTTCCACGCCATAGCTGATGATGTGCGCGTTCTCTGTCTGCGCGCCCTGTTGGATGAGGTTGCCCAGCACCACGGCCACGCCGCCGTTGGGAAACTCCAGTTCGTAGCTGGCCGCACCGCCGCTTTCATCGGTGATGCGGTTGTAGAGCACTTCGTTGCGCGCCGCGCGACTCTTCAGCAGCTGGCCGATCTGGGCATGGTGGAAATAGCAGCCTTGCACGCGCAAGGACGCAATCTGGCCGACATAGACGTTGTGGTTCTGGCCGTCGCGGCGGAGGATGTGGCCGAACTCGCAGTTCTGCAGCTCGAGACGGCTGTCGGGCACGTTGTTGGTGAGCACCCCCGTTTCATTGCCGGCGAACACGCAATCCCTGATCAAGAGGCTGCCGCTGTCCATGCGCACACCGGCACCGTTGAGGTCGGGGACCTGGGCATCGTGGAAGTCGAAGCCTTCGATCAAGACCTGCTCACCCGCCACCACAAAGATGCCCTTGCCGCGCACGGCGGCACCAGCCGCGCGTAGGCGTACACGCCCGCCCACGGCGCGCAGCTGCAGCTGGCTTTGCGGCCAGTAGGCGACGTCGGCCAGGTAATCCCCGGCATCCACCTCGACGAGGCAGCCATCACCTGCCAGACGGGCGGCTTCCGCCAGCGATTTCACATCCCGGCCGGGGCCTACGCGCAGAATCTGTCGCGCCTGTGGCGCGCCGTGGCCGGCCGCAGTGGCGGGTCGCACATGCCAGCCGCTGCCAACGGCCAGCAGCTGGCCGAAGAAGGCCCGGCGGTGCGAGTTAGCACAGTTCATGAGCGACTGCAGGGGTGAGCAATGCGGCGCAGTCTAGCGCTCGCCTTCTGCCGACGCCGCCCGCGCTCAGCAGCTGACCTGGATACATTGCCTGTCTGTCCGATTCCTCAGCCCGCCCTGACTCCGCCATGCCCAGCTTGTTCGACCCCATCCAGATCGGCGACCTCGCCCTTGCCAACCGCATCGTCATGGCGCCGCTGACGCGCAGCCGCTCCAAGGGCCTGCTGCCCGGTGAGCTGGCGGTGGAGTACTACCGCCAGCGCGCCAGCGCCGGCCTGATCATCAGCGAGGGCACCCAGGTGGCGCCCGAGGGCCAGGGCTATCTGGACACCCCCGGCATCCACACGCCCGCGCAGATCGCCGCCTGGCGCAAGGTCACCGATGCGGTGCATGCCGCGGGCGGCAAGATCGCCGCCCAGCTCTGGCATGTGGGCCGCATCTCGCATGTGGTGTTCCAGCCAGAGGGCCGCGCGCCGGTCTCGTCCACCGCGCGCCCAGCGCATGGCAAGACCTTCACCGCCGAGGGCTTTGTGCCGATCTCGGCACCGCGCGCGCTCGGGGCCGACGAGGTGCCCGCCATCATCGCGGCCTTTGTGCATGGCGCGCGCTGCGCCATGGAGGCGGGCTTCGATGCGGTGGAGGTGCATGGCGCGAACGGCTATCTGCTCGACCAGTTCATGCGCGACAGCATCAACGACCGCCAGGATGCCTACGGCGGCAGCATCGCGAATCGCGCGCGCCTGACGGTGGAGGTGATGACGGCGATCGTCCAGGCCATCGGTGCCGGCCGCACGGGCCTGCGCCTGAGCCCGGTGACGCCGGTCAACGACGCCGGACAGGACAGCGATCCGCAGGCCTTGTTCAACCATGTGGCCGAGCAGCTGGCGCCGCTGAAGCTTGCCTTCCTGCACATCATCGAGGGCCAGACCGGCGGCGCGCGCGACATCGCCGCCTTCGACTACCGGGCCATGCGCGAGCGTTTCGGCGGCCCCTGGTTGGTCAACAACGGCTACAACCGCGAGATGGCCCTGAAGGCCGTGGCCGAGGGCCAGGCGGACCTGGTGTCCTTTGGCCGCGACTTCATCTCCAACCCGGACCTGGTGCGCCGCCTGCGCCTGAACGCGCCGCTGCAGCCGCTGGACCGCGCCACGCTGTACGGCGGCGACGCCCATGGCTATACCGACTATCCGAGCCTGGCCGCCTGAGTCGATTTCAAGTATGCTTTAGATATATTTATATCGAAAGCCTGCTTGTGAACCAGCTTCAAGCCCTGGCGGCGCGGCGCGCGCGCGTGTTCGCCGCGATCGGCGATGCCGCGCTGCTGCTGCCCAACAGCCATCTGCCGCAACGTGAGGACGATGCCAGCCGCTATCACGGCTGGCGCTATGGCTACGAGGCCTGGCGGCCCGACAGTGATTTCTACTACCTCAGCGGCTTCGAAGAGCCCGAGTCGCTGCTGCTGCTGACCGGTGGCGCCGCGCCGCGCAGCATCCTGTTCTGCCGGCCGCGCGATGCGGCGCTGGAGCAATGGAATGGCCGCCGCCTGGGGCCCGCCGCCGCGGCCGCGGCTCTGGGCCTGGATGAGGCCTACCCGATCGCCGAGCTGGAGCAGCGCCTGCCCGAGCTGCTGAAGGGCCAGCGCAGCCTGCACTATCCCTTCGGCGTGGATGCGGGCCGCGACCAGCGCATCTTTGCCGCGCTCAATACCCTGCGCGGTGCGCGCGCGATCCGCCAGGGCAGTGTCTTCCCCATCACCCTGCACGACCCGCGCGCGCTGCTGCACGAGATGCGCGTGATCAAGGACGAGGCCGAGATCGCCCTCATGCACGAGGCCGCACAGATCTCCGGCGCGGCGATGACGCGCGCGATGCGCTTTGCCCGGCCGGGCCAGTACGAGTACGAGGTGGAGGCCGAGCTCCTGCATGAGTACCGGCGCCGCGGCGCGCGCGGGCCGGCCTACAACCCCATCGTGGCCGGGGGCGCTAATGCCTGCATCCTGCATTACGTCGAGAACAAGATGCGGCTCAACGATGGCGAGCTGCTGCTGATCGATGCCGGCTGCGACTTCCAGGGCTATAACGCCGACATTACGCGGACCCTGCCGATAGGGCGGCGCTTCAGCGGCCTGCAGCGCGAACTCTACGAGATCGTGCTGGGCGCGCTCGATGCGGGCATCGCCACGCTGCGCGTGGGTGAATCGCTGGAGCGCCTGCACCAGACCCATGTGCGCGGCGTCAGCCAGGGCCTGCTGGACCTGGGCCTGCTGCAGGGCAGCCTGGAGGGCGTGCTGGAGAGCAAGGCCTATCTGCGCTTTCTGATGTGCGGCACCGGCCATTACCTGGGCCTGGACACGCACGACGCCGGCCGCTACCACCTGCCCGACGGCGCATGGCGCCCGGCCCAGGCCGGCATGGTGCTGACGGCCGAGCCGGGCATCTACATCAGCCCGGCCGCCGACATCCCCGAGCGCTACTGGCACATCGGCGTGCGCATCGAGGACGATGTGCTGGTCACTGCCGCCGGCCCGGAGCTGCTGACCGGCCAGGTGCCCAGGCGCATCGCCGACATCGAAGCCTTGCGCGATTAGCCCTTCATCCTGGCGCGGAACAGCTCGGGGATGGATAACTCGCGCGGCCCCGGCAGCAGCTCGAAAGTCTCGCCGGCGGCCAGTTCGCCGGGGATCTTCACCGCCAGATAGAAGCCGCACCAGAGGCTTTGCGCCATCAGCTTGGCGGCCTTGTTGAAGCCCATCACGGCGTTGAACTTGAAGCAGGGGAAGCGCGGCTCGCTCACCAGCAGCTCGACGCCGCCGGCAAAGCGCAGGGTGTCGCCGATGAAGGCGTCCTTCTCGAGCAGGCCGCTGAGGGTGAGGTTCTCGCCCAGCGACCCGGGCGGCAAGACCTGGCCCCAGGCCGCCACCTGGGCCTGGGCGCGCACCGTCTGCCAGAACTCGTAATGCTCGCTGGGATAGGCGTAGACGGCCTTGGACAGGCCGCCGTGCACGCTGGGGTCGGCCTGCTCGTCGCCCTCGAGGCCGAGGGTGGCGAGCGCCACGGCGCCGCCGCGCGGCGTCTTGCGGATGCCGGTGAGCACGCTGCGGCCATCGATGTCCATCGCGCTGGCGCGGCCGGTGTTCAGGCTGAGTAGCTTCATGGGCGGGGTTCGGGTG
>NZ_JBYTBE010000041.1:0-45945 GCF_058788955.1 Roseateles sp. FW301-B2
CGTTGCAAATCCTCGCCGGGTGTCCAACCCGGCTGCGGTTTGCGCCTTGCATCCCCTGCCTTTGCGGGGCAACGGGCGCCATGAGGGGATCGCAAACACGCTCTTACCGAAGCGCTCCGGCGGCCCCGGCCGATCAGCGACAATGCCGCCCATATGTTTGCCCTGTTCGATGAAGCCGGAAAATTCCTCGCCGGCCGTGTGATGTCCGAAGCCGAGTCCTCGATGCAGATCGAGCTCGATTCGGGCAAGCGCGTCAAAGTGAAGGCGGCCAATGTGCTGCTCAAGTTCGACAAACCCGCGCCGGCCGAGCTGCTCGCCGAAGGCCAGCGCCTGGCCCAGGAGATCGACCTGGATCTGGCCTGGGAATTCGCCCCCGAGGGCGAGTTCGCGTTTGCGGACCTGGCGCGCGACTATTTCGATGCCAAGGCGGGGGTCACGCACCAGGCCGCCGCGCTGTTCCGCCTGTTCGAAGCGCCGCATTACTTCCGCCGCATGGGCCGTGGCCAGTTCAAGAAGGCGCCCGAGGAGATCGTCAAGGCGGCCCTGCTGGGCCTGGAGCGCAAGCGCCAGCAGGCCCTGCAGATCGAGGCCTGGGCCGAGGAGCTGGCCGCCGGCCGCTGCCCCGATGCGATCCGCGAGCAGATCTACAAGATCCTCTTCAAGCCCGACAAGAACGGCCCCGAGTACAAGGCCGTGGTCGAGGCCACCAAGCGCGCGCAGAAAGCGCCGCTGGACCTGCTCAAGGGCGCCGGCGCGATCACGAGCGCCTACCAGTTCCACTGGAAGCGCTTCCTGTTCGAGAACTTCCCCAAGGGCACCGGTTTCCCGGCCCTCACGGCACCCGAGATCAAGGACGAGCTGCCGCTTTCCAGCGCCCGCGCCTTCTCGATCGACGACTCGGCCACCACCGAGATCGACGATGCGCTCTCGGTGCAGGGCCTGGGCACGGGCACGGTGGTGTTCGGCATCCACATCGCCGCGCCGGGCCTGGCGATACAGCCGGACTCTGCGGTGGACAAGGTGGCGCGCGAACGCCTCTCGACCGTCTACATGCCGGGCTGGAAGCTCACCATGCTGCCCGACGAGGTGGTGCAGGCCTACACGCTGATCGAGGGGCGCGATTGCCCGGCGGTGTCGCTGTATGTGACGCTGGACGAGGCCACGCTGGCCATCCAGGGCAGCGAGACGCGGCTGGAGCGCGTCGCCATCGTCTCCAATCTGCGCCACGACAAGTTGGACGCAGTGATCACCGAGGCCACGCTGACCGGCGCCGCGCCGGCCGATTACGCGCATGCCGCCGAGCTCGCCTTTGCCTTCCGCCTGGCACAGGCGCTGAAGGCGCAGCGCGAGGTGGTGCGCGGCAAGCCCGAGAACTTCAACCGCCCCGACTACAACTTCCGCCTCGACAGCGGCGGCCTGAGCGAACCCGAGGGCGGCGAACTGGTGAGCATAGGCACGCGCGTGCGCGGTGCGCCGCTGGACCTGATCGTGGCCGAGGCGATGATCCTGGCCAACAGCAGCTGGGGCGGCTGGCTGAACGAGCTGGGCCTGCCCGGCATCTACCGCAGCCAGGCCAGCCTGGCGCCCGGCGTGAAGGTGCGCATGGGCACCAAGGCGCTGCCGCACGCCGGCATGGGCGTGGCGCAATACACCTGGGCCACCTCGCCGCTGCGCCGCTATGTGGACCTGGTGAACCAGTGGCAGATCATTGCCTGCGCCCGCCACGGCCGCACCGCCGCGCTGGCCGCGCCCTTCAAGCCCAAGGACGCGCAGCTGTTCTCCATCATCTCGGGCTTCGACGCGGCCTATACCGCCTACAACGGTTTCCAGTCGGGCATCGAGCGCTACTGGACGCTGCGCTATCTGCAGCAGAACGCCATCACCGAACTCACCGCCTCGGTGATGAAGGATGGGTTGGTGCGCGCCGACACCCTGCCGCTGGTGTTCAAGGCGCTGGGCTGCGAAGGCCTGGCGCGCGGCAGCCATGTGCGCGTGCGCATCACCGGTTGCGACGAGATGACGCTGGATGTGCATGCCAGCCTGGTCGAGGGCCTGGACGAGGCCCAGGCGCCCGACGAGGATGTCGAACTGCCCGAGGATGACGAGACCGAGGCCAGCGGCCCGCTGACGCTGGCGATCGACATGAACGCCGATGTAAGCGCGGACGAGCCGGCGGACACCAAGGCCGAGGCCGCACCGACCTGAGCCGTGCGCAAGCTCTCCACCCTGCACCTTGCGCTGCTGATCTCCGTGGGCCTGCATGCGGGCCTGCTGATGCTGCGCATCGTCGATCCGGAGCGCTTCAACCGCCTGTTCGAGGACACGCCGCTCGAGGTGGTGCTGGTCAATGCCAAGAGCAAGGAGACCCCAACCAAGGCGCAGGCGCTGGCCCAGGCCAGCCTGACCGGTGGCGGTGAAGGCACGGTGGGCCGCGCCACCTCGCCCCTGGCGCCCTCGCCGCGCACCGAGCAGGGCGAGAGCACCGAGCTGTCGCACACCCAGATCGCCAAGCTGCAGGAGGTGCAGCAGCAGCTGCTGGCCCAGGTGCGCCGCGAGCTGGCCCTGCTACCGCCGCCCGACCCGCAGCGCGACAAGGGCACGCCCGAGGCGCACGAGCAGGCCGAGAAGCGCCGCCAGCTGGTGCAGCTGCTGGCCGAGATCGAGAAGCGCGTGAACGAGGAAAACGCACGCCCGCGCAAGCGCTACATCAGCCCGGCCACGCGCGAGGTGGTCTATGCCCAGTACTACGACGCGCTGCGCCGCCGCATCGAGGAGCGCGGCACGCGCGACTTCCCGCAGTACAAGGGCCGCAAGCTGTATGGCGAGCTGACCATGAACATCCACGTGGATTTCAAGGGCAAGGTGGTCGAGACCGACATCGTGCAGGGCTCGGGCAATGCGGTGCTGGATCGGCGCGCCATTGCCATCGCCCGCGCCGCCGGCCCCTTCGGCCCCTTCACGGCCGCGATGCGCCAGGGCGCCGAGGTGCTGGTGATCACCTCACGTTTCAAGTTCACCCGCGAGGACGGGCTGGAAACCAGCCTCAGTGCACAACCATGAGCAGCCCCGACCGTTATGCCGTGGCCGGCAATCCCGTCGCCCACAGCCAATCGCCCTTCATCCACGCCGCCTTCGCGGCCCAGACCGGGCAGGCGCTGGTCTATGAGCGCCTGCTGTGCCCGCTGGACGCCTTCGGGCCCACGGTGGAGGCCTTCGCGGCCGTGGGCGGGCGCGGCTGCAACGTCACCGTGCCCTTCAAGTTCGAGGCCTTCGCGCTGGCGCGCCGGCACAGCCCGCGCGCCGCGCTGGCCGGCGCCGTCAACACCCTGCGCTTCGACAGCCAGGGCTGGTGGGGCGACAACACCGATGGCCTGGGCCTGGCGCGCGACATCGAAGGCAATGCCGGCCGCCCGCTGGCGGGCCGGCGCATGCTGCTGCTGGGCGCCGGCGGTGCATCGGCGGGGGTGCTGGGCAGCCTGATCGCCGGTCGGCCGGCGGAGCTGGTGCTGGCCAACCGCACGCTGGACAAGGCCGCCGCCCTGGTGGCCTCGCACCAGGCCTGGGCCGCCGAACATGGCGTGCGGCTCGCCGCCACCACCCTGGACGGCTGCAGCGGCGGCTTCGACATCCTCGTCAACGGCACCAGCGCCAGCCTGGCCGGCGCGGGCGTGCCGGTCCAGGGTCAGGTCTTGCGCAGCGGCGGCCTGGCGGTGGACATGATGTATGGCGCGGCGGCCCGACCCTTCCTGAACTGGGCCGAAGCGCAGGGCGCCGAGGGGCGCGACGGCCTGGGCATGCTGGTCGAGCAGGCGGCCGAGGCCTTTGCGCTGTGGCGCGGCGTGCGGCCCGAGACCGCGCCGGTGCTGGCCGCGCTGCGCGCGCAGCTGGCAAGCAAGTGAACGGCGCATGAGGTCGCTGCTACGCCTGTTGCTGCTGCTGGCCATGGCGGTGCTGGCCTTGCAGCTCTATTTCGCCGCGCGCATCGCCTTGATGAACGTGCTGGCGCCCGAATCCACCAGCTTCCAGCGCTCCGAAGCCTGGCGGCTGGCGGTGGAGAAGCACCAGATCCTGTGGAGCCAGCAATGGGTGGACGATGCGCGCATCTCCAAACAGCTCAAGCGCGCGGTGATCGCTAGCGAGGATGCCGGCTTCAGCGAGCATGGCGGCGTCGACTGGGATGCGCTGGAGAAGGCCTGGGAGAAGAACCAGCGCGAGGAAGCGCGCCTGGCCAAGCTGGGCAGCCGCGCCCCGGCACGCCTGGCGGCCAAGCCCGCACCCAAGGTGGTGGGCGGCTCCACCATCACCCAGCAGCTCGCCAAGAACCTCTTCCTCAGCGGTGAACGCCATCTGCTGCGCAAGGGCCAGGAGTTCGTGCTGACCCTGCTGCTGGAGGCCCTGCTGGGCAAGCAGCGCATCCTCGAGATCTACCTGAACAATGTCGAATGGGGCGAGGGCGTGTTCGGTGCCCAGGCGGCGGCACGCCACTACTTCCGTGTCGATGCCGGCCAGCTCAGCGCCTGGCAGGCGGCGCGCCTGGCGGTGATGCTGCCGGCGCCCAAGCGCTTCGAGAAACGCCCCTCCAGCCCCTATGTGATCGCCAGATCGGCGACCATCGAGGCCCGCATGCCGGCCGTGGCCCTACCCGAATGAGCATGGAACAACATCCCGTCAGCGCCGAGATCGCCGCCACCGCCGCCCGCCTGGTGGTGGAAGAAGGCCTGGAGTACGGCCCCGCCAAGCGTCGCGCCGTCAAGCAGCTGGGCCTGGGCAAGCATGCCCCCCTGCCCAGCAACGACGAGCTGGAAGACGAGGTGCGCGACTACCTGGCGCTGTTCTGCGCCGACACCCAGCCGCAGGAGCTGCTGGCCCTGCGCGAGCTGGCGGCGCAATGGATGGAACGCCTGGGCGAGTTCCGCCCGCATCTGTGCGGCGCGGTCTGGCGTGGCACCGCCACCCGGCTCAACAACATCCACCTGCAGCTCTATTGCGACGACAGCAAGGCCGCCGAGATTGCGCTCATCAATATGAGCGTGGACTACGAGACCGGCGAGACCACCGGGCCGCGCGGCGAGGCGGTGCAGGTGCTGAGCTTTGCCGCACCCTGCCGCGCGCTGCAGGAGAGCGTGACCATTGCCATGACCATCCTGGACTATGACGACCAGCGCGGCGCCCTCAAGCGCGACACGCGCGGCCGCAGCGAACGCGGCGACCTGGCCGCTTTGCGCAAACTGATGCTGGAGCAAGCCGAATGAAGCGCCGCCAAACCCTGTTGCTGGGCGCCGCTGGTGCCGGCGCGGCCTTGCTGGGCGCCGTCGCGGCGCTGCGCCAGCGCGGCGGCGAGCCGGCGCTCTCGGACGCCGCATCCGCCTTCTGGACCGCCCGCTTCGAGACCCTGGACGGCCAGGGCCTGGCCAGCGCCAGCCTGCGCGGCAAGCCCCTGCTGTTGAACTTCTGGGCCACCTGGTGCGCGCCCTGCGTCAAGGAGCTGCCGGAGATCAATCGCTTCGCAGGCGAGCATGGAAACTGGCAGGTGCTGGGGCTGGCGGTCGACTCCGCCAAGCCGGTGGCGGAATTCCTGAGCAAGCTGCCGCTCAACTTCCCCAATGCCCTGGCCGGATTGACCGGCACCGATCTGGCACGCACACTTGGTAACACGCAGGGCGGCCTGCCCTTCTCGGTGGCCTTCAACGCGCAGGGCGAGCCGGTGTGGCGCAAGCTGGGCGCCACCCAGCTGGACGAATTGCGCCAGATGGCGCGCGGCCTTAGCTAGCGCGAGCCCCACCGGCCTGCCGAAAGTCAGCCGCAAAGCGCCAAACTGGTCAAGCAGATTATTTTTGGCTAGTTGGCGGGATCTGGTCCTAAAACGCTTAAAGTTCAGCCTTTCAAGCTTCTAGTGTCCAGGCTCTAAACCGCTACGCACGTCGCTGATGCAGATTCTCGTGATTCACGGCCCCAATCTCAATCTCCTCGGAACGCGGGAGCCTGGGATCTATGGCGCGCGAACTTTGCCGCAAATCGATACTGATCTCGTCGAGACAGCAGCAAAAGCCGGAATCACGCTGGAATCCTTCCAAAGCAACCACGAGGGTGCCTTGGTGGACCGCATCCAGGCGGCGGCGCAGGACGGATGCCGCTTCATCATCATCAATCCGGCCGCCTATACCCACACCAGTGTCGCCCTGCGCGACGCCCTGGCGGCGGTGGCGCTGCCGTTTGTGGAAGTGCATCTGTCCAATATCCACAAGCGCGAGGCCTTCAGGCAGCACAGTTATTTCTCAGATCTGGCCGATGGCGTGATCTGCGGACTGGGCGCCCAGGGCTATCAGCTGGCCTTGCAGTACGCGCTGGCCAAGCTCAGTCCGGCGGGCTGAGATCGAGCCAGCCGCCAGCCTGGCCGGCATTAGAAGCACAACAATCAATCTTCCCGTTGGAGGTAAGCCTTATGGATCTGCGCAAGCTCAAGACCCTGATCGACCTGGTGTCCGAGTCGAACATTTCTGAACTTGAAATCACCGAAGCCGATGGCAAGGTGCGCATCGTCAAGTCCGACGGCACGGTGATGGTGCCGATGGCCCAGGCCATGCCCGTTGCCGCCGCGCCGGCGGCTGCTGCCGCCCCGGTGGCCGCAGCGCCCGTGGCCGCGCCCGCCCCCGCGGCCGAGACCGGCCATGTGGTGAAGTCGCCGATGGTGGGCACCTTCTACCGCGCCTCCAGCCCGAACGCCAAGTCCTTTGCCGAGGTGGGCCAGCAGATCAAGGAAGGCGAGCCGATCTGCATCATCGAGGCGATGAAGATCATGAACGAGATCGACGCCGACAAGAGCGGCACCATCACCAAGATCCTGGTCGAGAACGGCCAACCCGTGGAATTCGGTCAAGCCCTGTTCGTGATCGAGTAAGGCCCGGCCATGTTCAAGAAGATATTGATTGCGAACCGGGGCGAGATTGCGCTCCGGATCCAGCGCGCCTGCCGCGAGCTGGGGGTGAAATCGGTGGTGGTGTATTCCGAGGCCGACCGCGACGCCAAGTATGTGAAGCTGGCCGACGAGGCCGTCTGCATAGGCCCGGCCGCTTCAGCCCAGAGTTATCTGAGCATGCCGGCCATCATCGCCACCGCCGAGGTCACCGATGCCGAGGCCATCCACCCCGGCTACGGCTTCCTCTCCGAGAACGCCGACTTTGCCGAGCGCGTCGAGCGCAGCGGCTTCACCTTCATTGGCCCGACCTCGGAAAACATCCGCATGATGGGCGACAAGGTCTCGGCCAAGCAGGCCATGATCCGCGCCGGCGTGCCCTGCGTGCCCGGCTCGGAAGGCGCCCTGCCCGACGACCCCAAGGAAATCATCCGCATCGCCCGCTCGGTGGGCTATCCGGTCATCATCAAGGCGGCCGGCGGTGGTGGTGGCCGCGGCATGCGCGTGGTGCACACCGAGGCGGCGCTGGTGAACGCGGTGCAGATGACACGCAGCGAAGCGGGCGCCGCCTTCGGCAATCCCGAGGTCTATATGGAGAAGTTCCTCGAGAACCCGCGCCATGTGGAAATCCAGATCCTCGCCGACAGCCACAAGAGCGCCGTCTGGCTGGGCGAGCGCGACTGCTCGATGCAGCGCCGCCACCAGAAGATCATCGAGGAAGCGCCGGCACCGGGCATCCCGCGCCGCGTCATCGAGAAGATCGGCGACCGCTGCTCGGCCGCCTGCCGCAAGATGGGCTACCGCGGTGCCGGCACCTTCGAGTTCCTCTACGAGAACGGCGAGTTCTACTTCATCGAGATGAACACGCGCGTGCAGGTGGAGCATCCGGTCACCGAGATGGTCACCGGCATCGACATCGTGCAGATGCAGATTCGCATCGCCGCCGGCGAGAAGCTGCCCTTCACCCAGCGCAACATCACCATGCGCGGCCACGCGATCGAGTGCCGCATCAATGCGGAGGACCCGGTCAAGTTCGTGCCCTCGCCCGGCCGCATCACGATGTGGCACCCGCCCGGCGGCCCCGGCATCCGCGTGGATTCGCACGCCTACACGAACTACTTCGTGCCGCCCAACTACGACTCCATGATCGGCAAGATCATTGCCCATGGCGACACACGCGAGCAGGCGCTGGCGCGCATGCGCATCGCGCTGTCGGAGACGGTGGTGGAAGGCATACAGACCAATATCCCGCTGCACCGCGAGCTGATGGTGGACGCCAAGTTCATCGAGGGCGGCACCTCCATCCATTACCTGGAAGGCTGGATGTCCCAGCACAAGCGCTGATGTCCGCCACCCTGCACGAACTGATCCTGGTCTGCCGCGAGGACGATGTCGAGGTCGTCAGCGACGCGCTGATGGAGATCGACTCGCTGGCCGTCTCGGTGGAAGACGCCGATGCCGACACGCCCGCCGAACAGGCCCTGTTCGGCGAACCCGGCATGCCCGCGCCCAAGGGCGGCTGGGAGCGCTCGGTGGTGAAGGCCCTGTTCGCCACCGAGGCCGAGGCCACCGAGGCCGCCACCCTGGTGCTGGCGCAGGACTGGGCTGCCGATGTGCATGTGCAGACCATCCAGGCGGTGGCCGAGCAGGACTGGGTGCGCCTGACGCAATCGCAGTTCGCGCCGGTGGAGATCACGCCCGAGTTCTGGATCGTGCCCTCCTGGCATGAGGCGCCGGCCCAGGCCACCAAGGTGATGCGCCTGGATCCGGGCCTGGCCTTCGGCACCGGCACGCACCCGACCACGCGCATGTGCCTGCGCTGGATTGCGCAGCATGCCCACCTGGCGCCTCCCTGGGACCGCGTGCTGGACTACGGCTGCGGCTCGGGCATCCTCGCCATCGGTGCGGCCCTGCACGGTGCCAAGCAGATCGACGCGGTGGACATCGATCCGGCGGCCATCACCGCATCGCTGGCCAATGCCGAAGCCAACCACGTGCAGTTGCACGCCGCCCTGCCCGATGCCGCCAAGGGCGAGTACCCGCTGGTGCTGGCCAACATCCTGGCCTCGCCGCTGAAGCTGCTCGCGCCCCTGCTCTGCGCGCACCTGGCCCCCGGCGCGCACCTGGTGCTGGCCGGTATCCTGGAGCGTCAGGCCGATGAGCTCAAGGCCGCCTATGCGCCCTGGGCCAAGCTCGAGGTGAGCGACAGCGAAGAGGGCTGGATCCTGATGACGGCGCAGCGCCAGGTCTGAGAGGCTCGGTGAAGTAATGGCATGATCCGCGCATGAGCCTGGCCACCCGTTGTACCGCTTGCGGCACCATCTTCCGGGTGGTGCAGGATCAGTTGCGTGTCTCCGATGGCTGGGTGCGTTGCGGCCGCTGTGCCGAGGTGTTCGACGCCCGCGAGCAGCTCTTCGACATGGACCGCGAGGCGCCGCCACCCTGGCCGCCGCAGGCGCAGGTGCCCGAGCCCACCGGCCACACCCCGCTGGAGCAGGCCCCGGCACCGGCCGAGCAGGCCACCTGGGTCATCCCCGCGGATGCGCGCAGACCGGCCGCCGAACCGGCCGCCGACGCTGCGCCCGCCGAGGCAAGCCCTGACCCCCAGCTGATACGGGATGCGCAGGAGCCGGCCGCGGCCGCGGACCGACGCGAACCCTACTGGGAGCCCGAGCCGGCCGAAGAGCCGGAGCCCGAAGCCCCCCTGCCCGAGCCGCGCGGCCTGCCGCCAGCGCCCGAGCCCCTGCTGCCGCCGGCCGACGACCAGGACGTGGTGCTGGCGCCCGGCCTGGCCGCCGCGGCCAGCAGCGCCGCCGATGCAGCGCCGCCGGCCGCGGCGCCGGTGCCGAGCTTTCTCAAGCGCGCCGAAGGGCAGGCCCGTTGGCAGCGCCGCCCGGTGCGCCTGGCGCTGGCCCTGGGCATCAGCTTGCTGGCGCTGGGCCTGACGGCCCAGGTGCTCTGGCATTTCCGCGATGCCGCGGCCGCCATCTATCCGCAGGCCCTGCCCCAGCTGCGGGCCGCCTGCGCCCAGCTCGGCTGCGAGATCAAGCCCTGGAAGCGTATCGACGCGATCAGCGTGGAAAGCAGCGCGCTGACGCTCGCGGCCTCGGGCAATCACTACAAGCTGAGCCTGAGCCTGCGCAACAAGAGCGGCTGGGAACTCGCCCTGCCCTGGGTGGACCTGACCCTCACCGACGCCAACGGCGCCATCGTGGCGCGCCGCGCACTCTCGCCGGCAGAGTTCAACCTTGGCAAGAACAGCCTGGCGGCCGGTGCCGAGCAGGGGCTGCAACTGGTGCTCAGCACCGGCAAGCAACGCGTCACCGGCTATACGGTGGAAATCTTCCACCCATAAAAAAACCCGGCCGGGGCCGGGTTTCATACACAAGGCCCCGTCGTGGGGCCCATGCGTTCAAGCTCAGGGCTTGTTGCCGGTCGGGAAGGGCCAGGCAGCTTGCGGGCTCAGTGCGGTCTTGGCTGCGGGAGCAGCGGCAGGCTTGGCAGCAGGAGCAGGGGCAGCAGCAGCCTTCTTGGCGGCAGGCTTCTTCGCAGCCGGCTTGGCGGCGGGCTTTGCAGCAGCCTTGGCAGCCGGCTTGGCCTTTGCAGCAGCCTTGACGGGCGGCTTCTTGGGCGCAGCGGCCTTCTTGGCAGGAGCGGCAGCCTTCTTGGGTGCAGCGGCCTTCTTGGCAGGAGCGGCAGCCTTCTTCGGTGCAGCGGCCTTCTTGGCAGGAGCAGCAGCCTTCTTCGGTGCAGCAGCCTTCTTGACAGGCGCAGCAGCCTTCTTAGGTGCGGCAGCCTTCTTGGCCGGAGCGGCCTTCTTTGCCGGAGCTGCGGCCTTCTTAGCCGGAGCAGCCTTCTTCGCGGGAGCGGCCTTCTTGGCCGGCGCCTTCTTTGCAGTTGCCATTTCGTTTCTCCTTGATCAAGTGGAAAAGTCACTGCCCGCCACGGACCGGTCCGCCGCAGTGCAGTTATTCACCGCCTGAGAGTCGCCCAGGAGGAGCGCCTCAGTACGATGAATGGGGGCACAAGCCCACACCGCCGCTTCTATGTCGGTCGGTTGAGGGCTTGCAAAGCTTGATCTCATTGATGAGCTTTCAACAAAGGACTGTTCGGCGCCGTACCCACGGGTGCCCTGTCAGTCCCAACTCAGCGCGCCACCGGACTGGTATTCGATGACGCGGGTTTCGAAGAAGTTGCGTTCCTTCTTCAGGTCGATCATTTCGCTCATCCAGGGGAACGGGTTTTCCTCGTTCGGGAAGAGCTCCTCGAGGCCGATCTGCGTGGCGCGACGGTTCGCGATATAGCGCAGATAGCCCTTGAACATCGATGCATTCAGGCCGAGCACGCCGCGCGGCATGGTGTCCTCGGCATAGCGGTACTCCAGCTCCACCGCCTTCAAGAACAGGGCCTTGATCTCGGCCTTGAACTCCGCCGTCCACAGATGCGGGTTCTCCAACTTGATCTGGTTGATCAGGTCGATGCCGAAGTTGCAGTGCATGGACTCGTCGCGCAGGATGTACTGGTACTGCTCGGCCGCGCCCGTCATCTTGTTCTGGCGACCCATGGCCAGGATCTGCGTGAAGCCGACGTAGAAGAACAGGCCTTCCATCAGGCAGGCGAACACGATCAGGCTCTTCAGCAGGGTCTGGTCGTTCTGCGGCGTGCCGGTGACGAAGTGCGGATCCATGATGGCGTCGATGAAGGGGATCAGGAACTCGTCCTTGTCCCGGATCGACTGCACTTCGTGATACGCGTTGAAGATCTCGCTCTCGTCCAGGCCCAGGGACTCGACGATGTACTGGTAGGCGTGCGTGTGGATCGCTTCCTCGAAGGCCTGGCGCAGCAGGAACTGGCGGGCCTCGGGCGCGGTGATGTGGCGGTAGGTGCCCAACACGATGTTGTTGGCGGCCAGCGAATCGGCGGTGACGAAGAAGCCGAGATTGCGCTTGATGATGCGGCGCTCGTCTTCGCTCAAACCGGCCGGGTCCTTCCACAGCGCGATGTCGCGCGACATGTTGACCTCTTGCGGCATCCAGTGGTTCGCGCAGGTGGCGAGGTACTTCTCCCAGGCCCACTTGTACTTGAACGGCACCAGCTGATTCACATCGGTCTGGCCATTGATGATGCGCTTGTCGGCGGCGTTGACGCGGCGCGTGCTGGCGGCGTCATGCGAAGAGGCGGCGGAAGAATGCTGCGCGGAGGCTTCGGCACGCGCGACCGGCGGAGTGCTCGTCGCTGCGTTTGTGTGGGCGCTAACAGTCGCGCTTTGCGTGGGCTTCAGTTCTTCTTCCCAAACCAACATGGTGGCCTTCCTATCGTCGTGAATTATCAGAGTGTTGTGTTCAAACACCAAGGACTTCTTGACAGCGCAGCGTCTTCGCTGTTGCTGGCCTGCATCGAATTTGCGCAGCCTGAGCGCGCTCTGCAGTGCTGCTGTTCAAGCGTTCATCGATGCATTCGAAAAACAACCGATCGCCGTTTGCATCGATGAACACTCGCATCGCGGGCGTTCATGATTTGCCGCGACCACCTCTCGGCGATCGCGGCAAGCACTTCAATTACTGGCAAGCCTCGCAGCCCGGATCGTCGATCGAGCAGAACTTGATGTCGGTGGCGGGCGTTGCATCCGCGCTGACAACAGGTGCTGCCTGCGGTGCCGGCGCGGCCACTGCGGGTGCTGCATTCATGCCGCCAGCGTTCGACACCGAGTTCAACTGACCCGACTTCGTGACCGTGCTCTTCTCGGCCGACGAGGCGCTCATGGTGCGCAGGTAGTAGGTCGTCTTCAGGCCGCGCAACCAGGCGAGCTTGTAGGTCTCATCGAGCTTCTTGCCCGAGGCACCGGCCATGTAGATGTTGAGCGACTGCGCCTGGTCGATCCACTTCTGGCGGCGCGCCGCGGCTTCCACCAACCACTGCGTCTCGACTTCGAACGCGGTGGCGTAAAGGGCCTTGAGCTCTTCGGGCACGCGGTCGATGCGGCGCAGCGAACCATCGAAGTGCTTCAGGTCCATCACCATCACGTCGTCCCACAGACCCAGCTTCTTCAGGTCGCGCACCAGCGATTCGTTGATGACGGTGAACTCGCCGCTGAGGTTGGACTTGACCGAGAGGTTGCCGAAGCAGGGCTCGATCGAGGCATCCACGCCGATGATGTTGGAGATGGTGGCCGTGGGGGCGATCGCCACGCAATTGCTGTTGCGCATGCCATGCGCGGCGATGCGCGCACGCAGGGCATCCCAGTCCATGCTGCTGCTGCGGTCCACTTCCACATAGCCGCCGCGCGCCTCGGCCAGCAGGTTCAGCGAGTCGATCGGCAGGATGCCGCGATCCCACAGCGAGCCGCGGTACGAGGAGTAGCGGCCGCGCTCTTCGGCCAGCTGAGTCGAGGCCCAGTAGGCGTAGTAGCAGACGGCTTCCATCGAGCGGTCGGCGAATTCGACGGCTGCCTCGGAGGCGTAGGGCGTGCGCAGCGCATACAGCGCGTCCTGGAAGCCCATGATGCCCAGACCCACCGGGCGGTGGCGCAGGTTCGAGTCGCGCGCCTTCTTGACGGCGTAGTAGTTGATGTCGATGACGTTGTCCAGCATGCGCATGGCCGTGGCAATCGTCTTCTTCAGCTTGTCGTGGTCGATCTGACCGTCCTTCAGGTGCTGCACCAGGTTCACCGAACCGAGGTTGCAGACCGCGATCTCGTTGTCGTTGGTGTTGAGCGTGATCTCGGTGCAGAGGTTGGACGAGTGCACCACGCCCACATGCTGCTGCGGCGAGCGCACGTTGCAGGCGTCTTTGAAGGTGATCCAGGGATGGCCGGTCTCGAACAGCATCGAGAGCATCTTGCGCCACAGGTCCTTGGCGGGCATGCGCTTGAAGAGCTTGATCTCGCCGCGGTCGGCCTTGGCCTCGTAGGCCACATAGGCTTCCTCGAAGGCCTTGCCGAACAGGTCGTGCAGGTCGGGGCAGGTCGAGGGGCTGAACAGCGTCCAGTCGCCACCATCCATGACACGGCGCATAAACAGATCGGGGATCCAGTTCGCGGTGTTCATGTCGTGGGTGCGGCGGCGATCGTCGCCGGTGTTCTTGCGCAGCTCCAGGAACTCTTCGATGTCCAGGTGCCAGCTTTCCAGATAGGCGCAGACGGCGCCCTTGCGCTTGCCGCCCTGGTTCACCGCCACCGCGGTGTCGTTCACCACCTTGAGGAAGGGCACCACGCCCTGGCTCTTGCCGTTCGTGCCCTTGATGTGCGAGCCGAGCGCGCGCACCGGGGTCCAGTCATTGCCCAGGCCGCCGGCGAACTTGGAGAGCAGCGCGTTTTCCTTCAGCGCCTCGTAGATGCCGTCCAGATCGTCTGCCACGGTGGTCAGGTAGCAGCTGGAGAGCTGCGAGCGGCGCGTGCCGGAGTTGAACAGCGTGGGCGTCGAGCTCATGAAGTCGAAGCTCGAGAGCACCTCGTAGAACTCGATGGCGCGCGCTTCGCGGTCGATCTCGTTGAGCGCCAGGCCCATCGCCACGCGCATGAAGAAGGCCTGCGGCATCTCGATGCGCTTGCCATCGCTGTGCAGGAAGTAGCGATCGAACAGGGTCTGCAGACCCAGGTAATCGAACTGCAGGTCGCGCTCGGCCTTCAGGGCCGCGCCCAGCTTGACCAGGTCGTACTGCTGCAGGCGCTCGTCCAGCAGCTCGGCCTGCACGCCCTTCTTGATATAGCCGGGGAAGTAGTCGACATAGCGGGCCTGCATCTGCTCATGCGTGACCTCTTCGCCGAGGATCTCGCGGCGGATGGTGTGCATCAGCAGGCGCGCGGTGGCGCGCGTGTAGCCGGGGTCCTTCTCGATCAGGGTGCGGGCGGCCAGGATGGCGGCCTTGTAGACCTCGTCGATGGGCACGCCGTCGTAGAGGTTGCGCTTGGTCTCGGCCAGGATGGGATCGGGCTTCACGTCGGCGCCCAGATTGGCGCAGGCCGACACGATCAGGCCCTGCAGGCGCGCCAGGTCCAGCGGCACACGCACGCCGCCGTCGATCACCGTCAGCTGGGCCTCGGCCACCGGCGCCGCCACCTCGCCCTGGCGCAGGCGCTCTTGCGAACGGCGCTCGCGGTACAGCACATAGGCGCGCGCCACTTCATGGTGGCCGCCGCGCATCAGGCCCAGCTCCACATGGTCCTGCACGTCCTCGATATGGAAGGTGCCGCCGCTGGGGCGCGAGCGCAGCAGTGCGCGCACCACCGCCTCGGTCAGGCCGTCCACCGTCTCGCGCACGCTGGCCGAGGCCGCACCCGTCGTGCCATGCACGGCCAGGAAGGCCTTCATCAGGGCGATGGCGATCTTGCTAGGCTCGAACGAGACCACCGCGCCATTGCGGCGGATGATCTGGTAGGCCGCATAGGCCGAATGGGCCGATTGCTTGGGTGCGCCGCCGCCCACGGAGGCGGTGTGCGCGTGCTCGGCAGGCGTGCTGGCAACAACGGTTTGCATGCTTTTCTTTCCTCGTCTGGTCTCGTTCGAATCTGAAATGGGCAAAACCACGACGCGCCACCGGGCGGTCGGGCTTCAGGCTTCAAATGGTTTGGGAGGCGCCCGGTCAAAGCGGCACTCCACGGAACGCAAGACGAGGTCTGCGCGTTCCGGCGCATGCGATGGTGCTGACCGGGTGATCACCGACAAAAAAGCGCCGCAGTGAGCGGCGCCATTCCGGGCCCATCCACGCATTGCCTGATCGCCTGAACGCTTGGCAGACACCAAGGTTCGAGGGCTGACGGCAGCGGCTGCGACGGGCATGTCAGTGATTTCCCAAGTCAGAAGGATAGCATGAAGAGACACTATATCTGGGGGTCCAGGCCTCTTCAAGCACTACCAATAGCGTGCGAACCCCGTTGACGGGCAAGACCTGACACGCTAGCGAAAGGCTCGCCCGCCGCCATCCAAGGGCTGCTGCGTGGCTGCGGCCCAGCGCCAGGCCCGATGGCATCGGGGCTGCGCGCGCAGGGGCCTTTGTTTGCCGGGCCTGCAGCGCCAAATCGGCCGCGAGGCCGCGCCAAATAAGCGTCGCGGCGAGATCTCGCAGGGCCGGCGCGGACCGCGTCGGCGGCGCTTCATCGCGGGCCGGAAATCCCGCTGCCGGCCCAGCCTTGGTGCAGACCCCTAGATCATCGGCAGCTCAAGACCGGCACTCGCCACGCTGCTGCGCAGCCGGGCCCAGTCGAAGCCCGGGCCGGGGTCTTTTTTGCGGCCCGGCGCCACATGCTCATGCCCGACCACGCTGCGAATCGGGTAGGCACGGCGCAGGCCCGCGAGCAGCGCCTGCAGGGCCTCGTACTGCGCCGCCTCGAAGCGCTCGCCCTCCAGGCCTTCGAGCTCGATGCCGATGGAGTAGTCATTGCAGTTCTCGCGCCCGCAATAGCTGGAGGCGCCGGCATGCCAGGCACGCTGGTCGCAGGAGACGAACTGCAGCAGCGCGCCATCGCGGCGTATCAGGAAATGCGCCGAGACCTGCAGGCCGCGTATGGTCTGGTAATACGGGTGGGCATCGAAGTCGAGCCGGTTGGTGAACAGGCGCTCGATCGCATCGCCGCCATACTCGCCCGGCGGCAGGCTGATGCTGTGCAAGACCAGCAGATCGATGGGCATGCCCTCGGGGCGCGCGCCGAAGTTGGGCGAGTCCAGACGCGCGGCCGCCTGCCACCAGCCTTCACACCACCCATCTGGCCACCCCGGCGCGCCGGACTCAGAGCCCCTCGCTGCCATCGCTCTCACCCACGGTGATGTGCAGACGCGCCATGCGGTAACGCATCTGGCGCAGCGACAAGCCCATACTGGCGCCGGCAGCGGTGCGGTTGTTGCGGTGCTGCTCCAGCGCCCGTATCAGGATGCCGCGCTCCACTTCGTCCAGATAGGCCGCCAGATCGCTGGGCAAGGGCTGCTCGGCACCGCCGGGCGCCACCACGGCGTTCGCCTCGCCGGGCAGGCCGCCCAGCTCGCTGGGCGTGAACTCGGCATCGTCCAGCAGCGACTCGGGCAGGCCGAGGTCGTCGGCGTCGATGCGCTCGCCGCCCGAGAGCGCCAGGGCGCGATGCAGCAGGTTCTCGAGTTCGCGCACATTGCCCGGGAAGGCATAGCGCGCCAACTGCGCCAGCGCCGCCGCGGTGAGCACCGGCACCGGCGTCACCCCGGCATCCTGAGCAATGCGCGTCAGCACGCGCTCGCTGATGGGGCGCAGATCCTCGATGCGCTCGCGCAGCGGCGGCACGCGGATCTGGATCACGTTCAGTCGGTAATACAAGTCCTGCCGGAAGCGTCCCGCCCCCACCTCCAGCGCCAGATCCTTGTGGGTGGCGCTGAGCAGGCGCACATTCACCGGCGCCTCCACCACCGCCCCCACCGGCCGCACCGAGCGCTCCTGCAACGCACGCAGCAGCTTGGACTGCATGGCCAGCGGCAGGTCGCCGATTTCATCCAGGAACAGGGTGCCGCCATTGGCCGCCTGGAAGAAGCCCTCGCGGTCTTCGCTGGCGCCGGTGAAGGCGCCCTTGCGATAGCCGAAGAACTCGGCCTCCAGCAATTGCTCGGGAATGGCGCCGCAGTTCACCGCAATGAAGGGCTGGGCCGAACGCGCGCTGACATCGTGGATGGCGCGCGCCACCAGCTCCTTGCCGGTGCCCGACTCGCCATGCAGCAGCACCGGCGCCATGCTGCGCGCCACCTTCTCGATCAGCGCGCGCACCTGCTGCATCGCCAGCGAGTCGCCCACCAAACGGTCCAGGGCGGTGGCCGCGCGCGTGTCGGCCAGCGCCTGGGCGCTGGGCGCCGCCTTGCGCGGCAGCGGCGCCGGCGCGCGCGGCGTCGGCAGGGTCGGTTCCTGGGTGGCCGCCTCGGAGGGCAGCTGCGAGGGCACGACCGAGGGCAGGCTGGCCGGCATGCGCCCCAGTGCCGAGGCCACCACCATGCGGAACTGGCGCAGGTCCACCGGCTTGGTGAGGTAGTCGTAGGCGCCGGCCTTGAGCGCCTCCACCGCGTTCTCGGCCGAGCCATAGGCGGTGATCACCAGCGTCTTCTCCTGGCGGCCCTGCTGCTCCAGCCAGCGCAGGATGTCCAGGCCGCTGCCATCGGGCAGGCGCATATCGGTGATGACGGCGCTGTAGCGCCTGGCCTTCAAGCGCGCCAGGCCGTCTTCGACGCTGCCCGCGGTCTCCAGCTCATAACCCTCGCGCAGCAGGGTCAGCTCGTAAAGCGTGCGCAGATCGGGCTCATCGTCGACGACCAGAAGGCTGAATGCGGGTGCTGCTGTGCTCATGTCGGGACGGCGTGGGCGGCCACGCGCTTGAGTATGACGGAGAACTCATTGCCGGGCGGCTCCAGCTCGATCCGCCGGGCGTACTCGATGCGCCCGCCATAGCGCTCGCACAGCTCGCGGCAGATATAGAGGCCCAGCCCGGAGCCGCGGCTGCGGGTGGAGAAGAAGGGTTCGAACAGATGCCGCTCCACATCCGGCGGAATGGCATCGCCCAGGCTCAGCACCGACAACACCGCCCATTGCTCGGACTGCGCGCGCAGGCTCACCTGCACCGCCCCCGGCAGCTCATGCGCGTGGCGCAGGCCGTTGTCCAGCAGATTGACGAGGATGCGGCGCAGATGCTCGGGCTCGAAGCTGACCTGGATGGCATGCTCGGCCAGTTCCACGCGCAGCAACTCGCTGCGCGGCGCCAGCTCGAGGCCGTTGGTGCGCGCCCAGTCCTGACAGACCTGCGCCACCAGCTCGCTGGCATTCACCGGCATCGGCTCGGGCACCACGCCGGGGGCCACCTCCATGACATCGTCGACGATGCGCTTGAGGCGTTGCACATTGGAAGCCACCATGCCGGTGAGCTGCGCGCTGCGCGCGTCGAGGCCGTCCTCGGCCAGCAGGGCATTGGCCTGGGCGATCGCCGCCAGCGGGTTGCGGATCTCATGGGCGATGCCCGCCGACACGCGCCCCATCGCGGCCAGCTTCTCCTGGCGGCTGCGCGCCTGCACATTGCGGTTGTCCTCGACAAAGAGCACGCAGAGGTCCTCGCTGGCATCGGACTCGCGCCGGCGCGTGAAGCGCATGCGCACGCGCAGACTGCGCTGCAGCGCGACATGGAATTCCAGCTGCACGTCCCGCCCGGCCTCCGGCCAGACGCCCTCCGCAAAAGCGCGCTCCACCGCCGCCACCAGCGGGGCCCAGGCGAGCACGCCGCGCAGCTGGAACGGCGCGGTGCGCACCATGCCGCCGTCCGACAGCAGCGCCCGCGCGGCCGGGTTGGCGGCACGCACGCGGCCGCGCCGGTCCACCACCAGCACGCCCTCCTGCATCTCGTCGATCACGAGCCGGTTCAGCTCGGCCTGCTGGCGCGCCAGCTCCATGCTGCCGCGCGCCGATTGCTCCTCGCGCGCCAGCCGGCTGGCCAGCTCGCTGGCGAGCAGGCTGACGACGAAGAAGCCGCTGCCCACCAGGCCGGCCTGGGTCAGGCGCAGGCCGGCATCCACGCCATGCGCCAGCGACCACAGCGCCGCCCCCAGCAGCACCAGGGTCGCCAGCGCCGCGGTGGCGAGCGCAAACAGCCGTGGTGTCAGCACGCCGGCCATCAGCACCGGCATGATGAAGAGCGCGGCAAAACTGAGGCCGCTGCCCGCGTCCAGCATGTGCAAGGCGCCGAACAGGGCCAGGTCAAAGCCGATGCTGAGCAGCCATTGCCAGCCCGTCAGCCGCGCCAGCTGGCGCGCTGCGCCGGCCTGCACGAAGTTCGACCACAGCCAGAGCCCCAGCGCCTGCGCCGCATAACCCACCGACAGGCCCAGCAGCCAATCGGGCGCCAGCGTGCCGAAGGCGCGCGCCATCAGCTGCGTCGCGGCAAGCGCCAGCCCCAGCGCCGCGCGCGCGCCGAGGAAGGCGCGATACAGGCGCTGGAAGGCATCGCCGCTCGCATCGCCATGCAGGTGGCGCGCCGGCTGGAAAAAGAACTGCGAATCGCCGGCCGCGCCGTCCGGCGCCTCATGGGCCAGCCCGCCCCAATCGGTATCGCCCTGGCTGGGGCCGAACCACGAGGCCTGCGCGTCCGCCCCGGCATCGGGGCCGCGACGCTGGCTGCGCCGGCGCTCGGCACGGCGGCGTTCGGTGCCGCGACGATCGGCCGGGGGCAGGTCTTGCCTCATGCCGGAGGCGGGTTGCGCGCCTCGAAGGCCGCCCTGTGCGCGGCACTGCAGAACTGCCCGCCGCGGCCGGGCAAGGCGTCCTGCTGCGGCAGATGCAGGCCGCACTCGGCGCAGCTCACCATCGCCTGGGGCTGGGCCGGCGACGGCGCAGGCGCTTCATCGCGCCGCCCGGCTTGCGGCGGCCGCGCGCGCTTCAGGCCCAGCATGTAGAACAGCAGCGCCAGCAAGGCGATCAGGACCAGGAATTTCAACATTCAGACCACTCCCCGCTGCAGCACCACCTCAAGCACAAAGCGCGAGCCGGCATAGGACAGCAGCAGCAGCGCGGCGCCGAAGTAGAGCCAGCGCGTGGCGCGCCGGCCGCGCCAGCCGAACACATGGCGGCCGGTGAGCAGGCCGGTCAGCACCAGCCAGCCCAGCACGGACAGCAGATTCTTGTGGTCCCAGCGCCAATGCGGCGTGAACCACCAGCCCAGCAGCAGGGCCAGCGACAGCACGGTCACGCCCGCGCCCACGAACTGGAAGGTCAGGCGCTCGAGCCTCAGCAAGGGCATGCCCAGCGCCACCACGCCCTGGCCCTTGCGCGAACGCATCTCTCGCTCCGCGCGATTCAGCATCGCGGCATGCAGCACGGCCACACCGAACAAGCCGTACGAGGCAAGCCCCATCACCCAATGCAGCGGCGCCCAGGGCGAGGCGGCCAGCGGCCGGCTCTCGCCCGGAAACGCCCAGGCCAGCAGCACCACGGCCGCCCCCAGCGCCGACAGCACGCGGCGCGCCCCCGGCAGCGGCACGAAGCGGCTCTCCACCAGATAGACGCCCAGCACCAGCCACAGCGTCATCGACAGCGCCGGCGCAAAGCCGAAGCGCGCGCCGGGCTGCGGCAGGCCGATGCCGGCGATGTCCAGCAGCAGCGCCAGCAGGTGCACCGCCCACACCGCCACCAGCATGCCGCGCAGGCCCTGCTGGCGCGTTTCGGCGGTGAAAGCCGCGGCCGTATAGCCGGCCGCGCAGAGCAAACTGAGCCCCGCAAGCCAGGCGCTCACGGACTCTGGAGTGGCGAACGATAAAATCATCGCCACAGTGTACTTATGCGCGACCACCTTCCCGGTGGCGCCTCCCCCCATGGCATCCACCCTGACCGACCGCCTGAGCCTGCTCGTGAAAACGATGCGCGGCCAGGCCCGCATCACCGAAAGCAATGTGCAGGACATGCTGCGCGAAGTGCGCATGGCCCTGCTGGAGGCCGACGTGGCCCTGCCGGTGGTGCGCGACTTCATCGCGCGGGTGAAGGAAAAAGCCCTGGGCGCCGAGGTGGTGGGCTCGCTCTCCCCCGGCCAGGCCCTGGTGGGCATCGTGCACAAGGAGCTTGCCGCCACCATGGGCGAGGGCGTCAGCGACATCAACCTGGCGGCCCAGCCGCCGGCGGTGATCCTGATGGCCGGCCTGCAGGGGGCGGGCAAGACCACCACCACCGCCAAGCTCACCAAGCACCTGATCGAGAAGCGCAAGAAAAAGGTGCTGACGGTCTCGGCCGACGTCTACCGCCCCGCCGCCATCGAGCAGCTCAAGACCGTCACCGCCCAGGCCGGAGGCGAATGGTTTGCCTCCTCGCCCGACCAGAAGCCGCGCGAGATCGCGCTGGCGGCGCTGGACTACGCCAAGAAGCATTACTTCGACGTGCTGCTGGTCGACACCGCCGGCCGCCTGGCGATCGACGAGGCCTTGATGGCCGAGATCAAGGAGCTGCACGCCACGCTGAATCCGGTCGAGACCCTGTTCGTGGTGGACGCCATGCAGGGTCAGGATGCGATCAACACCGCCAGGGCCTTCAAGGAGGCCTTGCCGCTCACCGGCGTGATCCTCACCAAGCTGGACGGCGACTCGCGCGGCGGGGCCGCACTCTCGGTGCGTCAGGTCACCGGCGCACCGATCAAGTTTGCCGGCGTATCCGAAAAAATCGACGGCCTGGAGGTGTTCGACGGCGAGCGCCATGCCGGCCGCGTGCTGGGCATGGGCGACATCGTGGCCCTGGTGGAAGAGGTCAGCAAGGGCGTGGACCTGGCGGCGGCCGAGAAGCTGGCCGGCAAGCTCAAGAGCGGCAGCGGTTTCGACCTCAACGACTTCCTCGCGCAGATCTCGTCGATGAAGAAGATGGGCGGCCTCTCCAGCCTGATGGACAAGCTGCCCACGCAAATGGCTGCCAAGGCGGGTCAGGCCGACATGGACCGCGCCGAGCGCGACATGAAGCGCATGGAAGGCATCCTGAATGCCATGACGGCCAAGGAGCGCCGCCAACCCGCCCTATTGATGGACGGTAAGAGCAAGGCCAGCCGCAAGCGCCGCATCGCCGCCGGCGCCGGCGTACAGATCCAGGACGTCAACCGCCTGCTGAATCAGTTCGACCAGATGCAGGGCATGATGAAGAAGATGAGCGGCGGCGGCCTGATGAAGATGATGAAGAAGATGGGCGGGATGAAGGGGCTCAAGGGCATGGGCGGCATGGGCTGAGCCCCGCCGGCCTCACTCCAGCAGCGCCTGCGCGAACTCGCGCGCGCTGAAGGTCTGCAGGTCTTCCAGCTTCTCGCCCACGCCGATGAAGTACACGGGGATGGGCCGCTCGCGCGCAATCGCCGCCAGCACCCCGCCCTTGGCCGTGCCGTCGAGCTTGGTGACGATCAGGCCGGTGAGGCCCAGCGCATCGTCGAAGGCCTTCACCTGGGTCAGCGCGTTCTGGCCGGTATTGCCATCCACCACCAGCAGCACCTCGTGCGGTGCCTCGGCCTGGGCCTTGCCGATCACGCGGCGTATCTTCTTCAGCTCTTCCATCAGATGCAGCTGGGTGGGCAGGCGGCCGGCGGTGTCGGCAATCACCACATCGCAGCCACGCGCGCGGCCGGCCACCACCGCATCGAAGGTCACCGCCGACGGATCGCCCCCCTCCTGGCTGACGATCTCCACCCGCGTGCGATCGGCCCATACCGAGAGTTGCTCGCGCGCCGCGGCGCGGAAGGTGTCGGCCGCGGCCAGCAGCACCTTCTGTTCGGCGTCCGCCAGATGGCGCGTCAGCTTGCCGATGCTGGTGGTCTTGCCGGCGCCATTCACACCCACCACCATCACCACGGTGGGCTGATGCTCGCCAACGCTGAGCGCCTTTTCCAGCGGCTTGAGCAGCTCGGTCAGCGACTCGATCAGCAAGCCGCGCACGGCCGAGGGCTCGGTGGCCTTGGCCTCCTTGACGCGCCGCTTCAGGTCCTCGAGCAGGAACTCGGTGGCCTTCACGCCCGCATCGGCCATCAGCAGCGCCGCCTCCAGTTCCTCATACAGCGCGTCGTCGATCTGCGTGCCGGTAAAGACCTGGGCGATGCTGGAGCCCGTCTTGCGCAGCCCCTGCTTGAGTTTCTCCAGCCAGCTCTTGCGCGGCGCGGCTTCGGCCACGACCGGCGGGTCGGATTGCGGCGCAGCGGCTGGCGCCACCAGGTCGGGTGCCGCGGAACTCGCCGGCGGCACTGGCACCGGAACCGGCTCCTGAGCGGGTGTGGCGCCAAACTTCTTCTTGAAGAAACTGAACATGAATGCTGCTTTCGGTGCGCTCTTGGACGAGCTGGAACCCGGCGCGAACAGATATTTTTTGTGACCCTTGCGCGAGTGCTTGCATTGTCCTCGAAAACCTGGCTACAATGGCGGGCTTGAGGCGCTTTAGCTCAGCCGGTTAGAGCGACGGAATCATAATCCGCAGGTCCGGGGTTCGAATCCCTGAAGCGCCACCAAAACACCGACACCCGACCTCACGGTCGGGCACAGACGGCCCGAGGAACCCGCCTTCAAAAGCAAAGTTTCCCGGGCCGTTGTCTTTTCTGGTTAGCATTGCTGACCTCCGCAGCCACTGGACACATACCATGTACCGCTGTGTACTTGCCGCCCTGGCGGCCGCAACGATGAGCCTCTCGGCTCATGCGCAAGTCCATCGCCAGTTTCCCGCCCAAGCCTTGCGCGGCGAGCTGACGGTGCTGCAGCCGCCCGACGTGCTGCTGAACGGCCAGCCAGCGCGCTTGGCACCCGGCAGCCGCATCCGCGGCACCGAGAACCTGCTGCAGATGTCGGCCGCCCTGGTCGGGCAAAAGCTGGTGGTGCATTACACCGTGGACATCTCGGGCCTGCTGATGGACCTGTGGGTCCTCAACGAGGCCGAGCTGGCCAACAAGACCTGGCCCCGCACGCCCCAAGAGGCTGCCAGCTGGCAGTTTGACCGCGCCGCGCAGGTCTGGTCCAAGCCCTGATCCGCCACTGATTCACCAGGCCCGGCGGGCGCGCGCGTCGCCCCGCCCGGTCGGAGCAATGCCATGAGCACGACGAAAAAAGTATTCATCAAGACCTTTGGCTGCCAGATGAACGAGTACGACTCGGACAAGATGGCCGATGTGATGGGCGCCGCCGAAGGCTACGAGCCCACCAACGACGTTGAACAGGCCGACCTGATCCTCTTCAACACCTGCTCGGTGCGCGAGAAGGCACAGGAGAAGGTGTTCTCTGACCTGGGCCGCGTCAAGCATCTGAAGGCCAAGGGCGTGATGATCGGCGTGGGCGGTTGCGTGGCCAGCCAGGAAGGCGCGGCCATCATCGAGCGCGCGCCCTATGTGGACGTGGTGTTCGGCCCGCAGACCCTGCACCGCCTGCCCGCCATGCTGGCCGCACGCCGTGAGCAGGCGCGCCCGCAGGTGGACATCAGCTTCCCCGAGATCGAGAAGTTCGACAATCTGCCGCCCGCCAAGGTCGATGGCGGCAGCGCCTTCGTCTCCATCATGGAGGGCTGCTCCAAGTACTGCTCGTACTGCGTGGTGCCCTACACCCGCGGCGAGGAAATGTCGCGCCCCTTCGAGGACGTGCTGACCGAGATCGCCGGCCTCGCCGACCAGGGCGTGAAGGAATTCAATCTGCTGGGGCAGAACGTCAACGCCTACCGGGGCAAGATGGGGGACACCGGCGAATACGCCGACCTGGCCCTGCTGCTCGAGTACTGCGCCGAGATCCCCGGCATCGAGCGCCTGCGCTTCACCACCAGCCATCCGAATGAATTCAGCCAGCGCCTCATCGAGGCCTATGGAAAGGTGCCTCAGCTGGTGAACCATCTGCATCTGCCGGTGCAACATGGCAGCGACCGCATCCTGATGGCGATGAAGCGCGGCTACACGGCGCTGGAGTTCAAGAGCACGATCCGCAAGCTGCGCGCCATCCGGCCCGACATCCGCATCGCCAGCGACTTCATCGTCGGCTTCCCGGGCGAGACCGAGGACGACCATGCCAAGCTGATGAAGCTGGTCGACGACGTGGGCTTCGACGCCTCCTTCAGCTTCATCTTCAGCCCCCGCCCGGGCACACCGGCGGCGAACCTGGAGGACAGCACGCCGTATGAGACCAAGGTCAGGCGCCTGCAGGAGTTGCAGGCCGTGATCGAGGCCAACACGCTGGCGATCAGCCAGCGCATGGTGGGCACGACGCAACGCATTCTGGTTTCGGGCAACGCCCGCAAGGACGCCAGCGAACTGATGGGGCGCACCGAGTGCAACCGCATCGTCAACTTCAAGGGTCACCCGCGCCTGATGAATCAGCTGATCGATGTGCAGATCAGCCAGGCCTTCGCGCATTCGCTGCGCGCCGAGGTGCCCCTGCAGGCCGAATTGGGCGCGGCCCCTAACGCCTGGATCCAGGCTTGAGCGTCAGCCACCATTGAGGCAACACCACACCCAGCAGCGTCAGGCCGTAGCCCAGCATAGTGCCGTCGCGTGCCAGCCAGGCCAGCGCCACCAGCACCGCCAGGCTACCGCCCAAGCCACCCCACAGCAGCAGGCGGCGCCAGGCCAGGGCATGATGCTCGCGCCGCCAGACGAGCTTGATCGCCAGCGCCATCAGGGCGGCCACGCCCCAGGCGGGCGCGAACAGATTGACCAGGTGCCCGAGGGCGTCGACGAGGTTCACGGTGTGCCCAACGGTTCTGAAAAACAGGCAAACTTGATGCGCATCAAGTTCGAGAGCGGAAAGCCGGCCCCGGCCGCCCGCAAAGATTCGGCTCAAATTTTATAATCGCCCCATGACGGTCTTCGCTCTCGGCCTGAACCACAACTCCGCGCCCCTGGACCTGCGCGGACGTTTCGCGTTCTCGCTGGAGCAATTGGCGCCCACCCTGCTCGGTTTCCGCGACCAGGTGCAGGCCCATGCCCCCCGCAAGGCCACGCCCGAGGCGGCCATGCTCTCGACCTGCAACCGCACCGAGCTCTATGTGGCCGGCAGCCCGGCCCTGGTGCAACCCACGGTGGCCTGGCTGGCCGAGGTGGGCGGCGTGGGCAGTTCGGCGCTGATGGACCATGCCTATGTGATGGAGGGCAGCGCCGCGGCGCGCCACGCCTTCCGCGTGGCCAGCGGCCTGGATTCAATGGTGCTGGGCGAGCCGCAGATCCTGGGCCAGATGAAGCAGGCGGTGCGCGAGGCCGACCAGGCCGGCACCCTGGGCACCACCTTGCACCAGCTGTTTCAGCGCAGCTTCTCGGTGGCCAAGGAAGTGCGCAGCTCCACCGAGATCGGCGCCCACTCCATCAGCATGGCGGCCGCCTCGGTGCGCCTGGCAGCCCAGCTGTTCGAGGATCTCAGCGCGATCAAGGTGCTCTACGTGGGCGCCGGCGAAATGATCGAACTGGTGGCCACCCATTTCGCGGCAAAGAACCCCAAGGCCATGGCGGTGGCGAACCGCACGCTGGAGCGCGGCGAGAAGCTGGCCGGCCATCTGGGTGCCGAGGCGATGCGCTTGTCGGACCTGCCCGACCGCCTGCATGAGTTCGATGCGGTGATTTCCTGCACCGCCAGCAGCCTGCCGCTGATCGGCCTGGGCGCGGTGGAGCGGGCGCTGAAGAAGCGCAAGCGCAAGCCCATGTTCATGGTCGATCTGGCCGTGCCGCGCGACATCGAGCAGGAAGTTGCCCAGTTGGACGACGTGTATCTCTACACCGTCGACGATCTGGCGCAGCTGGTGCAATCTGCCGGCGAAAAGCGCCAAGCCGCCGTCGAACAGGCCGAGGCCATCATCGAGAACGGCGTGCAGAGCTTTGTGCACTGGCTGGGCCAGCGCCACACCGTGCCGCTGATCCAGGCCCTGAATGCCCAGACCGATGACTGGCGCGCCCTCGAGATCCAGCGCGCCCGCAAGCTGCTGGCGCGCGGCGAGGACGTCGAGGCGGTGCTGGAAGCACTCTCGCGCGGCCTCACCCAGAAGATGCTGCATGGCACCTTGGCCGAGTTGCACGCCGCCGACGGCGAACAGCGCGTGGCCCTGGCGCATACCGTCTCGCGCCTGTTCCTGCGCAAGAGCACCCGCGACCCGGCCGAGCATTAGCGGCGCTGCACCAGCCCGCAACCCCGCGCCCGCATGCTGGGCGCGGCCATCGTGCTCCAGCCCCCCTGACGCTCCCATGAAAGACTCCCTGCGCCAGCAGTTCGAACGCCTTGGCTTCCGACTGCACGAACTCGATTCCACCCTGGCCGACGGCTCTATCGCCGCCGACATGAAGCGCTACCGCGCCCTCACCAAGGAACAGTCCGAAGTCTCGGACCTGGTGACGCGCTACCAGACCTATCTGCAGCGCGAGCGCGACCTGATCGCCGCACGCGAACTGCTGTCCGACCCCGAGATGGCCGAGATGGCGCGCGAGGAAATCGGCGGCGCCGAGGCCGATATCGCGCGCCTGCACGAAGAACTCCAGCTGTCCCTGCTGCCGCGCGATCCGGATGACGAGCGTCCGGCCTTTCTGGAAATCCGCGCCGGCGCCGGTGGCGATGAATCGGCGCTGTTCGCGGGCGATCTCGCGCGCATGTACATGCGCTTCGCGGAGAGCCAGGGCTGGCGCACCGAAATCCTCTCGGCCAATGAATCCGATCTGGGTGGCTACAAGGAACTGGTGCTGCGCATCGAAGGCCCCTCGGTCTACGGCCGGCTCAAGTTCGAATCGGGCGGGCATCGCGTGCAACGCGTGCCGGCCACCGAGTCGCAGGGGCGCATCCATACCAGCGCCTGCACCGTGGCGGTGATGCCGGAACCCGACGAGGCCGAGGAAATCCAGCTCAACCCGGCCGAGCTGCGCATCGACACCTTCCGCGCCAGCGGCGCCGGCGGCCAGCACGTCAACAAGACTGACAGCGCGATCCGCATCACCCACCTGCCCACCGGCCTGGTGGCCGAATGTCAGGACGACCGCAGCCAGCACCGCAACAAGGCCAAGGCCATGGCCGTGCTGGCCGCCCGCCTGCGCGACAAGGACAAGAACGAGCGCGCCGCCAAGGAGGCCGCCACGCGCAAGAGCCTGATCGGCAGCGGCGACCGCAGCGACCGCATCCGCACCTACAACTTTCCGCAGGGCCGGCTCACCGACCACCGCATCAACCTGACGCTCTACAAGCTGGGCGCCATCATGGACGGAGATCTGGGCGACGTGGTGCAGGGCCTGCAACAGGCCCAGGCCGCCGAGCAGCTGGCCACCTTGGAAGGCCGGGCATGACCGTCGCCGAGGCCCTGGCGCAGGCCCGCGCGGCCGGCCTGGAGCGCCTGGAAGCCCAGCTGCTGCTGGCGCAGCTGCTGCAGCGCGATCGCTCCTGGCTGATCGCCCATGACGACGCGACCGTGCCGCCGGCCTTGAGCGCACGCTTTGCGGATTGGCTGGCGCAGCGCCTCGATGACGTGCCGCTGGCCTATCTGGCGGGCGAAAAGGAATTCCATGGCCTGCGCCTGCAGGTCAGCCCCGCCACGCTGGTGCCGCGCCCCGACACCGAGCTGCTGGTGGACTGGGCATTGGAGCTGCTGCAGGCCAGCAGCCTGGCCACCCCGCGGGTGCTGGACCTGGGCACCGGCAGTGGCGCGATCGCGCTGGCCATCAAGCACCGCTGCCCCCGCGCCGAGCTGCATGCCTCGGACCGCAGCCCCGCGGCCCTGGCCGTCGCGGCGGCGAATGCGCAGCAGCTGGGGCTGGCCGTGCAGTTCCATTTGGGCAGTTGGTGGGAGCCCTTCGCCGGGCAGCGCTTCGACCTGATCGTCAGCAACCCGCCCTATATCGCCGGCGATGACCCGCATCTGCGGGCGCTGCGGCACGAGCCGCTGGCGGCGCTGACACCGGGTGGCGATGGCCTGGCCGACCTGGCCCGCCTGGCCCAGGGCGCACCGAGGCATCTGCGACCGGGTGGCCATCTGCTGCTGGAGCATGGCTACGACCAGGCCCCGGCCGTCGCGGCCGCGCTACAGGCGGCCGGGTTTGCCGACGTCGATTGCCGGCGCGACCTGGGTGAGCAGCAACGTGCCAGCGGGGGCCGCTGGCCGGGCTGAGACCGCGCCTGGGCAAGCCCGCAACAGAAAGCCCAACACCGTGCAATTTGCGCTGCACAAGGGCCGGGCCGGGGCGTAGCATCAAGCTCCGAGGGCGCACGCAATGCGCACCCTCCTCCACGCACCGGGAGATCGTCATGCGGGTCATAGCTCGAGTTTCACGCACTCATCTGGCGGGGCTCTTGATGGCTGTTGCGGGACTGTGTGCCGCCCACAGCGCCTGGGCCGACAACGGGCTCAAGCTGGAGCCCCAGGGCCTGGGACGCTGGCAGGCCCGCATCCAGTTGAGCAGCCAGGACGTCAACATCGGCCTGCTGGCCGAACCGCTGCGCAGCGGCGGCTCGCGCCTGCTGAGCGCCAATCTGCTGGGCGACTACTACCTCACCGGTTCGGGCCTCGGCCATGGCATCCAGGGCGGCCTGCGCGCCACCGGCGGTCTGCTGATGGGGCCACTGTCGCTCTCACAAAGCAGTTCGGGCCTGGCACTGGGTCAGAGCGCCGCGCTGCAGAGCCAGAATTTCGCGTTGGGGCAACGCAGCGTCAGCATGCTGTCGGGCGCCGAGCGCGGCGATCCGAGCGCCTCGCTGTCCTATCTAGGCATCGGCTATACAGGGCACTCCTTGCGTGGCGGCTGGGGTTTCAGTGCCGACCTGGGGCTGGTGGGTGGCGGCTATGGCGGCTTCCGTCTGGGCCAGAGCAGCGCCCAGGCGGTGGAAGATCTGCTGCGCGACATGCGCTACAAGCCGGTGCTGCAGCTGGGCCTGTCATACAGCTATTGAGCCAGCATCCGCCCACGCCGCGCGTCCGGGCATTGCCCCTCGCCGATAATGGCCGCCATGCGCGGCCATTGTTTTTTTATCCGCGGCCGCAGCGCCCTCCAACCCTGCAAGGACTAGACGACATGAGCGACGTTCAACAACGCATTGACAGCCTGGTGAAGAGCAACCGCGTGGTGCTGTTCATGAAGGGCACGGCCCAGTTTCCGATGTGCGGCTTCTCCGGCCGCGCCATCCAGATCCTCAAGGCCTGCGGCGTCAATGACCTGAAGACCTTCAACGTGCTGGAAGACGAGGAAGTGCGCCAGGGTATCAAGGACTACGCCAGCTGGCCCACCATTCCGCAGCTGTACGTGAACGGCGAGTTCGTGGGCGGATCGGACATCATGATGGAGATGTACGAGGCCGGCGAGCTGCAGCAGATGCTGGGCCAGCAGGCCTGAGGCATGCGGCAACGCCTGGTTGTCGGCATCACGGGCGCCACCGGCGCGGCCTATGGCTTGCGGCTGCTGCAGCGCGCGCGCGAGCTGGGCGCGGAGACCCATCTGATACTCACCCCGGCCGGGGTGCTGAATGCCCATCATGAGCTGGGGCTGAGCCGCGACGCGCTGGAGCGCGAAGCGGATGCGGCTTACGCGCCCGGCGATGTGGGCGCCTGTGTGGCCAGCGGCAGCTTTGCCAGCACCGCCATGGTGGTGGCGCCCTGCTCGATGAAGAGCCTGGCCGCCATCGCGCATGGCTTTGGCGACAACCTGCTGACGCGCGCGGCCGACGTCACCCTGAAGGAACGCCGCCGCCTCATCCTGATGGTGCGCGAGACACCCTTCAACCTGGCGCATCTGCGCAATATGACGGCGGTCACCGAGATGGGCGGCATCATCTTTCCGCCCCTGCCGGCCTTCTATCACCACCCGCAAAGCATCGCCGAGATGGTCAACGAGAGTGCCGAGCGGGTGCTGGAACTGGCCGGCCTGGTGGGCGCCACGCCCAAGAGCTGGCAGGGCCTGCGCTGATCAGCGCTCCTCCGGCAGCAGCCATTTGCGCCGGTTGGCGAACACCGCATTCGGATATTCGGGCCGGCCGCGGCTGCCGTTGTAGCGGCCCAGGGCGAGGAACATATCGCCCTGTTCGCGGTCCAGGTAGTGGCGCAGGATCACGCAGCCAAAGCGCAGATTGGTCTGCATATGGAACAGCCTGGAGGCCTGGCCATCGCCGATGGACTTGGCCCAGAAGGGCATCACCTGCATATAGCCGCGCGCGCCGGCCACGCTGATGGCGTATTTGCGGAAACCGCTTTCCACTTCCACCAGGCCCAGCACCAGGGCGGGCTCCAGCCCGGCCCGCTTGGCCTCGTACCAGACGGTCTCAAGGAACTCGATGCGGGTGAGCGCCTCGCTCTTGCGGCTCTTCAGGCGCTCGCTCATCACGCCCAGCCAGCGCAGATAGGCCAGACGGGTATCGGTGGAATCGAAGCGTGGCTTGGGCGGCGCGCTGTTGGCGATCGCCGAGGAGAGCGCCGAGCGCACCTGGTCCTGCAGCGGCTCCTCGATCTGTGCGCCGGCCCAGCCACGACCGGGCAGCGCCAGCCCCGCCAGCGCTGCGAAGAACAGGCCGCGACGCTTCAAAGCTTGAGCTTGCCCTTCAGATGGGCCAGCACCTCGGCCAGCGCCAGCTTGGTAGCCTCGGCGTCACGGCGGCCCTGGTACTCGACCTGGCCTTCCTTGAGGCCACGATCGGACAGCACCACGCGATGCGGCACGCCCACCAGCTCCCAGTCGGCAAACATGGCACCGGGGCGCTCGCCGCGATCATCCAGCAGCACATCGACGCCAAGGGCTTGCAACTCGTCGTGCAGGCGCTCGGCCGCCAGCTTCACTTCCTCGCTGCGGTCCATGCCGATCGGGCACAGCACCACGGTGAAGGGCGCGATCGCATCCGGCCAGATGATGCCGCGCGCATCGTGGTTCTGCTCGATGGCGGCGCCCAGGATGCGGGTCACGCCGATGCCGTAGCAGCCCATCTCCATCGGCTGGGGCTTGCCGTTCTCGTCCAGGAAATTGGCGTTCATCGCGGCTGAGTACTTGGTGCCCAGATAGAACACATGGCCCACCTCGATACCACGCTGGATCGCCAGCACGCCCTTGCCGTCCGGCGAGGGATCGCCCACCACGACGTTGCGGATGTCGGCCACCAGGTCGGGCTCGGGCAGGTCACGCGCCCAGTTGGCACCGGTGTAGTGGAAGTCGGCCTCATTGGCGCCACAGACGAAGTCCGACATCTGGGCCACGGTGCGGTCGGCCACGATCTTGACCGGCTTCTTCAGACCGATCGGGCCCAGATAGCCCGGCTTGCAGCCGAAGTGGTCGTCGATCTCGGCCACGCTGGCGAAGCGGAAGCCTCCCTTCAGCCCTTCGACCTTGCCCGCCTTGACCTCGTTGAGCTCGTGATCGCCACGCACCAGCAGCAGCCAGACGGTGGACTTGACGATGACGCCCTGCTCATCGAGCTCGTCGGTGGCGAGCACCAGGGACTTGACGGTCTGCGTCAGCGGCAGGCCCAGCAGCGCCGCCACGTCCTCGCAAGTGGCCTTGCCCGGGGTCGGCGTCTTCACCAGCGCCTGTGCGGCCGTGCCGCGCGCGTCCAGCAGGGCCACGGCCTCGGCCAGCTCGATGTTGGCGGCGAAATCGCTGCTCGGGCAGTAGACGATGGCGTCTTCGCCGGTATCGGCGATCACCTGGAATTCGTGGGAACGATCACCGCCAATGGCGCCGGTATCGGCGGCGACGGCGCGGTACTGCAGGCCGAGGCGATCGAAGATCTTGCAGTAGGCGCCGTACATGTTCTCGTAGCTGCGCCCGGCGGAGGCGACATCGCGATCGAAGGAGTAAGCGTCCTTCATGGTGAACTCGCGGCCGCGCATGATGCCGAAGCGCGGCCGGCGCTCGTCACGGAACTTGGTCTGGATGTGATAGAAATTCTTGGGCAGCTGCTTGTAGCTGCGCAGTTCCTGCCGGGCGATATCGGTGATCACCTCTTCGGAAGTCGGCTGGATGATGAAGTCGCGGTCATGGCGATCCTTCACGCGCAGCAGCTCGGGGCCCATCTTGTCGAAACGCCCGGTCTCCTGCCACAGCTCGGCCGGCTGCACCACCGGCATCAGCAGCTCCACCGCGCCGGCGCGGTTCATCTCCTCGCGGATGATGGCCTCGACCTTGCGGATCACACGCAGCCCCATGGGCATGTAGTTGTAGATACCGGCCCCCAGGCGCTTGATCATGCCGGCGCGCATCATCAGCTTGTGGCTCACCACCTCGGCATCGGCGGGCGCTTCTTTGAGCGTGGAAATGAAGAACTGGGAGGCTTTCATCGGAACGGGACTGAGGTGTGGGCGCATCCAGGGTCAGGTCTGAACGCACGGGGGTCTGAGGGTAAGCGAGGATCATGCAGGACCGTGGGCCCAATGCAATAATCAAACCAACTATAGATTTGAGGTTGATTATGCTCGACCGTGAAGGCTTCCGGCCCAACGTCGGCATCATCCTGCTCAACCACAGGAACGAAGTGTTCTGGGGTAAGCGCATCCGCACCCATTCCTGGCAGTTCCCGCAAGGGGGCATCAAGCATGGCGAAACGCCCGAGCAGGCGATGTTCAGAGAGCTCCATGAAGAGGTGGGGCTGAGGGCCGAGCATGTGCGCATCATTGCGCGCACACGCGACTGGCTGCGCTACGAAGTGCCCGAGCACTTCATACGGCGCGACGCGCGCGGACATTACCGCGGGCAAAAGCAGATCTGGTTTCTGCTGCAGTTGATGGGCCGCGACAGCGACATGAATCTGCGCGCCACCGACCACCCCGAGTTCGATGCCTGGCGCTGGAACGAGTACTGGGTTCCGCTGGAGGCGGTGATCGAGTTCAAGCGCGGCGTCTACCAGATGGCGCTGACCGAGCTGGCGCGCTTCCTGCCACGCATGAACCACCACAACCGCTACCTGCGCGCCGGCATGCGCCCGCAGCATCGCGGCGAAGGCGGGCGCGGGCCGCATGACGCTGCCGGTGAGCATGAGCAGCACGCCCCCGAGGACGCCGGCGAGACGCCCAAAGATCCGGCTTAGCGCAGCACCAGGTTGTCGCGGTGGATGAGTTCGGGCTCGGCCGCATAGCCGAGCACGCCCTCGATCTCGAACGAGGGCTTACGCGCAATCAGGCGCGCCTCGGCACTTGAATAGTTGGTGAGCCCACGCGCCAGCTCGGCGCCGCTGGCATCCCTCACGGCGATCACATCGCCGCGATGGAATTCGCCCTGCACCTCGTAGACGCCGATCGGCAAGAGGCTCTTGCCCTCGTCGCGCAGCTTGGCGGCGGCGCCAGCATCGACGAGCACGGCGCCGCGCATCTGCAGATGGTCAACCATCCATTGCTTGCGCGCCGCGAGCTTTTGCGTGCTGGCCAGCAGCGCCGTGCCGATGGCTTCGCCCGCGGCCAGCCGCAACAGCACATCCGGCTCACGCCCCCAGGCGATCACGGTGTTGGCGCCACTGCCAGCGGCACGCTTGGCGGCCAGGATCTTGGTGATCATGCCGCCGCGGCCAATGCTGGAGCCGGCACCACCGGCCATCTGCTCCAGCTCGGGCGTGCCGGCAATCGCTTCATCGATGAAGCGCGCGGCCGGATCCTTACGTGGATCGGCAGAGTACAGGCCGCGCTGATCGGTCAGGATCACCAGGGCATCGGCCTCCACCAGGTTGGCGACCAGCGCACCCAGGGTGTCGTTGTCGCCGAACTTGATTTCGTCGTTGACGACGGTGTCGTTCTCGTTGATGACCGGCAGCACACGGTGCTGCAGCAGCGTCAGCAGGGTGGAACGCGCATTCAGATAGCGTTCGCGATCGGCCAGGTCGGCATGCGTGAGCAGCACCTGCGCACTGCCCATGCCCTGCTCGCGCAGCTTGCTCTCGTACATCTGCGCCAAGCCCATCTGGCCGACGGCCGCGGCCGCCTGCAGTTCATGCACTTCCTTGGGCCGCGTCACCCAGCCCAGGCGCTTCATGCCTTCGGCAATCGCACCGCTGGACACCATCACCAGCTCACGCCCCTGCGCCGCCAAGGCAGCGAGTTGACGGCACCAGTTGCCGATCGCCTCGGCATCGACGCCGCGCCCCTCGTTCGTCACCAGGCTGGAACCTACCTTGACGACGATGCGGCGCGCATTCTTCAGCGGCCCCTGGCTCATGCCTGCTCCTGCTCGCCGCCCTCCACAGGCGTGAAGCGCGGGTCGACTTCCACATGCACGCGCTGGGCCTCGGCCACATGCTCATAGATCGCATGGATCAAGGGCTGGCAGCCTTCGCGCGTCAGGGCGGAGATTTCAAACACCGGACCCTTCCACTTGTAGCGCTTGACGAAGTCCTTCACGCGCGCGGCACGCTCCTCCGCCGGCACCATGTCCAGCTTGTTGAGCACCAGCCAGCGCGGCTTGTCGTACAGGGCCTGGTCGTACTTCTTCAACTCGCCCACGATGGCCTTGGCCTCGGCCACCGGATCCACGGCCGGATCGAACGGTGCCAGGTCGACCACATGCAGCAGCAGTCGCGTGCGCTGCAGGTGGCGCAGGAATTGGTGACCCAGGCCGGCACCTTCGGCGGCGCCCTCGATCAGGCCGGGGATATCGGCCACCACAAAACTCTTCTCGGGCCCGACACGCACGACGCCGAGGTTGGGGTGCAGGGTCGTGAACGGGTAGTCGGCAATCTTGGGCCGGGCGTTGGAGACCGCCGAGATCAGCGTCGACTTGCCGGCATTGGGCTGGCCCAGCAACCCCACATCGGCCAGCACGCGCAGCTCAAGCTTGAGCTTCTTGGCTTCGCCGGGCCAACCGGGCGTCTTCTGGCGCGGCGCACGGTTCGTGCTGCTCTTGAAGTGCAGATTGCCAAAGCCACCGTCACCGCCCTTGGCAATGAGAATCTTCTCGCCCGGCTCCAGCAACTCGGCGATCACCGTATCGGTCTCGAGGTCCTTGATGATGGTGCCCACCGGCATGCGCAGCACGATGTCGTCGGCCGCGGCGCCGTACTGATCGGAGCCTCGCCCCGCCTCGCCATTGCGCGCCTCGTGGCGGCGCGCGTAGCGGTAATCGATCAGGGTATTGAGGTTCAGGTCGCCAACGGCAAACACGCTGCCACCCCGACCACCGTCGCCACCGTCCGGTCCGCCAAAGGGAATGAACTTCTCGCGGCGAAAGCTCGCACAGCCGGCACCACCATTGCCGGCCACAACATCGATAGTGGCTTCGTCTACGAACTTCATGTCAGATCCCTTGAGCCCGGGCGGGGCTATGGTAAGCCAGGCCCCTCAAAGAGCCCGACTCGATGCAGCCGTAGAAAAACAAAAGCCCCGGACTGAGCCGGGGCTGTTGCTGCACGGTGTGGCCGGCTGCTGCCACCCCACCGCGACCGCTGGTCCGAAAAACTTAGACCGGCGTGACGATGACCGTCGAACGGCTCTTTTCGCCCTTGACGGCGAACGAGACCTGACCGTCGATCAGCGCGAACAGCGTGTGGTCCTTGCCCATGCCGACGTTCGTGCCGGCGTGGAACTTGGTACCGCGCTGACGCACGATGATGGAACCTGCAGAGATGGTCTGGCCGCCATAGACCTTCACACCCAGCATCTTCGGTTTGGAATCGCGGCCGTTTCGTGTGGAACCGCCGCCCTTTTTCTGTGCCATGGATTAACTCCTTGAACTGTTGGCGAAAGCCGGATTAGCCATTCACCGCGCTGATTTCCAGCTCGGTATACGTTTGGCGATGGCCCTGGCTCTTCTTGTAGTGCTTGCGACGACGCAGCTTGAAGATGCGCACCTTGTCGTGCTTGCCCTGTGCCACAACAGTGGCCTTGACGCTTGCGCCAGCAACCAAGGGAGTGCCAACCTTGAGTTCAGCGCCGTTTCCGACGGCCAGAACCTGGTCGATCACAATCTCTTGGCCAACATCCGCAGCAATCTGTTCTACCTTGATCTTTTCGCCAGCAGCAACTTTGTATTGCTTGCCGCCGGTTTTTATGACCGCGTACATATCAGCCCTTTCAGTGAAACCACTCGCCGCCAATGATTGACGGCAAGCCTTGACTACGCCCATGACCTGAGCGCAGAGCCCGCGAGTGTAGCACAAGCGTTAACCCTGAATCAAGCGGCATTACCGGCTTGTCTGAGGCGCGCCGCGCCGCGCGGCCGCAGCGAACTTGGGCCTCCCACGAGCTTCCTATAATGACAGCTTCGCCCCAAAGTGAGCTGAGAGTGCAAGACCTGTCTGCCTCGTCCCCTGTTGCTGAGGTTCTGGCCGCGCTGAACGCGGAAATGCGCGAGGTGGATGCCGTGATTGCGCGCCGCCTCACCTCCGATGTCGCCCTGATCAATCAGATTGCCGGCTACATCGTGCATGCCGGCGGCAAGCGCATGCGGCCAAAGCTGGTACTGCTATTCGCCAACGCGCTTGGCTATACCCAGCACGAGCGCTTTGAACTTGCCGCCGTGGTGGAGTTCATCCACACCGCGACCCTGCTGCACGACGACGTCGTCGACGAGTCGTCGTTGCGGCGCGGCAAGCAGACGGCCAACGCCCTGTTCGGCAATGCCGCCAGCGTGCTGGTGGGGGACTTCCTGTATTCGCGCGCCTTCCAGATGATGGTCTCGGCCAACAGCCTGCGCGTGCTGGAGGTGCTCGCAGACGCGACCAATGTGATCGCCGAGGGCGAGGTCCTGCAATTGATGAACATGCACGACCCGGACATCAGTGTCGAGAGTTATCTGCGCGTCATCCGCTTCAAGACCGCCAAGCTGTTCGAAGCAAGTGCGCGCTTGGGCGCCGTGCTGGCCAACAGCACGCCGGAGATCGAAGACGCATGCGCCGGCTATGGCCGTGCACTCGGCACTGCCTTCCAGCTCATCGACGACGTACTCGACTACGAGGGCGACACCCAGGCGCTGGGCAAAAACATTGGCGACGACCTGCGTGAAGGCAAACCCACGCTGCCGCTGCTGATCGCCATGAACCGCAGCAGTGCCGAGGAACGTGATCTGATACGCCATGCCATCGAGCAGGGCGAGGTCGCACGCCTGGCCGACATCGTGGCCATCGTGCGACGCACCGGCGCCCTTGACGCCACGCGCGACGCGGCGCGTGCCGAGGCAGCACTCGCGCAACAATGCTTAAATGCATTACCACTTAACAAATGGCGAGAAGCTCTGCTAGAATTCGCCGTTCAGTCAATCGACCGCTCGTTCTGAGCGATCAAGAAGACAGTGACGACACTCCGCAGCAGCGGAGCAGTCGGAACAAATCGGGGTGTAGCTTAGCCTGGTAGAGCGCTACGTTCGGGACGTAGAGGCCGGAGGTTCGAATCCTCTCACCCCGACCAGATCTTCTCAATTTCCATTCCCAGCCTTGGCGCCATGATGCAAATCAGCATCACTGGCAAAGGCCGTGCGCGCATTCCGTGCGCTTACACACATTTCCACCGATTGCCCCCTTGCATGGTGGGTATACAGTGTGGCCATTGCTGAGTAAGCGCGCACCCGGTGCGCCTCTCGCCTCCGACTACCGAGCACAGCGAATCACGGCACGTGGATACAACCCTGGCTGACCCGCCCCATTCCGCCCTCTCGGGCGTTGCTCGCGTGTTGGTGCACGTGGGCAAGCTGCAGGCCAAGGCCGCAGAGGATCTGGTACGGCAATCCAAGGAGAAGAAGACCAGCTTCGTGAGCGCCGTGATCGCGTCGGGCGCGATCTCCTCGGCCGACTTGGCGCATACGCTGGCGACGGCGCTGGCTGTGCCACTGATGGACTTGAACGCGGTAGATGCCCAGCGCCTGCCGCAGAACATCATCGACAACAAGCTGGCTCAGCAATACCAGGTTCTCGTGCTCGGCCGCCGCGGCAACCGCCTTTTCATCGGCGGTGCCGACCCGACCGAGCCCGAAGTCGTCGAACGCATCAAGTTCGCCACCCAGCTGTCGCCCGAGTGGGTGATCGTCGAGTACGACAAGATCACCAAGATTCTGCAAGGCTCGGCGACCAGCGCCGCGGAGGCCCTGGAGAGCATTGCCGGCGGGGATTTCGACTTCGACATTGCCGAAGAGGAAGGGCCGACGCAGCAAGAAGCGCAGGACATGGCCGACGTGGAGGACGCACCGGTGGTGCGCTTCCTGCAGAAGATGCTGGTGGATGCCATCAATCTGCGCGCCTCGGACTTGCACTTCGAGCCCTACGAGTACCACTACCGGGTGCGGTTCCGCGTGGACGGTGAATTGCGCGAGATCACGCAGCCGCCCATTGCGATCAAGGACAAGCTGGCCTCGCGCATCAAGGTGCTGTCGAGGCTGGACATTGCCGAGCGCCGCGTGCCGCAAGACGGGCGCATGAAGCTGAAGTTCGGCGCCAAGGCGATCGACTTCCGCATCAGCACGCTGCCCACCTTGTTCGGCGAGAAGATCGTGATCCGGATTCTGGATCCGTCCTCGGCCAAGTTGGGTATCGAGGCGCTGGGTTACGAGAAGATCGAGAAGGATCGGCTGCTGGCCTGCATCTCGCGCCCCTATGGCATGGTGCTGGTCACCGGCCCGACGGGTTCGGGCAAGACGGTCTCGCTCTACACCTGCCTAAACATCCTGAACCAACCGGGCGTGAACATCTCGACGGTCGAAGATCCTGCCGAAATCAACCTGCCCGGCATCAACCAGGTGAACGTGAACGATAAGGCCGGACTGACCTTCGCCGCAGCGCTGAAGTCCTTCTTGCGCCAGGATCCCGACATCATCATGGTGGGTGAGATCCGCGATCTCGAGACCGCCGACATTGCCATCAAGGCGGCGCAAACGGGCCACATGGTGATGTCCACCCTGCACACCAACGACGCGCCGACCACGCTCACACGCTTGCTCAATATGGGTGTGGCACCCTTCAACATCGCCTCCAGCGTGCTGCTCATCACCGCACAGCGTCTGGCCAGGCGCTTGTGCGAGAACTGCAAGACCTTGGCGGAGTTTCCGCGCGAGGCACTGCTGCGTGCCGGCTATGCCGAGACCGATCTGGATGGCAGCTGGAAGCCCTATCGCGCGGTGGGCTGCTCGAGTTGCAACAACGGCTACCGCGGCCGCGTCGGCCTCTACCAGGTGATGCCCATCACCGAGGCCATTCAGCGCATCATTCTCTCGGAAGGCACCTCCATGGACATCGCCGCGCAGGCGCAATCCGAGGGCGTGCGCGACCTGCGCCAGTCCGGCCTCGTGAAGGTGCGTGCCGGCGTCACGACGCTCGAAGAGGTGTTGGCGGCGACCAATGAATAAGGGCCCATCGGGCCCCGACAAAAACTGTGGGTGCAATCCCAGGAGGTGTTATGGCGACCAATTCCAGCGCCAAGCCGGCCAATGAGGCCATCTACGAGTGGGAAGGCAAAGACAGGAACGGCAAGGTCGTGCGCGGCGAGTTGCGCGCCGGGGGCGAGGCCATGGTCAGCGCCACCCTACGTCGTCAAGGCATTCTGGTCAGCAAGGTCAAGAAGCGCCGTACCGCGGGCGGCAGCAATATCAAGCAGAAGGACATCGCCGTATTCACGCGCCAGCTCGCCACCATGATGCGCGCTGGCGTGCCGCTGCTGCAGTCTTTCGAGATCGTGGCGCGGGGCAGCCCCAACCCCAAACTGACGCGCTTGCTCACCGACATCAAGCAGGACGTGGAGACCGGTACCAGCCTGTCCGCCTCGTTTCGCAAGCATCCGATGTACTTCGACGCCCTGTACTGCAATCTGGTGGAAGCGGGCGAAACCGGCGGCATCCTGGAAGCCCTGCTCGATCGCCTGGCGATTTACCAGGAAAAGACCGTCGCGCTGAAGAACAAGATCAAGTCGGCGCTGACCTACCCGATCGCAGTGATGGTGGTGGCCTTTGTGGTCACCGCCGTGATCATGATCTTTGTGGTGCCGGCGTTCAAGGACGTCTTCAAGTCCTTCGGTGCCGACCTGCCTGGACCGACCCTCGTGGTGATTGCCATGTCGGAGTTCTTCGTGGCGTATTGGTGGGCCGTCTTTGGCGGGCTTGGTGGCGGCATCTACTTCTTCATCCAATCGTGGAAACGCTCCGAGAAGATGCAGAAGACCATGGATCGACTGCTGCTCAAGATCCCCGTGTTCGGGGATCTGCTTTACAAGTCCGCCATCGCACGCTGGACGCGCACGTTGGCAACCATGTTCGCCGCCGGCGTTCCGCTGGTCGAGGCGCTGGATTCGGTGGGAGGCGCCTCGGGCAATGCGGTGTTCGTCGAGGCCACCGAGAAGATCCAGCGCGACGTGTCCACCGGCTCGGCGCTCACCACCTCGATGCAGACCACCGGGATCTTCCCGAGCATGGTGCTGCAAATGGCTGCCATCGGCGAGGAATCGGGCTCGCTGGATCACATGCTGAGCAAGGCGGCGGAGTTCTACGAGGACGAGGTGGACGAGGCCGTGAAGGCGCTCTCCAGCCTGATGGAACCATTCATCATCGTGTTTCTCGGCACGGTCATTGGCGGCATCGTGGTCGCGATGTATCTGCCCATCTTCAAGCTGGGTCAGGTGGTCTGAGGAATGGCGGCAACAACGGAACTCCAATGGCTGCTGTCACCCTGGGTCCTGGGCGTGCTGGGCCTGTGCATCGGCAGCTTTCTCAACGTCGTGGTGCACCGCCTGCCCCGCATGATGGAGCGCCAATGGCTCACTGACGCGGCCGCTCAATTGAGCGATGAGGAGGCGCTGCTGCAGGGCGCGCAACTGGGCAAGGCCGAGGCCGGCGCACTGGCCAAGGCCAGCGCTGCACTGGCCACCAAGCTTGAGCAGCTCCCCGCACTGGGCATCGCCATGCCGCGCTCGCGCTGCCCTCACTGCGGGCACCAACTGAAGTGGCACGAGAACATCCCGCTGTTGGGTTACGCCATGCTGCGCGGGCGCTGCTCGGCCTGCCTCGCGCCGATCTCGGCGCGCTACCCCTTCATCGAGCTGCTTACCGGGCTGATGTTTGCCGGACTGTCGTGGCATCTCGGCCCCGAGCCCAGCACCCTGCTCTGGTGCGCCTTCGCTGCCGCCCTGCTGGCATTGGCAGCGATCGACTGGGACACCACCCTGCTGCCCGATACCATCAACCAGCCCCTGCTCTGGGCTGGCCTGCTGGTGGCCTTGCTGGGCTGGACCATTCCCCTGCAGGCCGCGCTGACCGGCGCCCTGGTGGGTTATCTGTCGCTCTGGTCGGTCTACTGGCTGTTCAAGCTCACCACCGGCAAGGAAGGCATGGGCTACGGGGACTTCAAGCTGCTGGCAGCGCTGGGTGCCTGGCTGGGCTGGCAGATGATCCTGCCCATCGTGCTGGGCGCGTCGGTGATCGGCGCAGCGGTCGGCATCGCCATGAAGCTGAATGCCAAACTGCGCGAGGGTCGCTATGTGCCCTTCGGCCCCTTCCTCGCGGGCGCCGGCCTGGTGGTGCTGTTCGCCGGCCAGGCACGCGTGCTGGGGTGGCTGGGCTGGGCCTGATGGCCGGGCGCGCGTTGCGCATCGGCCTGACCGGTGGCATCGGCAGCGGCAAGAGCACGGTGGCGAGCGCCTGGGCCGAGGCGGGCGCCGACGTCATCGACACCGATGCCATCTCGCGCGCCTTGACGGCGGCGGGCGGTGCCGCCATGCCGGCCATCGTGCAGGCCTTCGGTGCCCAAGCTGCCGGCCCGGACGGCGCACTCGACCGTAACCACATGCGCGCCCTGGCCTTCCGGGATGAGCAAGCCAAGCGCCGGCTCGAAGCCATCCTCCACCCCATGATCAGCGCCGAGACCACGCGCCGGGCCGAGGCCAGCGCGGCCGAGTTGCTGGTCTTCGACGTACCGCTGCTAGTCGAGTCGGGCCGCTGGCGGTCACGCGTGCAGCGCGTGCTGGTGGTGGATTGCGAGGAGCAAACGCAGGTCGAACGCGTCATGCAGCGCTCGGGCTGGCAGCGCGAGGCGGTGCTGGCGGTGATCGCGCAGCAGGCCAGCCGCACCGCCCGCCGCGCCGTCGCCGACGCGGTGCTCTACAACGACGGCATCAGCGCGGAAGCGCTGCGTGCACATGTATTGAGCCTCGCCGCGCATTGGCGCCGGGGCTAGCCCCTAGCGTTTTCTTGGGGCTCGCGCGCCTGGCTGTGAAACAATCGACCCATCGGGCCAAGAGGCGCAATGGGTGCCTCTTGCCACAACGCTGATCGACGAGGAATGGCCGCCTTGGTCTTATACGAATACCCGTTCAACGAAAGCATCCGCACGATGCTGCGTCTGGAACATCTGTTCGATCGCCTGGGGAAGTTGATCTCGCGCGAAACGGCACTGGACCATCACTTCGCCCTGGTCACGATCTTCGAGATCATGGACGTGGCCTCGCGCGCCGACCTGAAGTCCGACCTGCTCAAGGAATTGGAGCGGCACAAGGCCCAGCTCAACGGCTACCGCGGCAACCCGGCGATCGCTGAAAGCGTGCTCGACGAGGTGATCGCCCGCATCGACCGCGCCTTCGCCAATCTGAACCAGCTCTCCGGCAAGGCCGGCCATGCCCTCACCACCAACGAGTGGCTGATGAGCATACGCAGCCGCATCAGCATCCCCGGCGGCACCTGCGAGTTCGATCTGCCGGCCTACTACACCTGGCAGCAGTTCCTGCCGGCGCGTCGCCGCAACGATCTGATGCAATGGACGCAGTCCCTGATGCCGCTGGCCGAGGCCCTGCAGGTGCTGCTGGGCCTGCTGCGCGATTCCGGTGCCCCGCACAAGGTGGCGGCGCAAGCCGGCCAGTTCCAGCAAAGCCTGCCCCAGGGGCGCAGCTACCACCTGCTACGCATGCGCCTCGACCCCAGCCTGGGCCTGATCCCCGAGATCAGCGGCCACCGCCTGATGATCTCGATCCGGCTGATGCGTCAGGACGAGGAGGGCCGCCTCAAGCTCGCCCAGCAGGATGCCAGCTTCGAGCTGACCCTGTGCGCCTGAGGAGCAGCGTGATGGAACCGAAGAGCGACAAGCCGCGCATCGTGCCCTGCCCCAGCTGCGGCGGCGACAGCGTCTTTGCGCCCAGCAACCGCTGGCGCCCCTTCTGCAGCGAGCGCTGCCGCGAGCATGACCTGGGTGCCTGGGCCAGCGAATCCTTCCGCGTGCAGGCGGCGCCGCCCACCGAGGACCAGGACCTCCCTCACTAGCCCGGGGGCTAGAGCAGCTTCAGCGCGCGCAACTCCGGCCGCAGCGCCTCGGCGTTGCTGAACAACAGCGCCTGCCAGCCGCGCGCCTTCGCGGCCGTGATGTTGGCGGGGTGATCGTCCAGGAACAGCAGGCTCTGCGGCGCCACGCCGAAGCGTTGCTCGGCGATGCGATAGATTTCCTCGCGCGGCTTGGAATGCTTCACCCGCCCCGAGAACACGCCGCCCTCGAACCACTGCCACAGCGGATGCGCGCGTTCCAGGTGCTCGGCATAGGGCTCGGGCATGTTGGAGAGATAGAAGAGCCGATGACCGGCGGCCTTGAGTTCCTGGATCAGCGCCACCGTGCCGGGCAAGGCCTGCAATTCATCGGGCACCGCCGCCACCACCGCGGCCACCTCGGCCTCGGGCCAGCCGGTGCGCGCCGCAATGCGCCGCACCACCGTCGGCGCATCGATCAGCCCCTGGTCGAAGGCGCCCCAGTCGCCGCCGTAGTTCTCGAAGAAGGCCGCTGCAGCGGCCTCGGCAGCGGCCAGGTCGGGCACGCGATGCGGCCAGACACGCGCCAGGAAGCTGGGCGGGTGCCAGCGGAACACCACACCGCCAAAGTCGAACACGATGTTCATGCGCGCAACTTCTGCAGCAGCCCCGCGGTCGAGGCATCCAGGCCCGCCACATCACCGCTGCCCAGACGCGGCAACAGGCTGCTGCACAGGGCCTTGCCCAACTCGACGCCCCATTGGTCGAAGCTGTTGATGCCCCACAGCGCGCCGCTCACGAACACGCGGTGCTCGTAGAGCGCGATCAGCGCGCCCAGCGAGCGCGGGTTGAGTGTCTCCAGCAGCAAGGTCGTGCTGGGCCGGTTGCCTGGGAAGCTGCGATGGCGCGCCACCGTCAGCACGCCGAGTGACTTGGACGCCGTGGGCGCGCGCTCGTGCAGCGCCTCCTCGACCGACTTGCCCTGCATCAGCGCCTGCGACTGCGCCAGGCAGTTGGCCAGCAGCTTGACATGCTGGTCGGCCAGACGCTCGGCCAGCTCGCCCGTCACCTGCGGGCCATGCGTGGGCGTCTTCACCGCGATGAACTCGACCGGGATGACGTCCGTGCCCTGGTGCAGCATCTGGAAGTAGGCATGCTGGCCATTGGTGCCGGCCTCGCCCCAGACCACCGGGCTGGTGCCATAGGGCAAGGCCTGACCCTCGCGGTCCACGCCCTTGCCGTTGCTCTCCATCTCGAGCTGCTGCAGATAGGCGGGCAGGCGCTTCAGGCCCTGGTGGTAAGGCGCCACGCTGCGGCTCGTGAAACCATGGAAGTTGCGATACCAGATGTCGAGCAGGCCCAGCAGCACCGGCAGGTTCTGGCGCAGCGGCGCGGCACGGAAATGCTCATCCATGGCCCAGGCGCCGGCCAGCATGGCGCGGAAGTGCTCGGCGCCGATGGCGATCGCGATCGGCAGACCGATCACCGACCACAGCGAGTAGCGCCCGCCCACCCAGTC